>NZ_JBEPKL010000001.1:0-535286 GCF_040544655.1 Sphingomonas sp. 1185
GGCAGGACGGTGAAGTTCGAGAAGGTCGAGCAGCCCATATAATGGAAGATCGGCTGGCCCTTGTAGCTGAACCGGGTCGTGCCGTCGGGCATCAGCCCCTTGCCTTGCGTCGCGCGGATCGCGGTGCACAGGTTGGTCTTGCCCGACAGGCACGACTTACACTGGCGGCATTCGGGGGTGTAGAGCGGGATGACATGGTCGCCCGGCACGACGCTGGTCACGCCCGCGCCCACCTCGCGCACGATGCCGCAGCCTTCATGGCCGAGCACGCTGGGGAAGATGCCTTCGCTGTCCAGGCCGTCCAGCGTATAGGCGTCGGTGTGGCAGATGCCGGTCGCCATGATCTCGACCAGGACCTCCCCGGCCTTGGGTCCTTCCAGATCGAGTTCGACGATTTCGAGCGGCTTCTTCGCTTCGAAGGCGACGGCGGCGCGGGTCTTCACGACAAGAATACTCCAGTGACAGAATAGGAAGGTCGTTGGGGAAGGGGGGATCGCGGTGCGATCCCCCCTGTCGTCAGAAGCGAACAGTGGCTTCCACGCCGAAGGTCCTGGGCAGGGCCCGAACCAGATAGCCCGCTCCGGTGATGCCCTCATTGGGATAGCCGCCCGGGAAATAGAGCCTGTTCGACAGGTTCTTGCCCCATACCGAAAGGGTGTAGCGATCCGTCACATAGCTGATACGGCTGTTGAACACCCAATAATCGCCCTCGCCATTTGTATAGAGGCCCGTCGCAAGGTTCTTCAGGACACCGCGACTATAGTCCTTGAACGAGTCGTAATAGAAGCGGCCCGAATAGGCGGTGTCGCCATGTATCTTGATCGTGCCAGCCCCGACATCCGCCGCATCCCAGTCGAAGCCCAGGTTGATCGACGACTTCGGTGCATAGGGGAAGGGGTTGCCGCCGACGCTGACACTACCCGCGCCCGATTGTACGCAAGACCCTTTCTGTGCCGGATACAGGCCGCTGAGGTTCAGCGCCGCGCAGCTTGCCTGATCGAAATCCTTATACTTGCTGTCGAGCAGGCCGAGCGATGCGCTGAGCGTCAGGCGATTGGTGGCAGCGAATTCGACATCCAGTTCCAGCCCCTTCATCGTGCCGTCGAGCGTGATGACGTTCGCCGTCACGCTCTGGTCGACGACCTGGCTCTGCTGGTTCTTGTAATCATAATAGAAGAAGCTGCCATTGACCTGAAGCCGGTTGTCAAGAAACCGGGTCTTGAACCCCACCTCATAGGCGTTCACTTCTTCCGGTTTGACGAAATAGACCTGCGGCGAGCTGATATAGGCGAGGCCGTTGAACGTTCCGGCGCGATAGCCGCGACTGTAGCTGGCATACAGCATGACGCCGTCCACCGGCTTCCAGTCCAGGATGGCGCGGCCCGAGATGCGGCTGGTCTTGCCGTCCTTGTTGATGCCGCCGGGCACGCTCCCCCCGGTTGCCGGGATCACCACGGCACCGGCCTCGTTATAGACCGGCGACAGGAAATAGGGCGCGCCATAGGCGGAAACGGCGAGCATTCGCGCATTGCCCGCGTCGTCATAATAGGTGGTGATGCCATCGCGATATCGGGTGATGTCGGTCGTGTAGCGCAGGCCCGCCGTGAACTTCACCGTCGGGGTGATTTCATAGCTGCCTTCGCCATAGACGGCCCAGCTTTCGCGCTCCTGCCGGAAATGCTGCTTGCCCATAATGCCGGTCGGCACCGAACCGGCCGACAACACCTTTCCGTTGAAGCCGCCCGCCGGGTTGAACCAGGTCGAGGGCAGGCCGACGGCGGCACGGACGTCGCTCAGCAGGTTGAAGATGTCGATGGCGTTGTTCGACGTGACTGAATCCCAGCCATAATAGGCGCCCGCGATCATCTTGAACGGGCCGCTGCTGTAATCGAGCCGCATATCCTGATTGAAGGCCTTGAAATCGGACCGATAGCCGTTCGAACAGAGGCGCAGCGGGCCGCTGTCGCAATCCGTCTGTGTCTGGAGATAGAGGCCGGAATCATAGCCCGTGATCGAGGTGAGGCTGAGCCGGTCGGCAAGGTCGGCCTTCACCGTCAACACCGCCCCCTCGGTGCGGGTAACGGCGCGGCCGACGGTATCCTGTTCGATCTCGGTATCCGACAGTCCCGCCCGGCTGTAGCTGCTCGGCAGTAGACCGGCGCCCTTGGAACCCAGTGCCTGGAACAGGGGCGAAAGGATGAAATTCGGGTTTTCATAGTCGAACAGGCCCGGATTGGACTTGTACGGGCCAGCACCGAGAGAGGCCGCCGCGCCTCCGGTCGATTTGGACGCATAGCCCTTCAGCGTGATGTCGAGCGCGTCGACCGGCTTAAACCGCATCGTGCCGCGAAACGCATAGCTCTCATCGCCGCCCGGATCGCGACCCGTCGCGAAATTCCGCCCGGACGCACCGCCTGCCGCCGTCTTGTTCAGACCGGCGGGCATCAGATTATGGATATAGGGATCCATTTTGACATAGGTGCCCGCGATGCGGATACCGAACCGGTCTTCGACGGGGGTCAGTTCGACCGCGCCTTCGAAGTTCCAGCGGTCGTAATTGGCATAGCCCACCGTCAGATACCCATTATCGCCCTTCAGAGCGGGCTTGCGGGTGATGAAGTTGATCGCACCGCCCGTCGTGTTGCGGCCATAGAGCGTCCCCTGGGGCCCGCGGACCACTTCGACCTGGTTCAGATCATAGAGTTGCTGCCCCTGGCTCGCGCGGAAGGTCTGATAGACCTCGTCGACATAGACGCCGACCGGCGATGCCGCGCTTGCGCTGAGTTCGGTGCCGACACCGATACCGCGCAGGGTGAAGTTGGGCTGCTGCGAACCATAAGCCGATGACACTTGCAGATTGGGCATCGAACCGTTCAGGTCCGACGTGTCGAACACGCCCTGGGCGGCGAGTTCCGACGACGAAATGGCCGACACGGCAACCGGAACGTCCTGGAGGTTCTCCGACCGCTTGGTGGCGGTCACGACGATCTCCTCCAATCCTCCGGCCTGTGTCTGCGCCTTGCTCGCATCCTGCGCGGATGCCGGCATTGCCGTGCATGTCGCGATGGCGAGAATGCTGATGCCCCCGACCCTTTTCATGTGAAGCTCCCTGATAAGGTCACTGCATCTGAGTGCATTGGTGACCCGTTGCGCCTGGGCATCAGCAGTCAGGGATAAAGGGGTGCGTGGATCCTGTCGCACAGCCCCGAACGCTGGTGCCAGGGATCAAGGTGCCGGATATCTGCCCCTCTTCTTAGGACCTGTTCGCCGCTTTTTGATGGGGCCAGTTCAGCTCTGGTCCTGTTCCATGGCGCGCAGCATGAAGCGTTGTATCTTGCCGCTGGGGGTTTTCGGCAGTTCCGACAGGAACGCGATCAGCCGGGGATAGGCATGCGCGGACAGTCGGGTTTTGACATGCGCTTTCAGGGCCTCGGCCAGCGCTGGCGTTGGCGCAAATCCCGCGTTCAGGACGATGAAGGCCTTGACCAGCTCGGTGCGGTCCGGGTCCGGCACGCCGATGACCGCGGCCTCCATCACGGCGGGATGTTCGATCAATGCGCTTTCGACATCGAAGGGGCCGATCCGATAGCCCGATGAGGTGATGACGTCGTCGGCACGCGCGATGAAGCTGACACTGCCGTCGGGGCCCAGCTCCACCGTATCCCCCGTCCGGTAATAGCCGCCACGGATGGCGGGCGTGGGTTGTTGCCAATAGCCGTCAAACCAGAAGAGGGGAGACCGGGCGATGTCGATCGCCAGTTCGCCCGGTTCGCAGAAGCCCCGTTCGTGGCCGTCCTCATCCAGCACCGCGACCCGATAACCGGGCATCGCAACTCCGGCCGAGCCGATGCGGACGGCGTGCGACAGGCCGTGATGGTTGTTCACGAGCATGCCGGTTTCCGTCTGGCCGTAATGATCGTGCACGGGCACGGCGAGCTGGGCATCGAACCACCGGATGACTTCGGGATTCAGCGGCTCGCCCGCACTGCTGACGACGCGCAGCATGCCCTTTATCTTGGAAGCGGCCGCGCCGCCCCCCGCCATCAGCAGGCGATACGCGGTGGGCGAACCGGCGAGATTGGTGACGCCGAGCCGGGCGATAAGATCGATGGCGGCCTCAGCGGAGAAGACGCCATCATGCAGGATCGTCGCCCGGCCGAGCAGCAGCGGCCCGGTGATCCCGTAATAGAGACCATAGGCCCAGCCGGGATCCGCGATATTCCAGAAAAGGTCCTCCGCTCGCAGGTCTATCGCCCATCGCATATAGGCGCCGATCGCGATCAGCGCCTTCAGGGGCACACCCACGCCTTTGGGGAGGCCGGTGGACCCCGATGTCGACATCATGAGGAAAAGATCGTTGCCCGTGCGCAGGACCGGCTCGAAATCGGTAGACATCCCAGCCACCTGGGCCTGGAAGTCGATGTCGCCCGCCACGAGCGGCTCTTCCGGGGTGCGGACGACCGCAATCGGTGGACATTGCGCGATGTCCGTCAGCTTCGGGCGATTGGCGCTGTCCGTCACGACCAGCACGGCGTTTCCGATACCCAGCCGATGCGCGATCGCCTTGGGGCCGAAGGCGGTGAACAGCGGCTGATAGGTCGCCCCGATACGCCACACGCCCAGGATCGTCGCGACCAGCTCCAGCCTTCGCGGCAACAGTCCCGCTACGACGTCGCCGGGCCGGACGCCGTGCGCCACCAGCATATGCGCGACTTGCGCCGACAGGTCGCGCAACGCGGCGAAGCCATGATCACGGCGTGTGCCATCCGCCGCGATCGTGATGAGCGCCACATCGTCGCTATCGGCATAGCGGTCGCAGCATTCGACACAGGCGTTGATGCCGTCCGACAGATGGCCCGAAAGGCGCGCCCGCTCGCGTTCAATGCAGAATTCCTCGACCGCCTTCCTGTAATCAGGGACGGCGACCGATGCCGATAGGCCGGTCATACGTTCGATCCTCTCCACGATCACGCCGCATCGATGCGGTCTCTCGGGCTTCCCACCTTGATTGTTGAATTGCCGCTGCGCCTGGCGGGAGGAGGCGTCGGCCTGAATCCATGATGATGCGTTCGCCCCTGCGGACGGCGTCTGCCGGACCGGAGTGGCGGCCCCAGAGGTCCCGCCACCCGTCACCGCGATCCCGGCGTTATTCGGGCAGTACGTCCCGCGTGATGACCCACAGCTTCTTCGAGAAGGGGCCCTTCGACGTCCATGTGATGTGCATGCCGGAAGACAGGCCGATCGTATCGCCCGCCTTGAAATTGTGGACCTTGCCGGTGTCGGTTTCCACCACCTCGACCTCGCCTTCGAGCAGCAGGATCGTCTCGTCGCCCAGCACGCCGGTATAGGGGGTCTTGAGTGCGCCCTTTTCATCGACATCGCTGCCCGCGATGCCCTTGCCCGACCGCCAGACGCCGCTCATCATCGTGCCCGTCGAACCGCCGGAGCGCAGGAAATAGAGTTCGCCTGCGACCAGGGGGCCTTCGGCGGGTTCGTCGAAATGATATTCCAGCCAATCGGCGGGATTGTCGCTGGTGTGCGCGATCAGCAGATCCTGCGGCGCGTTGCCCGTCGGTTCGCTGCCGTTCCAGATGCACCACCATTTCTTGAACGATGGTCCCTCGATCTCCCACTGCACTTCCAGCCCCTTGGGCGAGTTGATGATGGAACCGGGGCCGACCTTGTAGCGCTTGCCGGTGGAAAGGACGGTGAGCACGGCGGTGCCGTCGATCACGCAGGCGACTTCGTCGCCCAGGGGCGAGGAATAGACGATGGTATGCGACCCATCCGCCGTCGCGCCCGGCGCGGTGGGGCCAGTGCGCCAGAAACCGGCCGACAGCGATCCCGACATACCCTCGGGCCGGGTCACCACATATTCGCCGTGCACCTGCATGCCGAAACGGGGCTCGACCCATTCGAACGGCAGCCATTTGTCATTGGGTTCGTTCTGCACGCCGCCATGAACCGCGTAACGCGGCAATTCCTGCACTTGCGCCGCCAACTGCGTTGCCATGCCAAATCTCCCTTGAACGAGATTGAACCGTAACCGGCCGATCGGGAAAACCATTCGGTTCCCCCCGAACGTCGACCAGGCTTGACTATCAGAGCATCACGACCGACGGCCTAGCGCCATCCCTGGCCTTTTTGATGGGGCCAGATGGCCACATTCGACCGCCTTCTCCGCCGTTCACGCCTCCATCGACGGGGCGGTCAGCGAGATGGTCTCCGCGAGGAGCGGCACATCCTTGAACACGGCGAAGCTGCTCGGCGTGTTCGGCATGACGGGGAAGTTGAAATTGCACTGGGGGCAGGGTTCGGCGAGAACCTTCTGCTCCTCCTGCAGCTCGAACGCCTTGTCCTCGACCAGCCCGCAATTGGGGCATACGCGGAGAAGCCGCGTGTTGGTCAGTTCGAAATTGGTGATGATGTCTTCCATGATCGCACCACGCGCCGCCCATGCCTTGGCATGCTTGTGGTAGGTCGCCTGGTGCCAGTCCTTGAGCGCCGCGCGGTTCACCCAGAAGCTGACCTCGTTGAACCAGGTCGGGTCTTCGGGATGGACCCACCACGTCAGATGGAGGAAGCCGGGCAGCTTCATCAGGTGATTGCGCGTATCGGCGAAAATGACCTTGAACTTCTCGTATCCGTCCGGGCTGGAAAAGCGCACACGCTGCATACTGAGATAGATGGACATGGGATTCTCCGCTCAATGAGTCCAGCCCGATAAGCTGTGCGGTGAGGATGAAGAGCGACTTGGCCAGTCGGTAGGGCCAGTATAGCTGAAGATGATGGTGCCAGATGCTGACGGCTCTATCATTGGCGCGACCGTGCGATAGGATCGGTGCAGCTGGGGTAGCGAAGGCATGCCTGACGATGACGATGAACCTGATCATTCGTATCGACCGCGAAGACGAGCGATCGCTGCAGGTGCAGATTTACGAGGCGGTCCGCGATCAGATCCTGCAAGGCACATTGGCCGCGGGCAAGCGACTGCCCTCTACGCGCAGCATGTCGGACCAGCTGGGCATCGCCCGCAACACCGTGACGCTGGCCTATGAACGCCTCGCCGCAGAGGATTATATCACCTCGCGGGCCAAGGCGGGCATCTTCGTCAATGACCGGCTGCCCGACGCGACCGTCCTGCTGCGCAATGGCCATTCATCGGTTCAGCCCAGCCGCAAGCGGCTCCGGTTGGGCAAGAATCCCAGCTTTTCCGGGCGGGCGCCCCGGTTGTGGCACGAAAGGCGATCGCGGCCGCAGTTCGATTTCTTTGTCGGACGACCGCGCCCCGACAGTTTCCCGACCAGCTTCTGGCAACGCACGATCGCGCGGCATCTCGCTTATGCCCATGGCATCCAGACCGAATATAGCGATCCGCGTGGACTGGCCGCGCTGCGCGAGGCGATCGCGGCGCATCTGGGCGAAACGCGCGGGATGGAAGCCAGCGCCGATCAGATCATGGTCACCTCCGGCATCCAGGGAGCGCTCAACCTGCTCGCCCGCATCTTCATCACCGATCGTACGAAGGCGAGCGTGGCGGTCGAGAATCCCTGTTACCAGGGTGCGGCCTTTCTCTTCGGCAGCTATGGTGCCAGCATCCGTCCGATCGACGTCGACGAACAGGGTATCGTCGTCTCGCAACTCGAAAGCTTCATGGGCAATCTCGTCTATGTGACGCCGTCCCACCAGTTTCCGACCGGCTGCACGCTCAGCCTCGACCGGCGGCTGCACCTTCTCGACTGGGCCTATCAGACGGGCAGCTATGTCATCGAGGATGATTATGACAGCGACTTCCGCTATGACGGACCGCCACTGACCGCGCTGGCCGGACTGGATCGCCGGGGTCACGTCATCTATCTCGGCACCTTCTCCAAATCGATCGGCGCGGGGCTGAGAGTGGGTTATGCGGTGATGCCGCGTCATCTTCTCGATCAGGCGCGATTGGTGAAGACATTGACCGACCATGGCGCACCATGGCTGGAACAGGCGGTGATCGCGGATTTCCTGAAGGAAGGCGCGTTTCTCCGCCATCTGCGCCGAATCCGCCGGTCCTATATGGGCGCGCGCGACCAAGTGATCCGGTCGATCGAAGAGCATTTCCCCGGCGGCGTGCTGATGGGGCGCGAATGCGGGATGCACATGATGTGGACGCTGCCACCCGATCTTCCCGCCGCGAATGACATGCAGCGTATCGCGCTGAACTGCGGCGTCGGTCTGTATCCGTTCGCGGGCGCCGCGACGCAGGAATATGGCAACCCCGGCCGCTTTCGCGAACGCTCGCTGGTACTTGGTTATACCGGGCTGTCGGAGGAGGCGATCCGCGAAGCCTTTACCCGTGTCGCCACGGTGGTCGGCCAGCGGCGCTAGGCCGCCCCAACTGGTACCACTCTTAAGGCCGGATTTGGCTCTAGGGGATGGACCGAAAGCTTCTTAGCCTTCCTGAAATTCCTCGACGTTCCCTTCGCCAGGTGGCCGACGTCGACGACTATGCAGGAGGATGGGATATGCCTGGTTACCGGCTTCTGATCGACGGTCATTTGGTCGATGGCGCGGATAGGATGGAGGTCATCAACCCCGCGACCGAGGAGGTGCTGGCCTTATGCCCGCGCGCCTCGGCAGGGCAGTTGGATGAAGCGGTCGGGGCGGCGAAGCGGGCCTTTCCGGCCTGGGCGAAGACCCCGATCGCGGAGCGACGCGCGCTGATCCTCGATCTTGCCGATTGCATCGAGGTGCATGCGGAAAGCTTGGCGCGTCTGCTGACCCAGGAACAGGGCAAGCCATTGAGCGAAGCCACCGCCGAGATCGCCTATAGCATCGCCTTCATTCGCCAGCTCGCGACCCATGACCTGCCGGTCGGGGTGTTGGAGGACAATGACAGCCGCCGGGTCGAACGGCATCGTCGCCCGCTGGGGGTGGTCGGCGCAATCATCCCCTGGAACTTCCCGGTGCTGATCGTAGCCTTCAAACTGCCTTTGGCGCTGCTGGCGGGCAATACGCTGGTCATCAAACCGGCGCCCACCACGCCGCTGTCGACGCTGCGCCTGGGCGAGATGATGGCCGGGATCTTCCCACCCGGCGTGGTCAACGTCATCACCGATCAGAACGATCTGGGCACTCGTCTGACGTCGCATCCCGATATCGCGAAGATCAGCTTCACCGGATCGACCGCGACCGGTCGGAAGGTGATGGAGAGCGCGGCGGCGTCGGTCAAGCGCCTCACGCTGGAACTGGGCGGCAACGACGCGGCGATCGTCCTGCCCGATGCCGACCCGGTGAAGGCGGCGACGGGCATTTTCGGCGGTGCGTTCCTGAACGCCGGACAGGTCTGCATCGCCATCAAGCGCGTCTATGCCCATGCCGACATCTATGATGCGCTCTGCGCGGAACTGGCCAAGCTCGCCGAAGAAGCCGTTGTCGATGACGGTCTGAAGCAGGGCGCACAGATCGGGCCGCTCCAGAACCGGGCACAATATGACAAGGTGAAGGCAATCATCGAAGCGGCGCGATCGGACGGCACGATCATCGCCGGGGGCGAAGTGCTGGACCGGCCCGGCTATTTCATCCGGCCGACCATCGTGCGCGACATCAACGACGGTGCGCGGCTGGTGGACGAGGAGCAGTTCGGCCCCGTGCTTCCCGTCATCCGCTATGACGATCCCGAAGACGCGCTGGCACGCGCCAACGCGTCCGATATGGGACTGGGCGGCTCGATCTGGTCGTCCGACCGCGATGCGGCACGTGACCTCGCCATGCGCATGGAGGCGGGCACGGTCTGGATCAACAAACATCTCGATTTCGGCCCGAGCATTCCGTTCGGCGGCGCGAAACAATCGGGGCTGGGCGTCGAATTCGCGGAGGAGGGCTTCCACGAATTCACGCAGGTTCATGTCATCAACGAAGCAAAGGCCTGACCGGCCATGGCATAGGCCGCAAACAGGATCGATACCGGCGGTCACAACCTTCATGGCCGCCTATAACTCAAGAGCCCAGCGGCCTCCTACCCTACGAATACAACCTAGGGCCGATCGCCATTCAGCAATGCCTTTCCCTCCCTCGCCCCTCGTAGAGGGGAGAGGGTTGCGCAGACTTGGTCTTTGCGAAAGCAAAGGCCTAGTCGGAGCTGGGTGAGGGGTGGGCGCTCGCTTGGCGAGCGCGCGAGCCTTTGGGCTCGCTCAACCCCTCACCCAAGCTACGCTAGCCAGCAGGCTGGCAAGCTTCGCTAACCCTCTCCCCTGTCCAGGGGAGAGGGGAAGAAGACGCAATACTGAATGTCGATCGACCCTAAAAGTCTGTACGTCAGAGCAAGGCCGGTTCATCGTCGATCCGATCCATCAGATGCCGGGACGGAACACTTAAGCGTCGACTACCCCCAAGACGACTTGACGCCATCCATGTTTCTGCGATGCGCCATGCCCGCTCATCGTCCACATCGATCCATCCCAGATCGCTGCAATCCGTGATGCCAGCGGCCCGGTCGGTTACGAGGCACCGCATTCCCTCGGTGAGCGATGGCCTGTCCAATCCGCGGAGCGCGTCGAAAAGGCCCTTGCCGACCTTGAACACCCCCGTATCGAAGCAGTCATAGAGGGCGAGACCCTTGCCGATGCCGACCAAGCGGTCGCCCTCCGTCTGAACGCACGTCACGTCGTCAAGATCGATCCAATCGCTATCGATCCGACGGTCGATCCCGAGCGACGCGCCGCCGCCCGTATCGGCGGCGGCCATTCGCCGATAAAAGGCGGGTTCGACCAGATGGTCGCACATCGCAAGGATCGCCTCCTCACCGTTCAGCAGCGGTTCGGCCGCCAGCAATGACGAGCCATTGGGATGCCGATGATCCTTCACCCGTACTGTTTCGACCTCGATGGGCCAGTCCTGCGCCGCGACATAGGCTTCGATCGTCTCTGCCTCATAGCCGACGACCACGACCGTTCGCGCCAGCCCTGCCTGCGCCATACCGAACACGGCATGGGCAAGCAGTGTTCGCCCGTCCACCAGGCAAAGGGGCTTGAGCGGAGCGACAGCGCGAAGGCGGGAGCCTTCGCCTGCCGCGAGAACGATACCGGTTTCGATCATTCCGCCGCTTCGGCAATGAACTCATCGACGGCCTGGGCCGCCAGGTCATCCGTCATCTGAAAACGCGGATGCTTACAGAAATACGCCGATGCCGCGTCGATCGGCCCCGCCAAACCGCGATCCTTCGCCAGCTTGGCGCACCGGATCATATCAATGGCGACACCGGCACTGTTCGGGCTGTCCTCGACGGACAGTCGCAATTCCAGGTTCATCGGCACACCGCCGAACATCGTCCCTTCCATCCGCAGGAAGCAGATCTTGTTGTCGTTCTGCCAGGGCACATAGTCGGACGGGCCGATATGAACATTGTCGTCATGCAGCCGCTCCGCAGCGACCGACTGCACCGCCTCGGTCTTCGAGATTTTCTTGGAGGCGAGGCGGCGATGATTGGACATGTTCAGGAAGTCGGTGTTGCCCCCGGTGTTGAGCTGATAGGTCCGCTCCAGCTTGACGCCCCGCTTGGCGAACAGATCGGTCAGCACGCGATGAACGATGGTGGCACCGAGCTGCGCCTTGATGTCGTCGCCAATGATCGGCACGCCAGCCTGGGTGAAGCGCTCCGCCCAGATGGGGTCGCTCGCGATGAACACGGGAATATTGTTCACGAACGCCACACCCGCCTCGAGCGCGCATTCGGCGTAGAACTCGCTGGCGGCCTGCGAACCCACCGGCAGATAGTTCATCAGCACATCGGTCTTGGTCTCGCGCAGGGCGGCGACCACTTCCGCTTTGGACGCCTCCTTTTCATGCGCGAGCAGGAATGTCCGATTGTCGTCATAATCCGACATATGTTCGGCGACGCCGTCAAGCACATGCCCCATCCGTACCTTGGTCCCAGTGGCAGGCACGGTTTCGCAAAAGACGGCGGTGCAATTGGGCTTGGCGAAAATCGCCTCTGATACGTCCTTGCCGACTTTCCGTTGATCGACGTCCCAAGCCGCGACGACGCGGATATCGCTCGGCTTATACCCGCCAAGGTCCCAATGCATGAGCCCGACGGTCTCATTTGCGCCCTCGCGATAATAGGAAAGACCCTGCACGAGAGAACTGGCGCAGTTTCCTATTCCAACGATAGCGATATTAATGGCCGACATTATTTCTTATTCCCTCTTATTTGCCAGAAAAGGATCTGCCGGTACTGCACTCAGACGATTTTCGACGATGCGGTGCTGGAAAAGTCCGAAGATGAGGATGACGTTCAGTGGGATGAGTTCAAACCACCAGAACAGGCGGGGATTGGCGAAAAGGCAGGCAAGGAAAATCGCGTAGACCCGCACATTGGCGGACAACAGGCTCATCAGTCGCATAGGCCCAACGGCCTGAGCGGCATATCTTGCCGCAAACTCGGAGGGCGCAGGGTGCTGCCCCAGCACATAATCGAACCGCGCGGCGACCCGATCCAATAGTCCCCAGCAAAGGTCATAAAGTCGAACCAACGGATTGCGGCTCGGAGTCGGAGGGGCGATCATCGCCACCGCGTTGCGACGACGGTGAAAGCGGGCCCGCTCGCTCTCGTACATGTTGGACTGGACCATGTGCGCAATGCCTGCCGCCACGGCCAGCGCCCAGCCTTCCAATGTGCCGATCGACAAGGCCAGAGAAACATAGATCAGGATGAAGACACCGTGATCGCACAACCCGTCCAGCACGCGCCCCAGCGGACTGGCGGTGCCCGTGGCCCGCGCGATCATCCCGTCCAGGCCGTCGGCGACAAGCCAGCCGACCGACAGCAGCAAGCCGACCAAGGCGAAAGGCCACATTTCCCACTGGGTGTAGGCCAGCGCCGCTAACGTGCCCAAAGCCAGCCCGGCCAGGGAAACGGCATTGGCCGAAATTCCGCGCGCGATGAACCAGGGCAAAAGAAAGCGCGCCGCTGGATGAATAATCCAGAGATTTGTCGGATCTTCTATCCGGCGGTCCCGTGACATGTCGGGGATGGTAAGCGTCATCAAATCGTAATGTATGGACTAAGCCCTACGAATAGCAAGCGATTTGCAAAGGGCCTGCCACGCGTCGATTCAGGCCGGTGGGCGTGACGGGCTTGCATCCGCCGAAATGCGCAAAATCAACGTGCTAGGCTCGAAATCCCTTGCTGTGAGCGAGGACCGCATGCCTGGGCTCGGCTTCCCAAAAGACCGGTTATGCCGGTCATGCCGTCGAACGATCCTCCATGCCCGGCTCGACTATCGCATCCCCGTCGCTCTCGACCGTCACGGGAATGGATTTGGCGGCGGGCGTCTTGCTGCCCACGGCATAATGCCACACCGGCATCAGGACGTTGCACTCGGGATAATAGCCGCCGATGCATCCGACCGGGATGTCATAGGCAACGACGATCATCCCCGACAAATGCCGGTCGACCCCGTCATCGGCGACGGTGCGCAACGTCACCGCCTGCCCGACCCTCAGGCCCCGGCGTTCGATGTCGGAGCGGTTCATCAGCACGATGTTGCGGATGCCGTCGATGCCCCGGAAACGATCGCTATAGCCATAGACGGTGGTGTTGAACTGGTCGTTGCTGCGCAATGTCATCAACCGCAGCACGTCATGGCCGACGTCCGGCATATCGAGGTCTTCGTCGAGTGCCTCAGGCGTAACGAAATTGGCGCGGCCGGTATCGGTCTGCCATTCGCGCCGCTTGGCCGGCAGGTCGCGCTGGAAGCCGCCGGGCTCCCACATGCGTGTTTCATAGTCATGGAAATTGTCGGGGAGCGTATGGGCAATCTCCCGCCGGATCTCGGCATAGTCGGTCATATAATCGTCCCACCGCACCTTGGGGTTGGGCTCGAACACCTGTTTGGCAAGTTCGCATAGCAGCCGGATCTCGCTGATGAGATGCGGAGAGGCCGGTGTGCGGATTCCGCGATTGCCGTGTACGCAGCCAGACGTGTCTTCCATCGACAGCGCCTGCTGCCCGGCCGCCGTCTCGTCTATCTCCAGCCGCCCGATCACCGGCAGGATATAGCTGATCTCGCCGGGGAGCAGGGCGGTGCGGTTAAGCTTGGTCAGGACGTTGACGGTCAGCCGCATCCGCCGCCAGGCAGGCTCCATCCGGCCCTGGTCCGGGATGGCACGGGCGAAATTGCCGCCCAGCATGAAGAACGCCTTCACCCGCCCTTCGAGGATCGCCTCGCACGCTTCGACCGTGTTGTACCCCGCCTTGCGGGGTGGCTCGAAGCCGAATTGCTCACCCAGCCGGTCGAGTGGAAAAAGCTCGGGCTTTTCCGTGATGCCGACCGTCCGTTGGCCCTGGACATTGCTGTGGCCGCGCACCGGACAGATGCCCGCGCCGGGTCGTCCGATATTGCCGCGCATCAGGAGCAGGTTGACCAGCATCTGCACCGTCTCGACCCCCGCACGGTGCTGCGTCAGGCCCATGCCGTAAATGCCGATGGTCGACGGCGCACGGGCATAGATCAGTGCCGTCGCTTCGAGGTCGGCACGGTGCAGTCCGGAACGCCGCTCCAACACGTCCCAATCCTGCGCCCGCAGCCAGTCGGCGAAGCGCGCGAACCCATGCGTGTGCTCGTCGATAAAGGCGAGGTCGAGGATCGGCGGCTCACCCGCCGCCAGGGCGTCGTCGTGCAGCGTCAGCACCGCCTTGCAGATACCCGCGATCGCGGCCAGATCGCCGCCATTCTTGACCTGATGATAGTCCGAACTGATCCGCGTATCCTTGCCGGTCAGCATCTCGGTCGGCGACTGGGGGTTCAGGAACCGCTCCAACCCCTGCTCGCGCAGCGGGTTGAAGGTGATGATCGGCACCCCGCGCTGACTGGCTTCCTGAAGCGGGTGCAGCATGCGCGGCGAGTTGCTCCCCGGATTCTGGCCGAAGAACATCAGGCAGTCGGTCTTGGCGAAGTCTCCCAGATCGACCGTACCGACGCCCTGGCCGATACTGGCGGGAAGCGCGACCGAGGTCGTTTCGTGGCACATGTTCGAGCTGTCGGGCAGGTTGTTGTTGCCATAAAGCCTGGCGAATAGCTGATAGAGATAGCTACCTTCGTTCGACAACCGGCCGGAGCTGTAGAAGACGGTGCCGTGTTGCTTGTCGTCCACCGCGCGAAGTTCGCAGGCGATCTCCTCGATGGCATGGCCCCAGGATACCGGCACATATTTGTCGGTCGCGGGATCATAGCGCAGCGGATGGGTCAGCCGCCCCGGCTGCTCCAGATGATAATCGTCCCATCCCAGCAATTCGCTGACCGTATGTTCGGCGAAGAAGGCGGGCGTGCAGCGGTGAGCGGTCAACTCCCACGCCACTGCTTTCACCCCGTTCTCACAGAACTCGAAGGGGAGCGGCGTGGCCGGTTTGACCCAGGCGCAACTGTTGCACTGATAGCCGTCGACCTTGTTGTGGCGCGACAGTGCAATGCTGGCGCTGCCGAGCACGCCCTCCCGGCGCAGGATATTGCCGACCGATCGGGCCGATCCCCACCCGCCGGAGGGGAGGCGATACGGCTTGTAAGTGGCTTTCATCGGGCATCTCCGGCCGGGGGCGGCGAGCGTTTCCTTGCGAAACATTCGCCGGGTCCTGTCGTTAACCCTGTAGCGGCGGCGGCTATCCCAGATTTAATCTAAGATACGGATTTAAAAAGGAGAAATGCCATGACGGTCGGTCGCGACTATATGCTGGAAAAGACGACGGGGCCCTCGGCCCCGAAATATTTCATCGACACGCAAATCGTGCCGCGACTGGTCAACGCCGTCGGTCGAGGGGAGGTGATGCTCGACCATTCGGCTGTCCGTCTTGGTATCCGACCGTCGGTGCTCGTCGGCGGGGCTGCGTGTATCGTGGCAGGGCTGCTCTGGAATATGCGGAGCGGTCGGTCAGGGACGACGGATCAAGCGTAGCACAGCTGATCGGCAGGGTGATCCTTATTGGAAGCGGGAATTCCGGTTGCCCGGCCATATCTGGGAAACCCCCGGTTTTGCTTGGCCGAAAGGCTAAATCTGCCAGCCTCCCCCCAATGCCAGGAATAGCTGGACCTGGTCCGCCGCCAGCCGGCTGTCCGCCGCCGCGAGCGTCTGCTCTGCGCCGATCAGCGTGCGTTGGGCATCGAGGACGGACAGAAAACCCGTGCGCCCCGCCTTGAACAGCCGTTCGGCATCAGCCGCAGCGCGAGCGGACTGGTCGCGGGCGGCGGTTAGGGCCGCACGGCCATCCAAGTCCCGAGCGTAAATGGTCAGGGCGGTTTCGGTCTCGCGCAACGCGGCCAAAACCGTCCCGTCGAACTTGGCATAAGCGGCGTCGGCGTCGGCCTGCGCGCTGGCGATGCGCGCGCGGACCCGTCCACGGTTCGGAAACTCCCAGCTGATCAGCGGGCCCAGCGAGAATTTATAGGTGTCGCTGCCGAGAGCATTGCGCAACAGGCCGACCGAGCCCACCGAGGCGCCGAGGGTGATGCGCGGGTAGAGTTCCGCTTCCGCAACCCCGATCCTCGCCGTGGCGGCGTGCAATTCCAATTCGGCCCGGCGCACGTCCGGACGACGTTGCAGCAGGGCGGCACCGTCGCCGATCGGAATGGCCCGGTCGAGACGGGGCTCCTGCGTACAGGCCGCGACCTGGCGGTCGAACTCGGCGGGAGGGCGGCCGGTCAGCGTCGCCAGACGGAACAGCGCGACCTGCTTGGCGCCGAGCAAGCTCGGCAAGCTGGCCCGAACCTGTTCCTCCTGCGCCCGCGATCGGGTCGCGTCGAGCGCGATGCCGCGTCCTGCGCGGATCAGCCGCTGCGTCAGGGTCGTCGTGCGCGACTGAAGGGCTACCGCCTGCTGCGCGATGCCGATCTCCCGCCCCGCGGCACAGGCATCGAGATAGGCGCGGGTCGTATCCGCCACGACGGTCGCGCGGGTCGCGTCATAGGCGGCCTGGGTCGCTGCGACATCCGCCCCGGCCGCTTCGACGGCGCGCCGGATCTGCCCGGCAAGGTCGACCTGATAGGAAATACCCGCCCGCGCCGAATAGACGAAGGATGAGGGCAGGGGGGCACCGGGCAACAGCTCTTCCTCCGCCGATCGCTGGGCATAGCCGGGCGCGGCCTCGATCTCGGTCCTTGGCTGGCGCGCCTGCTCGACAAGGCCGAGCGCGGCATTGGCGCGTGCGATATTGGCGCTGGCGACGCGCAGGTCCGTGTTATGAGCAAGCGCGTCCTCGACAAGTCGGTCCAGCACCGGATCGCTGTACAACTTCCACCAATGGTCCGGCAGCGGGGCAGAGGCGAAGGCCGGGGAAGAGCCGCTGACGAAGCCGCCCGTCGCACTGGGGCGTTCCGCGACGGCTGTGGCGGGCCTGTGATAATCGGGCCCCGCCGCTGCACAGCCCGCAAGCAAGGCCGCCATGAGGGAAGAGGCAAGCGGGTGGCGCCTCATGCCCGTACCCCCTTGGGTCGAGCCGGTGCCGCTGGCGGCAATATCTCGACGGTCGCGGTTCGGCCGACCACCAGCGCAATCCCGGCGGGCAGCCGATCGATGGTGATGCGGACGGGGATGCGCTGTGCCAGCCGGACCCAGCTGAAGGTCGGGTTCACATTGGCGAGCAAATTCGCGCCCGAATTGCGATCGCGATCCTCGATACCGCCAGCGATGCTCTGCACATGCCCCGCAATGGTCGATCCTTCACCCATCAGGCGGATCTGCACGGGATCGCCGACATGGATGCGGGGCAGTTTCGTCTCCTCGAAATAGCCGATGATGTGGAGCGAACTCCGGTCGATGATCGCAAATTCGGGGTGACCGGCACTCGCATAGTCGCCGGGGCGGAGCTCCAAGTTCGTGACCGTGCCGGCGACGCTGGCGCGTACCATCGTCCGGGCCAGGTTGAGGCGAGCGGTGTCCAGCGCCGTGCGGGCCTGGGCCAGCGAAGCATCGAGCTGGGCGACCTTGGCCATGCTCTGTTCGCGGACTTCCCCGGCGACCAGATCCCCCAGCGACTGGTTGCGTCGGGCCTCGCGTCGGGCTTGGGCAAGCTGCACCTGCTGGGCGGCGACCGCCGCCTGCGCCTGCGCCACGGCCAGCCGGTAACGCGGCCGGTCGACCTCGAACAACGGCGTGCCGACCGCCACCTGCTGGTTGTCGCGGACAAGGACCGAGGTGACCAGCCCGGACACATCAGGCGCCACCTGAACCACATCGGCGCGGACCCGGCCGTCGCGGGTCCAGGGGTCTTCCTCATAATGCGCCCATAGCCGTTGCCCGGCGAACCCGGCGAGGGCGACGACCATCAGCGTCACGGCGACGCGCAGAAATGCAGTCTTCTTCATTTCACTAACCGAAAAGAGCGGCCACATCGCCGCCGTTGAGGAGCGCGGCAAAGCCCGCCCAAAGGAGAATGGTAAGCGCCACGTCGAACAGGCCGCGATGCCAGACGAACCGATATAGTCGCAGCCGCCCCAGCACCCAGGCGATCGCTTCCGCAGCAACGAACGCTAGAATGGCGGCGATCAACAGCGGGTGGACATAGACCCCGGCAAGATCGACTTCCCCCGTCATGCCGCTTCCTTCCGCATTTCCCAGGGAGCCGCCCCCGGAAAGAAGTTGCGACGCAGCCCGGTCAACGCGGCAAGCTCGTTCCACCGGCTTTCGGAAGCCGGCAGGTCGATCGCGGAGGCGATGGCGGCATCGATCCGGGCGAGCAGGGCGGATGCGGGTATCGCCGTCGTGTCGGGATCGCCGTTGCGGAAATGCACGGCGATCTCGTTGCGCAACGCGGCCAGCGCTGCGTTATCCTCGCTCCCGTCCGGCGCCAGCTGAGCCACATTCACGCCCACCCGCAGATCGCGCAGCGTCGCCATGGCGACATCGCGGTCCGCCTGGTCGACATCACCGACGCGCGCGGCGAGAAGCCCCACCCGGTCGAGCATCCGGCTCTTCCAACTGGCGATGGCAAGGCTGGACGGACCGGACGCGAGATCGGCCAGTTCGCGCCAGCCCGCGCGGCGCAGCCGCCGAACGGCCGTTCCCGCGCCAAGGCTGCGGAAGACACGCGTCGCAAAGATCGCGGCCGCCACGCCGACCAGCTGGGCGATGCTGCCATTGAAGAAACCAACGGCATCGGCGGAGAAGTTGTTGGTCAACGCCAGGCCCCCCGCGATCCCGATGATCATCGGCATCATCCGGCCATACCAGTGCGGCAGCGCGAGCAGGGCACCGGCGATCAGGAGCATCGGGGCCAGCACCAGCGCCAGCATCTCGAAGCTGTGCACCAGCGGCAGCAGCGCAAAGAGATAAAGCGCGGTCAGCGGCAGCGACACGGCGGTCCAGATCAGGAAACCACGCTGGGCGGGAACCGGATCGTCCATCGTCGCAAAGAAACAGCATACGACGGCCGCGATCATCGCCGCCACCGCTCCCTCGGGCCAGGCGGCCACGATCCAGAAAGCGCAGCACCCCAGGATCGCGATCGCGGTCGCCGCGGCGGACAGCGCCGCCAGCGCATAATCCCGGTGGAGCGGGCGGCGCTGTCGCTCGCGCAGCAGGAACCGGACGGGTTCCGGCATCGGGGTGTCGGGCGCGGTCGCCTGCACGGCGACATGCCGCGCCGTGTCGAGCGCCACGACCAGTTCGCCGAGACGGGCGAGCAGATTGGCGATCAGCAGGCTGCCCCATGACCGCATGGGATCGTCGGCCGCCAACGCGGCGCCGCGCGCGACGAGCGCGGCAGGCGCGGCACTGTCCGGCTCCCGCACCCAGCGCCGGACATCGTCGATCAGCGCCGCGACGGGGGCGGGAAGGGCGTGCAGCACCGAAAGGCTGCGTATGCGGTCCTCCACGGCGGAAACGAGCGGGACGAGAAGCACCAGCCGATCCTGCAATGCCGCCAGTACTGCCGTGGTCGGTCGCTGCGCGTCGGTATCGAACGGCACATGCGTGGCCATGACGTGAAGTTCGGTGACGTCTCCGGCGAGGCGGCGGCGCTTCGCATCCGTATGGGCCAGAGGCTCCGGCGCGAGCGAGTCGACGATCCAGCTTTCCGCCTCGCCCATCACAGCCTGAATGCGCGTGCGGAGCAGGGCGGTGACGCTGCGCGGCCAGACGACCGCATGGACGATGGCGGCGCAGGTCACGCCGATCCCGATTTCCTGGGCGCGCAGCACCGCCACCTGGAAAATCGCCTCCGGGTGGGTGACGCTGGGGAAACCCACGAGCGCCGCCGTATAGCCCGCCAGCATGAACAGATAGGATCGCGGCGTACGGTCGAGCAGCGAAACGAACTGGCAGCCCGCAACCCAGAGCGCAAGCGCAAGCGACAGCAAGATCGGCGCGTTGACCAGCAAGGGTATCAGCACGACGGTGGCGCTGGCCCCGACGATCGTCCCGAGGAGGCGGAACACGGCCTTGGACCGCACCGCGCCGGTCAGCGGCTGGCTGGTGATATAGACGGTCGCCATGGCCCAGAAGGGGCGATCCAGCCCGAGCCGGAACGACACGAACAGCGCCAGCATCGCCGCCACGAAGCAATTGGCGGAAAATACCGCCTGCCGCACGCCGATCCGCATGGGCTCAATCCGTCTCGGACGCGCCGATCGCCTGGCTGAGCCGTTCCACCACGGTGATCGCGATGGCCAGATCTTCGGCCGGGATATCGGCAAAGAGCGCAGACCGGATTTCCGCCGAGCGGGTTTCCGCCAGCGCGGCGAGCGAACGACCCGCCGGGGTGAGATGGATCGTCTTGGCGCGCTTGTCGCTGGCATCCGGCCGCCGCTCGGCAAGGCCTGCGCGCTCGATCTGGTCGACCAGCGGTACGACCGTGGGCCCTTCGACGCCGAGCTGCTCCGCCAACATGCCCTGGCGCACCCCGTCGTCCATCCGGCCGAGCAACATGACGGCAAGCGCGGACGAGTGCGAAAGCGACAGCCCTGCCAGGGCACGGTCGAGATGCCGCCTGTAGGCGCGGGCCAGCGGGATCAGCGTGGTCGCCAATCGCCGTTCCAGATGACGTCGAGAATCGGACATTTCGAAATATAGATAGCTATCTATCTATTATGGCGCAAATGGTTTGTGGGCCGTTGCGATCGGGGGCGGCCAGCGGGCAGGGCGGACAATATCACGCGCCTGACCCAATGTGCTTGCATCGAAAGGAAAATCCCGCTGCTATGGGTCATGAGGAATGTCCTTTGCATTGGCGCAGACCGTCGATGAGATTCGTCTGGCTGCCGCTTCTCCTGCTCGCGGGCTGTGGCGACATTCCGCGCGACCCCGAGGGAACGCTGGAGACCGTCCGCGCGAGCCGAGCCATTCGCATTGGGGCGGTCGCGGGTGCCGAGCGAGGGGACATGGCGGTTGCCGACAGGATCCTGGCCCGGATCGCCGCGCGGACCGGTGCTGCGCCCATGGTCGTCGGCGGTACGCTCGAGCCGCTGCTCCTCCGGCTGGAGGCGGGGCAACTCGACCTCGTCGTCGGCGGGCGCTTCGACGCGAAATCCCCCTGGGCGAAGCGCGTCGCGCTCGGTCTGCCATACCGCCGCCATGACGAAGGCAAGGCCGTGACGGCATCGCATATCGTCGCCCGGAACGGCGAGAATGCGTGGATCACGCTGGTCGAACGCGAAACAAGAGCGGAGGCGCCGAACCGATGAGCAAGGACGTCTTGCCCCCGCATTTGAAACCCGTCTTCGCCCGCGCGCAACGGCTGGAGTGGTGGTCGCTGGCCTGGACGATCAGCGTGATCGCCGTCATGGGGGCGGCGATGGGGGCAAGCCAGGCGATGAAGACGGCCTGGATCGAGGACTGCCTCAGCCTGGTCCCGCCGATCGTCTTCCTGATCTCGGCGCGCCTGGAGAGACGTCCGCCCACCGCGCTCTTTCCGAACGGCTTCGCCCGCGCGCCGAGCGTCGCCTTCGCACTGGCCGCCGCCGCGCTCACCGCTCTCGGCGGCGTTCTGCTGGTGACCTCGGCGATGAGCCTGATCGGCCAGGAGCATGCCACAGTTACTTCCGTAAACATCGCGGGGCAGGAAATCTGGCTGGGTTGGCTGATGGCGGCCGCTCAGGTCTATTCGATCATCGTGCCGATCGTCCTCGGCCGGTTGAAGCTGCCGCTCGCGCGCGAATTGAACGACAAGACGCTCTTCACGGATGCGATGACGCAAAAGGCCAACTGGATGACGGGCGTGGCCGGGATCGGCGGGGTGATCGGTATCGGGCTGGGCTATTGGTGGGCGGATGCGGTCGCGGCGGGCCTGATCTCGCTGGATATTCTGAACGACGGGCTGCGCTCGCTGAAGTCGGCGGCGGCGGAACTGATCGACGGCGCCCCCCGCGCGCTCGACGGGGAGCGCGTGGCCGACGATGCCTCGACGCTGCATGCGGCGTTGAACGCCCGCTTCCCGGGCGCCGAAGTGCGCCTGCGCGAGACAGGACGCGTCATCGGCGCCCAGGTCGTCGGCGCCCTGCCGGACGAGGGCGACTATGATCCGGCGGCGTTCTGGCCGGGCGCCCCGGATCGGTCGTGGCGCCTCGACCATGTCAGCTTCATCCCCCCGGAACGAGGGGCCGAATAGCGGCCGTCAGACGGCGCGGGCCCGTTCCTCGACGATCCGCTCGAGCATCGACAGCGGCATCGCGCCGGACTCCAGCACGTCATGGAAATGCTTGAGGTCGAAGCGGTCGCCCGCGATCGCCCTGGCCTTTTCGCGCGCGCGCAGCCAGGCGGCGTGGCCGATCTTGTAGCTGCAAGCCTGACCCGGCGAGACGCAATAGCGTTCGATCTCGCGCTGCGAGCGACCTGGTGCGAAGCCGACCGTGTCGACCAGGTATTTGGTCGCCTGATCATGCGTCCAGCGCTTGGTATGGATGCCGGTATCCACCACCAGCCGCGCGGCGCGGAACAGGAAGGATTGGAGATAACCTGCGCGCTCGACTGGCGAGGCATAGCCGCCGAGTTCGTCGGCCAGTTGTTCCGCATAGAGCGCCCAGCCTTCCAGATAGGCATTGAAGAAGGCGATCTTGCGCAGCGGATGGGTCGGCGCGCGCTGGGCGGTCGAAATCTGGAGGTGATGGCCCGGCACGCCTTCATGATAGGTCAGGCTCGGCAATGTGTATTTCGGCCAGTCGTGCACGCTCTTGAGGTTGATCCAGTAGATCGCGGCGCGCGAACCATCGAGCGGCGCGCGGAAATAATAGCCATTGGGCGCACCGTCCTGGATTTCGGGCGCGACGCGGCGGATCTCGAGTGGGGCATTGGGCGGGTTGGTGAACGCCTGCGGCAGGCGCGCCTGCATCGCCTGGACGCTGGCGTTGAGGCTGGCGAGCAGCTCGGCGCGTCCCGCGTCGGTATCGGCGAACAACTGGGTCGGCAGGCGGTTGAGCTGGTCGAGGCGCGCGCCGACGCTTCCCTTGGTCAGACCCTGGCTCCGCAGGATGGGTTCGAGCTGTGCGGTCAGTTCGGCCACCTGTTGCAGCCCCATGCGATGTACCGCGTCCGGCGACAGGGTCGTGGTGGTCGCCTGCGCCAGGGCCGCGGCATAGAGCGCCTCGCCGTCCGGCAGCGCCCAGACGCCGGCGGCACTGCGCGCCGAAGGGCGAAGCGAACGCAACAGTGCGATCTGGCGATCGAGCGCGGGATAGATCTGTTCGGTGACGATCCGGGCGGCACGCCCCTGCCAGTCGCCAGCGATGTTCGCCGCGCCGGTGCGGCGGGTCAGGGCCTGGACAAGCTGGCTGTCGGCCGGGGCGGGCGACCGGAGCTTCGCCATCTGGCCAAGCGCGAGATCGAGCGAGAAGTCGGGGGCGAGTCGCCCCTTTGCCGCCTCGCGCCGCTGAACCTCGGTTTCGTTATCGAGCTGACGCCCCATCAATGCGAGGCGATCGAGATAGGCTTCGGCATCGTCGGCGGTTTTAACCGGATGGGTCGAGGCCAGAAAATCGGGCAGCGAGAAATACACGCCGTCCTGCTGCGAGATCGGATAGGGCCCCTGCGGCGAGGAGAGGCCGAACTGCTCCGGGCCGACCATGTTGGACTTGATGTTGTAAAGCACGACTTCGCGGTCGATGCGAGCCTGGGGCGATAGCGAAGCGGGGTCGACGGCGGCGACGAGCGCATGGGCCTTGCGATTGCGGGCGAGGTCCTTGGCGATCGCCTGGTAGCTGTTGTCGCTCAGCTTGTGCCGCAGATCGGCGTTCGTGCCGGTATCGAAGCCCAGCGAAGTGGCAAATTCCGGCGACTGGCGCACGGTTTCGCCCAGCACCTGATCGAAGACCGCATTCAGCCGCGTGTCCCCCGGCAAGGCCGCCGCCGCCGGACCGCCCGAAGCCTGCGCGGAGGCCGGACGGGCGGGTAATGCACCAAGCCCAACGGCCGCGGCACCGGACAGCATGAAGGTGCGACGATCCATGAAATTTCCCCGTTTATGAAGCTATTGGTGCCACGCTATGCGACGGAGCGGCCATTGCGCAACCCGGCCGTCGCCGATCAGGGCTTTTCCGGGCACCCCGCCTGTGCCGACAGGATGACGGTCGTCTCCACAGAGGCGATGCCCTCCACCGCCCGCAGCCGGTCCGCCAGGTCCGACAAGGCCTGTGGCGACGCGACCGAGACGACCAACACCGCGTCCCGGTCGCCCGCGATGGCATAGATGCGCTCCACCTCGGGCCAGGACAGGAGCGGGTCGGTGATCCGCCGGCACGGGCGAACCGCCAGGCAAAGCGTCACCAGCGCCTGGACGCCTGCGACGACATCGGGCGCGATCATCGCGCTATAGCCCTGGATGATCCCGTCACGTTCCAGCCGCGCGATACGGGCCTGCACGGCGGTGCGCGACAGGTTCAACGCGCGGGCCAGCGAGGTGGTCGTCCGGCGCGCGTCATGACGCAACAATGCCACCAGCTTCCGGTCAGTCTCGTCCAGGGTCATACCGGTCCGGTTCATGGGCGCTTTCGAAACGTCGTCACTGACGGCGATCCGCAATCTCGCCAATCACCTCGTCCCATAGCATGGGGGCCGCGACAAGGGAGGTCGTGATGAAGATCATCGAAGCAGCCACGTTCACCGGCCATCGCCCCTGGGCAGCGCTGGATATCGCGGAGATCGACGGGGTATCGGTTCGGCTCCACTGGACCGACCAGCCCTATATCTGGCACGTCAATGACGGTGCCGAGGTGTTTGTCGTGCTGGACGGCATGGTCGACATGCAGGTGCGCGAGCGGGGCGAGGAGCGCGTCCATCGCCTGACGCCGGGGACGATCTTCCACGCCGAACCCGGCGACACCCATCGCGCCGTGCCGATCGGACCTGCGCGGGTGCTGGTCGTCGAGCGTGCAGGGAGCATCTGACCGCTAAGCGACGATCTCCGGGTTGGCGGTCCCCGCCTGCCGTTCGAACAAGCGGCGATCAAGCGAGCGCCGATCTGGCGATTAATAGACACACGCGAGATAAGCCGCATCATCAATGCCAATGCCATCATCGCACGATGAATGGACCAGCCCCTCTCAAACGCCAGAGGGGCCTTAGCCGTGCTTCGTCGCCCAGGCGGCGTTCAGCTTGGCCATCGTGCCGTGACGGTCCCGCAGCCGCAGTCCTTCCAGGCGCAGCGTCCGGCCCCGCAGCAGGCGACCATGCGTGCTCCAGATCACGTCGTACAGCCCGCTCGCCGTCCGCGCGGTATCCCCGTCCCAATAGCGGGTCGTAATCAGCACCGGCAGACGGCCTTCGTTCGTATCCGCCTGACCATCGGTCAGGGCCAGGATCGGCCCGGCTATCGGCCCCGCATCGATCACGGGGTCGCCGACGGGCGCCTGCCGGGCGATCCCCGACTTTGCCGGGAAATCGATCGTCACGTCCTGCAGGTCATGATTCGGGTCGCGCAGCGCGAGGCGGCGGCCATCCCCTTCGACCGTCGCGGTCAGGTCCAGCCGGGCGCGGTCGTTGCGTTGCGCGCTGGCGGCGGCCGCCTTGTCCTCGGCATCGCTGCGGCGCTGCGACCAGTTCAGATAGAGCGTCAGCGCGGCGACGAGCAGGCCTGCCACGGCCACGAACTCGGCCAGGCTCAGCAATCGCCGCCGCGACTTGGCGCGATCGGCGGCCTCGTCGCCCGCCGATTGGCTCATCGCCCGCCCGCCTCGAGCAATTCGGTCGGCGCGACCAGTTCCCAGCTGCGCGCGATCCGGTCCTCGATCAGCGTCCAGTCGCTGTCGGCCGACAGAGCGATGCTCGTCCAGTGCGGCGCGGCACCTTCGTCGGCGATGCAAAGGTGCAGCCCCGACGCCCCGTCAGCGACCCGCACAAAGGGCTCGCCTTCGACCAGGAACCGGGTTTCGCCGTCGTGCAGGTCCTCGGTCACACCGGGCAGCAGCAGGGCGATGTCGCGAATGCGGGCGAGATTATCGGTCATCGACGCACGAACTCCGAGAGGATGCGGGGATAGAGACGATGTTCCTCGACCAGGACGCGCGCGGCAAGTGCCCCGGCGTCGTCACCCGGCAGGATCGGTACTTCCGCCTGACCCAGCACCTCGCCATCATCCAGTTCCTCGGTCACGATATGGACCGAGCACCCCGCCTTGGCATCGCCCGCTGCGATCGCGCGCGCATGGGTGTCGAGCCCCTTGTAAAGCGGCAGCAGCGAGGGATGGATGTTGAGGATACGGCCTTCCCAGCGGCGGACGAAATCGCCCGACAACAGCCGCATATAGCCCGCCAGCGCGATCACCTCCACGCCCGCGTCGCGCAGCGCTTGGTCGATCGCCGCTTCATAGGCGGGCTTGCCGATCCCTTTGGGCGACAGCGCGAAGGTCGCGATGCCCCGCTCCGCCGCCCAGGCCAGCCCGGCCGCCTCGGGCTTGTCCGAGGCGACGAGGGCGACATGATAAGCCGGGTCGCCGCCCTGCGAAGCGGCGACCAGCGACTGCATGTTGGAGCCGCGGCCGGAAATCAGGATGCCGACCTTGACCGGGCCGTCAGGCCGCATGGGTCGCCGTCCAGTCCGCCTTGGCGCTCCAGGTGCCCGCCGAGCCGGTGACGGTGCAGCCGCGCTCGCCCGCCTCGATCCGGCCGATGGTCAGCACGGTTTCGCCCGCCTCGGTCAGGGTGGCGGCCAGCGCCTCGGCCTGGTCGGCCGCGACTACCACCGCCATGCCGATGCCGCAGTTGAAGGTACGCGCCATTTCCTCGGGTTCGATCCCGCCCTGCGCCTGCAGGAACGCCATCAGGCGCGGCTGTTCCCAGCGATCCGCATCGACCACGGCATGGACGCCCTTGGGCAGCACGCGCGGGATGTTTTCGAGCAGACCGCCGCCGGTGATGTGCGCGAGCCCCTTGATCGTCCCGGCCTTGAGCGAGGGGAGCAGCGAGCGGACATAGATCCGAGTCGGCGCCATCAGCGCCTCGATCAGCAGCCGCTCCTGATCGAACAATGCGGGGCGATCGAGCTTCCATCCCTTGTCGGCGGCAAGGCGGCGGACCAGCGAGAAGCCGTTGGAGTGGACCCCCGACGAGGCGAGGCCGAGGATCACGTCGCCGTCGGAAATCCCGCTTCCCGTCAGCACCTGGTCCCGCTCGACCGCGCCGACGCAGAAGCCCGCCAAGTCATAGTCGCCCGGCGCATACATGCCAGGCATCTCGGCGGTCTCGCCACCGATCAGCGCGCAGCCCGCAATGCGGCATCCTTCGGCGATCGAGGCGATGACCCGCTCGGGAACATCGCCCTCCAGCTTGGCGGTGGCGTAATAATCGAGGAAGAACAAGGGCTCGGCGCCCTGTACCACCAGATCGTTGGCGCACATCGCGACCAGGTCGATGCCGACCCCGTCATGGCGATCATGCTCGATCGCCAGCTTCAGCTTGGTGCCCACGCCGTCATTGGCGGCGACCAGCAGCGGATCGGTGAAGCCCGCCGCCTTCAGGTCGAAGAAGCCGCCGAACCCGCCCAGATCGGCGTCGGCGCCCGGCCGCCGCGTCGCCTTGGCAAGCGGGCCGATCGCGCGGACCAGCGCGTTGCCCGCGGCGATCGAAACGCCCGCATCGGCATAGGTGTAGGGAGCGCCGGTTTCGGCGGGCGACGGGGTGGTGGACGGCGTGCTGTTGTCGGTCATGTTTGCCCGTTAGCTATATCGCGCTTGGATTTCCACGCCTGCTTCGCCAAAAGGCCGCGATGCGTTTGCGATTGCCCTCATTGATGTACGGCCTGACCGCCCTTGTCGCGGTGGGCGCGGGGGGCGGTGCGGTCCTGGCCCAGATCGAAGGACAGGATCGCGGCGTCGCGCCCGTCGACAGCGGCGGCGCCTATGAAGTCACCGGCGTGACGGTCGACGTGTCGGGCAGCACGGCGGAGGCCGCGCGGCTCGGCGGCTGGCGAATCGCGCAGCGAAAGGCCTGGGCGATGCTGGCGCAGCGGCTGGGGCGGGGCGGCGTCGGCGCGTCCGACGGCCTGCTCGATTCGCTCGTCTCGGGCATCGTGGTGGAGAATGAGGGGATCGGGCCGACCCGCTATGTCGCGCGGCTGGGGGTCCTGTTCGACCGGGTGCGGGCCGCCTCGGTGCTGGGCGTGTCGGCCTATGCCGATCGCTCGCCGCCGATGCTGGTCATGCCCCTCCAGATTTCGGGCGGCAGCGCGCAGATGTTCGAGAGCCGGACGTCGTGGCAGCTGGCTTGGGCGCGGTTCCGGACGGGCAACAGCAGCATCGACTATATCCGCCCCTCGGGCACCGGCATGGACCCGCTGCTCCTGAATGCGGGGCAGATCGGTCGCCGGTCGCGGGGCTGGTGGCGGGCGATCCTCGACCAATATGGCGCGTCGGACATCCTGATCCCGGTCGTCCGCCTCTATCGCCAATGGCCCGGCGGGCCGGTGATCGGCGTCTTCGAGGCGCGGCACGGCCCCGACAATGTCCTGCTCGGGACGGTCACGCTACGCGTCGGCAGCACCGATGCGTTGCCGCAACTGCTCGATACCGGCGTGGCACGGCTCGACGGCCTGTACCAGCGCGCGCTGGCGGGCGGGACGCTTCATCCCGATTCGACACTCGCGCCGCCGCCCAAGCCGGAGGTGGCGATCACCGACGACAGCATGGGCGGCGACGGACCCGTCGCCGGTGTCGATAGCGCCATCGCCCCGTCGGGCGCGGGGATATCGGTCACGCTGCAATATGATGCGCCCAGTGCCAGCGCGGTCGCCAATGCCGAAAGCCTTGTACGCGGCATTCCGGGGGTCGTGCGGGCCGCCACCACCAGCCTGGCGCTGGGGGGCGTGTCGTTGATGGGCGTGACCTATGACGGCGACCCCGAGCAGCTTCGCCGCGCGCTGGAACAGCGCGGCTATCAGGTTTCAGGGTCCGGCACGACGCTTCGCATTCGTCGCGCCCCCCAAGTCCAGGCGCCTGCGCCTCCATCGGATAATGTGATCACCGGATGAACCAAATGGCGCTTCCGCTGGAATGGCCAGCGGACCCCTTGTCGGACGCGTTCCTGCTGACCGATTCCAACCGGCTTGCCGCGCGCATGCTGGAGCAATGGGAAAAATGGCCGACCATGGCCGCGATCCTGACCGGCCCGCGCAAGTCGGGGCGGTCGCTGCTGGCGCGCATCTTCGCCGCGCGCAGCGGCGGTACGATCATCGACGATGCCGAGCGCGTGCCCGAGGTCCAGATCTTCCATGCTTGGAACACGGCGCAGGCAGAGCGTCGGCCGCTGGTCATCGTCGCTGACGCCGCGCCGCCGCGCTGGGCGGTCAAGCTGCCCGACCTGCGGTCGCGGCTCGCCAATAGCAGCCTGGCCGAGATCGGAGCACCCGACGACGAGCTGGTCGCCGCCCTGTTCGAGCTGCTGTTCCAGCGGCGCGGCCTCGATGCGCGGCCCGATCTGATCGAATGGCTGACCGCGCGGATCGAGCGTAGTCACCTTTCTGTCATCCGCGCGGTGGATATGCTCGATCAGGGGGCGATGGAACGGCGCGCGCGCTTATCGATTGCCCTTGCACGTTCCACCCTGATCGGGGCCGGTCTGATCGCCGAGCCCTGAGCCCCGCGAACCAAGCGAGAAACGATGACCCGGCCTGCCCATATCGCGCAAATGTCCGAACCGGACGACGATCATGTCACGCGGGAGCCGAACGGGCGCTATTTCAATCGCGAGCTGTCCTGGCTGGCCTTCAACCGGCGCGTGCTGGAAGAAGCGTGCAACACCGCGCATCCGCTGCTCGAGCGGCTTCGCTTCCTGTCGATCTCGGGCTCGAACCTCGATGAATTTTTCATGGTCCGGGTTGCGGGCCTGAAGGGGCAGCAGGCGCAGGACGTCGAACAGCGCTCGGTCGACGGGCTGACGCCGGGACAGCAGCTGAACGAGATCGTGGCCGAGGCGGACCGGCTGATGGCCAGCCAGCAGGAGGTCTGGGGCGACCTGCGCAACCTGCTCGACGCGGCGGGCATTTTCGTGTTGCGCCGCGATGCGATCGATGCCGAGGCCAGCGCCTGGCTGGAGGGGCATGTCCGCGACCAGATCTTCCCGATCCTGACCCCCCAGGCGCTCGATCCCGCACACCCCTTTCCGTTCATCCCGAACAAGGGGCTGTCGATGATCTTCGACCTGACCCGCGTGTCGGACAAGGCGCCGATCCGCGAGCTGGTGATGATGCCCCCGACGATGCCGCGCTTCGTTCGTCTTCCGGGCGAGGGGACGCGCTATGTGTCGATCGAGACGATCCTGCGCCGCTTTTCCGGGCTGCTCTTCCCCGGCTATGTCGTCAACGGCGCGGCGACCTTCCGCGTCCTGCGCGACAGCGATATCGAGATCGAGGAGGAGGCCGAGGATCTCGTCCGCTATTTCGCCAATGCGATCAAGCGGCGGCGGCGCGGGCGCGTCATCCGGCTGGAGCTGGAGACGGGGATGCCCGACGAACTGGCCGACGTGCTGCGCGACGAACTGGGCGGGACGGATGCGATCATCACCGAGAGCGGAAATCTGCTCGGTATCGGCGATCTCGACATGCTGGTCGATGCGGATCGGCCGGACCTGAAATTCCCGCCCTATACGCCGCGCTTTCCCGAACGGATCCGCGAGTTCGCGGGCGACTGCTTCGCCGCGATCAAGGCCAAGGACATCGTCGTCCACCATCCGTACGAGACGTTCGAGGCGGTCATCGCCTTTCTGAAGCAGGCGGCGGTCGACCCGGATGTGGTGGCGATCAAGCAGACCCTCTACCGCGCGGGCAAGCAGTCGGCGGTCATCAACGCCCTGATCGCGGCGGCCGAGGCGGGCAAGTCGGTGACCGCGATCGTCGAGTTGAAGGCGCGCTTCGACGAAGAGCAGAATCTCTACTGGGCCTCTGCGCTGGAGCGGGCGGGCGTTCAGGTCGTCTATGGCTTTATCGACTGGAAGACGCATGCCAAGGTGTCGATGGTCGTCCGGCGCGAGGGCGGCGACTTCCGCACCTACTGCCATTTCGGCACGGGCAATTATCACCCCGTGACGGCACGCATCTATACCGATCTCAGCTTCTTCACCGCCGACCCGGCCATCGGGCGCGATGCGGCGCAGATGTTCAACTATATCACCGGCTATGTCGAACCCGTTGCGATGAACCGGGTCAGCCTGTCGCCGCGCGACCTGCGGCACAATCTGATGGCGCTGGTCGATGCCGAGATCGCCCATGCCCGCGCAGGCCGAAAGGGCAGCATCTGGGCCAAGATGAACTCGCTGGTCGATCCGCTGATCATCGAGAAGCTGTACGAGGCAAGCGGTGCGGGCGTCGAGATCGACTTGATCGTGCGCGGTATCTGCTGCCTGCGCCCCGGCGTCCCCGGCCTGTCGGATCATATCCGCGTGAAATCGGTCGTCGGTCGCTTCCTGGAGCATAGCCGCATCTGGGCATTCGGCGACGGCAAGGCGCTGCCCCATGACGCGGCCAAGCTCTTCATTTCCTCGGCCGACTGGATGCCGCGCAACTTCGACCGGCGGGTCGAATATATGCTGCCCATCCTCAACCCGACCGTTCACGACCAGATCCTCGATCAGGTCATGGTCGCCAACCTGCTCGACAACGAACAGAGCTGGGAACTGGAGCCGGATGGCCGCTATGTCCGTGACGAACCGGGCGATCGCCCCTTCAACCTGCATCGGTATTTCATGACCAATCCTTCGCTTTCGGGGCGCGGCGCCGCGCTCGACACCAGCAAGGCGGTCCCCACCCTGTCGCTCCGGCGGCAGCGCTGACCGGGGGCGGCGGAACGATGGCAGCAATCCGCGCGCCGCGTACGGCGATCATCGACATCGGCTCGAACTCGGTCCGTCTCGTCGTCTATCAGGGCCCGGCGCGCCTGCCCGCGATCCTGTTCAACGAGAAGGTGATGGCGGGCCTCGGGCGGGGCCTTGCCGCCACGGGGGCGATCGACCCGGTAGCGCTGGGCAAGGCGCGGGTGGCGCTGGCCCGCTTCGCCAGCCTGGCGCGGGAGATGGGGGTGAGCGGCCTGCGCACCGTGGCGACGGCGGCGGTGCGCGACGCCGCCAATGGGCAGGAACTGATCGACTGCGCCGAGTCGCTGGGGCTTGAGGTCGAGCTGCTGTCGGGCGAGCAGGAGGCCAAGGGGGCGGGCGAGGGGGTCCTGTCCGCCATTCCCGATGCCGACGGGATCGTCGGCGATCTGGGCGGCGGCAGCCTGGAACTCGTTCGGGTGCGGGACGGCGGGGTCGAGGACCGGGTATCCTTTCCGCTCGGCGTGCTGCGTATCCCGGCGCTGCGCGAGCGTGGTGGCAAGGCGTTCGAGCGGCAGATCGGGCGACTGATCGAGGAGGCGGGATGGGAGGGCCGCGGTCGGGGCCTGCCCTTCTATCTCGTTGGCGGATCGTGGCGGGCGCTGGCGCGGCTCGACATGACGCTGGCCGAATATCCGCTGCCGATCATCCATCATTATGAACTGACGCCGACCGATATAGCGAGGCTGTCGCGGACCATCCCGCACCTGTCCAAGGCGCGGCTGCGCGACGTGAAGGGCCTGTCGTCCAGCCGTGCCGCGACGCTCGGCGATGCGACCGCGCTGCTGAGCGTCCTCCTCAAGCATCTGGGCAGCAGTACGACCGTGGTGTCCGCCTATGGCCTGCGCGAAGGGCTGCTCTACGGCAATCTGGATGCCCGGACCCGCGCCCAAGATCCGTTGATCGTGGCGGCGCGCGAGGAGGGGCGGTTGCTCGGGCGCTTTCCCGAACATGGCGACCTGCTCGAAAGCTGGATCGCCCCACTATTTGCCGGGGAAGCCGCCGCCGAGGCGCGGCTTCGTCACGCCGCCTGCCTGCTCGCCGATGTGGGCTGGCGCGCCAATCCGGAATTTCGGGCCGAACGCGGGGTGGAGATCGCGCTCCACGGCAATTGGGTCGGGATCGACGCGACGGGGCGCGCCATGCTGGCGCAGGCGCTGCACACGAGTCTGGGCGGAGGGCTGGACGTGCCGGCACCGCTCGCCGAACTCGCGACCCCGGCACAGCTGAAGCTGGCGACGAGCTGGGGATTGGCGATCCGGCTGGGCCAGCGGCTTAGCGGCGGCCTGGAGGGGCCGTTGGAGCGGACCAGCCTGGTTCTGGGAACGACCAGCCTGGGCCTCGCGATGCTGGACGAGGACCGGGGCTTTTACGGCGAGGCGATCGAGCGCCGCCACGCCGCGCTCGCCGCCGCGCTGGGGCGGACGGCGACGCGGATCAGCCGCACCGAATCCGCGTGATCCGTCCCACGGCATCGGTTTCCAGGTTCAGCCGGTCGGTGCGATAGTCCATCGTGACCGCATCGCCCGGCGCGATCACCCGCAGGGTCCGCGCGCCGGTGCGCTTCAGCACGTCGGCTCGCATCGCCTCGGCCCAGCGCTTGCCGATCAGGTCGGCGACGCGGCCCTCACCGCACTGCATCGGTAATTCCGCCATCTGCTCGCCGCGCGACGGCGGCGTTCCGGTCGGGGTACAGGCACCGATCGCCATCAGCGCGACGAGGACCACGGCCCGGTTCATGCCACCGGATCCTCGGTACGGACCATCTTCAGCTTGCCGCCCTTGACGACGAAGCCGGTGCGCCCCTCGACCAGATCGAGCGCATCGCGCCCGAACTGCTCGAACCGCCAGCCATCAAGCACCGACAGGCCGCTGCGAACCCCCGCCGCCAGCATCTCCAGATCGTCCGACCGGGCGAGCAGGCGCGGCGCCACGTCGATGTCGCGCGCGCGGATCTTGAGCAACAGCTTGAGGAGATCGGCGACCAGCGCGCCCTCGCGCCCCAGCCCCGGCTTGCGATCGTCGCGCGCGGGCAGTTCGTCGGCGTCGAGCGGCGTTGCGCCCTCCAGCGCCTCCATCAGGCGATGACCGATGTCGTTGCCCGCCCAGGTGGCGGACAGTCCGCGCACCTTGGCGAGATCGGCCTGCTTGCGCGGCGGATGCCCGGCGAGGTCGGCCAGCGTCTCGTCCTTGACGATGCGGCCGCGCGGCAGGTCCTTGGCCTGTGCCTCCAGTTCGCGCCAACGGGCCAGCGCCTTCAGGCGGCCGAGCATGTCGGGCTTGCGACCCGATACGCGGACGCGCTTCCAGGCGCTGTCGGGATCGTTGGCGTAATGCGAGGGATCGGCCAGCCGCTCCATTTCCTGGTCCAGCCATGCGCCGCGCCCGGTCTTGCGCAGCCGTTCCAGCATCTTGGGGAAGATGGCGGAGAGGTGGGTCACGTCGCCGATCGCATAATCGACCTGCCGCTGGTCGAGCGGGCGGCGCGACCAGTCGGTGAAGCGCGCACCCTTGTCGATCGGGATGCCGAGCCAGCTGTCGACCAGGTTGGAATAGCCGATCTGCTCGCCCTGGCCCAGCGCCATGGCGGCGATCTGGGTGTCGAACAGGGGGTGGGGGGTCTTTCCGGTCAGGTTGTAGATGATCTCGATATCCTGCCCACCGGCATGGAAGACCTTCAGAACCTCGTCATTGTTGACCAGCAGGTCGAGCAGCGGCGTCATGTCCAGACCCGGCGCCTTGGGGTCGATCGCGGCGGCCTCTTCGGTGTCGGCGATCTGGATCAGGCACAGCTCCGGCCAATAGGTGCTTTCGCGCATGAACTCGGTATCGACCGTGATGAAGTCGGCTTGCGAGAGGCGGGCGCAGAGATTGGCGAGCGTGGCGCTGTCGGTAATCAACGGATGAACGTGCATCGCATGCACATAGCCGCACGCGCGCGGGTTGACAAAGAGGAACGCGCAGGTGCCCGTTCGGCATGGGGAGCGGCCACTGGGGGATTGACAAAACAGGGGTGGGCGGGGAAGCGGCGTCACTTTCCCCAGACGTTCAGAGAATGCTCGCCATGCACGCCTATCGTACTCATACCTGTGCCGCGCTGACGGCCGACGCCGTGGGCCAGACGGTCCGCCTGTCCGGCTGGGTCCATCGCAAGCGCGACCATGGCGGCGTCCTTTTCGTCGATCTGCGCGACCATTATGGCATCACCCAGATCGTCGCGGACAGCGACACCCCCGCGCTCGCCGTCCTCGAGGCGGTGCGCGTCGAGTCGGTCGTGACCATCGACGGCGTGGTGAAGGCGCGCTCGGCGGGCACGGTCAACGGCAATCTGGCGACTGGCGAGATCGAGGTCTTCGCGCGCGGTGCCACCGTGCTGTCGGCCGCCGAGGAACTGCCGATGCCGGTGGCGGGCGAGCAGGAATATCCGGAGGATATCCGCCTGCGCTATCGCTTCCTCGACCTGCGTCGCGAGACGCTGCACGCCAATATCGTGCGCCGGACCCAGGTCATCTCCGACATGCGGCGTCGCATGGAGACGGCGGGCTTCACCGAATATTCGACCCCGATCCTGACCGCCTCCTCGCCCGAGGGCGCGCGCGACTTCCTGGTGCCGAGCCGCATCCATCCGGGCAAGTTCTACGCGCTGCCGCAGGCGCCGCAGCAGTATAAGCAGCTGCTGATGGTCGCCGGGTTCGACCGCTATTTCCAGATCGCGCCCTGCTTCCGCGACGAGGACCCGCGCGCCGACCGCCTGCCGGGCGAGTTCTACCAGCTCGACCTGGAAATGAGCTTCGTCACCCAGGAAGAGGTGTGGGAGACGATGGAGCCGGTGATCGGCGGCATCTTCGAGAAGTTCGCCGATGGCCGCACCGTCACGCCCACGGGCGAGTTCCCGCGCATTCCCTATTCGGAATCGATGCTGAAGTACGGCAACGACAAGCCCGACCTGCGCAACCCGCTGATCATCAACGACGTCTCCGAGCATTTCACGACGTCGGGCTTCGGGCTGTTCGAGAAGATCGTCGGTTCGGGCGGCGTCGTCCGCGCGATTCCGGCGCCCAAGACCGCCGAGAAGAGCCGCAAGTTCTTCGACGAGATGAACGAATGGGCGCGCGCCGAAGGCCATGCCGGTCTGGGCTATGTCACCCGCAAGGGTGGCGAATTCGGCGGTCCGATCGCCAAGAACCACGGCACCGAGGGCATGGAGGCGATCTATGCCGCGCTGGGCCTGGGCCCGGATGACGGCCTGTTCTTCGCGGCGGGCAAGGTCGATGCGGCTGCCAAGCTGGCCGGCCTCGCCCGCACCCGCGTCGCCGAACAGCTGGGCCTGATCGAGGAGGGGGCGTTCCGCCTCTGCTGGATCGTCGACTTCCCCTTCTATGAGTGGGACGAGGACGAGAAGAAGGTCGAGTTCGCGCACAACCCCTTCTCGATGCCGCAGGGTGGCATGGAGGCGCTGACCACCGCCGACCCGCTGTCGCTCAAGGCCTATCAGTATGACCTGGTCTGCAACGGCTTCGAGATCGCATCGGGTTCGATCCGAAACCAGTCGCCGGAACTGATGGTCGCCGCGTTCGAGAAGGTCGGCCTGTCCAAGGCGGATGTCGAGGAGCGTTTCGGCGGCCTCTACCGCGCTTTCCAGTACGGCGCGCCGCCGCATGGCGGCATGGCCGCCGGTGTCGACCGGATCGTGATGCTGATCTGCGGTGCGCAGAATCTGCGCGAAATCTCGCTGTTCCCGATGAACCAGCGTGCCGAGGACCTGCTGATGGGCGCGCCCAGCCTGCCCAGCAACAAGCAGATGCGCGAGCTGTCGCTGCGCTCGACCGCCGAGCCCAAGAAGGATGTGGATCAGGTCGTCGCCGCTTCGGTGGGCTGATCCCGCCTGACGGGCACAGAAAAAGGGCGGGCGCCGGATGCGGCGTCCGCCCTTTTTTCTGTCGTGTCCGGGCCGGGGGCCCGGACCGGCTCTCTCAGGCCGCGACCAGCGACGGGGAGGCGGGCTTGAACTCGCCGCTCTCGTCCATCAGGTGCAGCACGCCGTCGGCGATCGCGAAATAGGCGCCGCGCAGGGTCAGCTTGCCCGCCTCCTCACGCTTGGTGACGAACGGGAAGGTGCGCAGATTGGCGATCGAGGTGCGAACCGACTCGAGCTCCATCTCGCGCATCGCGTCCGGGCTGTCGCCATGCTTGGCGATGACCTTTTCGCGCGCACCGTCGAGCAGGTTCACCCAGTCGGAGATGAAGCCGCCTTCGCCCTGCGGAGCATGGGCGAAGCCCTGGGTCAGCGCGGCCTTGCAGCCGCCGCAGGCGCCGTGACCCATGACGACGACGTCGGTCACCTCCAGCTGCGTCACCGCGAATTCCAGCGCCGCCGACACGCCGTGATGCCCGCCGCCCGTCTCGAACGGGGGAACCAGATTGGCGACGTTGCGTACGACGAAGATCTCACCGGGCAGCGTGTCGAAGATCTGGGCCGGATCGACGCGGCTGTCCGAGCAGGCGATCACCATCACCTTGGGGCTCTGGCCTTCCTTCAGTTCGGCCCAGCGGTCGCGCTGGCGACGCCAATCGGAGGTCCGAAAGCGCTGATAGCCATCCACGAGGTCGTTAAAGTCGGTCATTGCTCTCTCTTATCCAGTTAAGGAAGCCACGCTATAGCAGGCGAACCCGGGCATGGCCGTTTCGGTTCCATATCAAAATGTGTCTGTCCACGGATATCGCGCTGCGTGTCAGCGGGCATTGTGTCCGACCGGCTGCATCGCTATTTCGCGGGCATGAATGAGTTGACACCGTTGGCCGCGCCCGCGCGCGCGCGCAAGCCCGACTGGATCCGCGTCAAGGCACCGACGAGCGCCGGTTTCGCCGCGACCCGCGAGCTGATGCGCGCCAAGAGCCTGACGACCGTCTGCGAAGAGGCGGCCTGCCCCAATATCGGAGAATGCTGGTCGAAAAAGCATGCGACCGTCATGATCCTGGGCGACACCTGCACCCGCGCCTGCGCCTTCTGCAACGTCAAGACCGGCATGCCGCGCAAGGTCGATGCGATGGAGCCGCAGAATGTCGCCGATGCAGCGGCGCAGATGGGCCTGAAGCACATCGTCGTCACCTCGGTCGACCGCGACGACCTGCCCGATGGCGGCGCATCGCAATTCGTGAAGGTCATCCAGGCGCTGCGCCGCACGACCCCCGACACGACCATCGAAATCCTGACGCCCGACTTCCGCAACAAGGCGCAGGCCGCGATCGAGTCGATCGTCGAGGCACGGCCCGACGTGTACAACCACAATCTGGAAACGGTGCCCCGGCTTTACCCGACGATCCGTCCCGGCGCGCGCTATTACGCCTCGCTGCGCCTGCTGGAGAGTGTGAAGCGCCACGATCCGTCGATCTTCACCAAGTCGGGCGTCATGCTGGGCCTGGGTGAAGAGCGGCTGGAGGTCCATCAGGTGATGGACGACATGCGTTCGGCCGACATCGATTTCCTGACCATGGGCCAGTATCTCCAGCCAACGCCGCGCCATGCCAAGGTTGCCGAGTTCGTCACGCCCAAGGCGTTCGACGCCTATGCCTCGATCGCCCGCGCCAAGGGCTTCCTGCTGGTCGCCAGCTCGCCGCTGACGCGGTCCAGCTATCATGCGGGTGACGATTTCGAACGGCTGCGGACCGCGCGCGAGGCGAAGCTGGCCAGCGCCCGCTAATGCCCAAGCATAGCGAAACAAGGCATCTGCCCTATACGCCGGAGCAGATGTTCGACCTGGTCGCCGACGTCGCGCGCTATCCGGAATTCCTGCCCTGGGTTTCGGCGATGCGCGTGCGGTCGGACTCGGACACCGAGACGGTGGCCGACATGATCGTCGGCTTCAAGGGCCTGCGCGAGACCTTCACCAGCCGCGTCACCAAGGCGCGGCCGGAGGCGATCGATGTCGAATATCTCGACGGGCCGCTCAAATATCTGCGCAACAACTGGCGCTTCCGGCCCGAAGAGCAGGGCTGCGCGGTCGACTTCACCGTCGACTTCGCCTTCAAGAACCGGGTGTTCGAGATGCTGGCGGGGCAGGTGTTCGGCACTGCGCTCCGCCGCATGATCGGCGCGTTCGAGGACCGCGCCGCCAAGCTTTACGGCAACAGCAGCTCCAGCGCCAACAGCGCGGCCTGAAGCCGGATCGCGCCGCGGCCGATTTCCCCGAATTCGTGCCGCTCGGCCTTGATCTCTTCAGGGTCGCCGTCGCGGAGCGCCTGGGCGAAGACAACCGTGCCGACCGGCTTCTTCGCCGTGCCGCCGCCGGGCCCCGCCACGCCGGTGATCGCAACGGCGATGTCGGCCTCGCTCGCCGCCAGCGCACCCTGCGCCATCGCCCAGGCGGTGGCGGTCGATACCGCACCGAACGTGTCGATCATGTCCGGGCTGACGTTCAGCAGCTTGATCTTGGCCTGGTTGGAATAGGTGACGAAACCCGCCTCGACCACGTCGGACGAGCCGGGAATTTCGGTCAGCGCGGCCGATACCAGGCCGCCGGTGCAGCTCTCGGCCAGCGCGACGCGGCGGCCGATCGCGCGGTTGGCGACGACGACACGCTCGGCCAGCGCGACCAGTTCGGGGGGGAGGAGCACGTCCATCAGCGGTTTCCGTTGGGGCAGAGAGGCAGGTCGGGCACGGCAACCTGCCGGCCACGCGCCTTTTCGCTTTTGAGATATTGCAGCGCGGTGACGATCACCGCCGCCATGTTGCGCGGAGGCAGGGGGGCAAGCTGCGTCACCAGCCGGTCGATCGTCCCGCAATCCTCCAGCCCGATCCGCCCGACGATGAACGGGACCAGCAGGGAGGTCAGCAGCGGCCGGGCATAGTCCGACTGGAGCAGCGTATCCACGGTCGGATCGGACAGCTTGACGATCGCGGCGCGCGCGGTCGGCCATGCCTGATCGGCCGAGGCCTCGTATTTGGCGATCAGCGTGCCGTTGCCGCGGATCAGGCTGTTGGCAGGCAGCCGCGCGCCGCAGACCCGGCCGGTTTCGCGCAGAATATCCGGCATGGCGACCAGGGTCATCGCCTCGGCCTCCGGCGGTGTGATGCAGGCCCGCTGCTGCGCCATCGCCGCCTCCGGGGCGATAAGCGAGGCCAACGCGGCGATCAGCGCCAGCCGCTTCACGCCGCCGACCCGCCCGGCAGACGGACGGTCGCCACCGCCTGCGTCGCAATGCCTTCGCCGCGTCCGGTAAAGCCCAGCCGCTCGGTGGTCGTCGCCTTCAGGCTGACCCGGCCCTGATCGATACCGAGCAGTTCGGCGATCCGCGCGACCATGGCGGCGCGATGCGGCCCGATCTTGGGGGCCTCGCAGATGATCGTCAGGTCGACGAAATCGATCCGACCGCCCTTGTCGGCGATCAGCTTGGCGGCGTGCTGGAGGAACTGCCCCGACTCGGCCCCCTTCCATTGCGGATCGCTGGGTGGGAAATGCGTGCCGATATCCCCGGCCGCGATCGTGCCGAGCAGCGCGTCGGTCAGCGCATGGAGCGCGACATCGGCGTCGCTATGTCCCGACAGGCCCTGATGGTGCGGGATCAACACCCCGCCCAGCCACAATTCCTCGTCGTCTTCCAGCCGGTGGACGTCATAGCCCATGGCCGTCCGGGTTTCCCAGGTCAGGCGCATGTCCGCGCCGGTCAGGTCGTCGGGATAGGTGATTTTCTCGAGCATGGCATCGCCCTGCACCAAAGCGACGCGTCCGCCAAGCCGTCGCACCATCTGCGCATCGTCGGTCGCCTCCGCATCGGCTGGCCAGGCGGCATGCGCGGCGACTACCGCCTGCAGGTGAAAGCCCTGCGGCGTCTGCACCCGAACGACGCCGTCGCGCGGTACGATCTCCCCCAGCACCGCATCCCTGTCGCGCGCCAGCGTGTCCGCCACCGGCAGGGCCGGCATCGCGCCATCGGCCGATGCCATGCCCGCCAGCACCCGGTCGATCACCTCGGCCGAGAGGAAGGGGCGGGCGGCGTCGTGGATCAGCACCTGCTCCACCCCTGCCAGCGCGAGGTGCCGCAAGCCCCGCGCCACCGATTCGCGTCGCGACGCGCCGCCCGGCTCCACCCAGCCGCCCGGCAGGATGGCGCGGGCCTGGTCCAGCCGATCCTCCGCCACCACGGTCAGCACCATGTCGATGGCGGGATGCGAGAGAAAGGCGTCATGGCTCCAGAACAGCATCGGCCGCCCGCCGAGATCGCGGAACTGCTTCGGCACACCGCCGCCCATCCGGCTGCCGCCACCCGCCGCGACGATCAGCGCGGCGATCTTTGCTTTCTGGCTCATGGCGACGCCGCCTAGCGGCTTTTGCCTATCCCCGCCAATCTTGCCTTCCTGACCATCTTGGGATAGGGCGTGGCTTATTTTTCAGGCAGTTTGATGCGTAACCTCGCCCCCATTCAGGTCGGTCCCGTCACGATCGACAGCCCCGTCGTCCTCGCGCCCATGACCGGCGTGACCGATATGCCGTTCCGCACGCTCGTCCGCCGCTACGGCTCGGGGCTCAATGTCACCGAGATGATCGCCAGTCAGGCCGCGATCCGGGAGACGCGTCAGTCGATCCAGAAGGCCGCCTGGCACCCCCTCGAAGAGCCGGTGTCGATGCAGTTGGTCGGCTGCACCCCGCTGGAGATGGGCGAGGCCGCCAAGCTCAATGCCGATCGCGGCGCGGCGATCATCGACATCAATATGGGCTGTCCGGTGCGCAAGGTCGTCAACGGCGATGCGGGCTCGGCGCTGATGCGCGACCTGAAGCTGGCCTCCGCGATCATCGAGGCGACGGTGAAGGCGGTCGACGTGCCCGTTACGCTGAAGATGCGGATGGGCTGGTGCCATGACAGCCTGAATGCCCCCGAACTCGCGCGTATCGCCGAGGATATTGGCGTGAAGATGATCACGGTCCATGGCCGCACCCGCAATCAGATGTACAAGGGCAGCGCCGACTGGGCGTTCATCCGCAACGTCAAGGACGCGGTCAACATCCCGGTGATCGCCAATGGCGATATCTGTTCGATCGACGATGCCGATGCGGCGCTGGACCAGTCGGGCGCGGACGGCATCATGATCGGGCGCGGTGCCTATGGCCGTCCGTGGCTGTTGGGTCAGGTGATGCACTGGTTCGCCACCGGCGAGCGTCGGGCCGATCCGCCGCTGGACGAGCAATATCGTGCGGTTACCGAACATTATGACGCGATGCTCGAGCATTACGGCACCGAGACCGGCGTCAACATGGCCCGCAAGCATATCGGCTGGTACACGCGCGGGTTGCATGGCTCTGCTGATTTCCGCAACAAGGTGAACCAGGAGGCGAGCGCCGACCGGGTCAAGGCGATGCTGTACGATTTCTACATGCCGCAGATTGAGCTTGCCGCCGCTGCCTGAGCCGACCCGCCATGGCCGACCGGGTTTCGCCGCGCTGTTCGGGGCGCTGCCCGTGGCCGTGGTGGTGGTCGATCCCGACAATCGCATCGCCCACGCCAATGGCCTGGCCGAGCAGATGCTCAACCTGTCCGAGCGGGTGATGGTCGGACAGCCGGTCGAGGCGATCCTGCCCCCGCCGGACGCGCCGCGCAGCCGCGATGGCCATGGCTTTGCCGTGTACGATACCGAGATCGCGATGCCGCGCGGCCCCAAGATCCGGGTGGATTTCGTCGAGGCGCAAATTCCCGACCATCCCGGCTGGCGCGCCATCACGCTGCACAGCGCCGGTCCTTCCCGACGGCTGGGCCATGCGTCGGAGCGCGGTGCGGGTGCGCGTGCGGCGGTCGGGGCAGCGGCGATGCTCGCGCACGAGATCAAGAACCCGCTGTCGGGGATACGCGGCGCCGCGCAGTTGCTGAACGGCGGGGAGTTGACCACCCTGATCACCACCGAGGTCGATCGTATCGCCGCGCTGATCGATCGGATGCAGGATTTCAGCGATACCCGGCCATTGCCGCTGGTGCCGGAGAATATCTATCCGCTGCTCGCCCATGCGCGCAGCGTCGCGCTGGCCGGGTTCGCCAGGGGCATCCAGATCGAGGAACGGTTTGATCCCTCGCTACCGCCCGCGCGGATCAACCGGGACGCCCTTCTCCAGATCGTCATCAACCTGCTGAAGAATGCGCGGGAGGCTGTCCGCTCGGTGCGCAACCCCCGGATCATCCTGACCACCGCCTATCGACACGGCATGTCGGTCAGCACCGGAGAGGGGCAATCGCGCCTGCCGCTGCCGATCGAGATCTGCGTGATCGACAATGGCCCCGGTGCCCCGTCCGATATTGCCGACCATCTGTTCGACCCGTTCGTGTCGGGGCGTCGCGAGGGGCAGGGGCTGGGGCTGGCGCTGGTCGACAAGCTGGTCCGCGACATGAGCGGGATCGTCCAATATGCCAGAGAGGGTACACCGGAAATGACCGTGCTGCGTCTGTTGCTGCCAAGGGCACGGGCATGAGCCATGTCCTGGTCGTCGATGACGATGCCGCGATCCGGACCGTCGTCGGCCAGGCGCTTCGCCGCGCCGGGCATGAGGTGACGGCGGTCGAGACGCTGGCCCGGCTCGATCGCGTGCTGACCGGCGGTGCCCCAGACGTGCTGGTGACCGATGTGATCCTGCCCGATGGGGACGGGATCGATCATATCCGCAGCGTCGCGGCACGCTTTCCGGCCCTCCCGATCATCATCCTGTCCGCGCAGAACACCCTGACCACCGCCGTGCGCGCGGCGGAGGTCGGCGCCTATGAATATCTGCCCAAGCCCTTCGATCTCGATGCGCTGACCAATGCGGTGGCCGGGGCGCTGGCGCGCGGCGGCGTGCTGGTCGAGGACGGGCTGGGCGAGGACGACCGCGCGCTTCCGTTGATCGGGCGGTCGCAGGCGATGCAGAGCGTGTATCGGATCATCGCGCGCGTCGTGGCCACCGATCTGACCGTCCTGATCTCCGGCGAGTCGGGCACGGGCAAGGAACTGGTCGCGCGCGCCATCCATGACCTCGGCCCGCGTCGCCAGGCCCCCTTCGTCGCGATCAACATGGCGGCGATCCCGCGCGAGCTGATCGAGGCGGAGCTGTTCGGCCATGAACGCGGCGCCTTTACCGGCGCGGCACAGCGCAATGCCGGTCGCTTCGAGCAGGCGGCGGGCGGCACGCTGTTCCTGGACGAGATCGGCGACATGCCGATGGAGGCGCAGACCCGGCTGCTCCGCGTGCTGCAATCGGGCGAGTTCACCACGGTCGGCGGTGCGCGGACGATCCGCACCGATGTCCGGATCGTGGCCGCCACCAATCGCGATCTCAGCCAGCAGGTGACCTCGGGCCAGTTCCGCGAGGATTTGTTCTACCGGCTCAACGTCGTGCCGATCACCCTGCCGTCGCTGCGGGAGCGGCGACAGGATATTCCCTTGCTCGCCCGGCATTTCCTGGAAAATGCAGCGGCTCAGGGGCTGCCCCGGCGCAAGGTCGATGCCCATGCCCTCGACGTGCTGGTCGCGCATGACTGGCCGGGCAATGTCCGCGAGTTGGAAAATCTGATGCGGCGGCTGGCCGTGCTGGCGCGCGACGAGGTGATCGATGCCGAGGCGGTGCGCGGGATGCTGGGCGAGGCGCCGCCGACACTGGCCGCTGGCGCCGCGCCGTCGGACGGCGATCTGGCGGCGGCCGTCCGCACCTATCTGGCCCGGCTCGCTTCGGAACGCCCGGCGGCATTGGACGACGGCACGCTTTATGATCGCGTCATCAGCGAGGTCGAGCGCCCGTTGATCGAGGCGATGCTGGCGCGCCATGGCGGCAACCAGCTTCGCACCGCTCGGGCGATGGGAATCAACCGCAACACCTTGCGCAAGCGGCTCGACACCCTGCGAATTGCCGTGGGAAGCGAGGACGAGGGGCTCGACCCGGCCGCGTGATTTTTTGGAATTGTGGCTTGCAGGACACGCTCGACGTTGTACGATTGCAACGATGTTGGCGTTCCTGAAGCCTGCTGGTCCTGCCGAAACGCCGCGATCCCGCTTCGCGGTGACCCCGGCGGTCGAGCTTGCAGTGATCGTCGGCGCGGTTGCGATCGCGATCGGGACCTATTGGTTCATCGCCCGACAGCATGATGCGCAGGGACTGATCGCACCGCCGGTCATTGCGGGCCTGCTCGCGCTCAACCTGGTGCCAGGCATCCTGCTGCTGATGCTGCTCGGGCGACGCGTGGCGATGCGCCGGGCGGCGGAATCGGCCGTTGGCGGGGGCGGGCGGCTGCACGTCCGGCTGGTCGCGATCTTCTCGCTGACCGCCAGCGTTCCGATCCTGCTGACCGTCGTCACCGCGTCGATGATGTTCCAGTCTTCGGCCGAATTCTGGATTTCCGATCGCGCCCGCAAGGCGTTTGGCGACGCGATGGATATCGCGCGCCAGTCGCAGCAGCAGATCATCAACCGCTGGATCCTGGCCGGGCGCGCCATGTCGAAGGACCTGGGGCGCAACTTGCCCCTGCTTCGCGAAAATCCGCGCGATTTCCACAATTATATGGCGCAGCAGACGATCGTGCGCGACCTGGAGGAAGCGGTCCTATTCTCCTACGACCCCAAACAGGGGTTCAAATTCTACGATTTCTTCAACCAGCCATCCGACGCGAGCTTCCGCAATCTGGTGACGCCCGACGTGATCGGACAGGCGGGGCGATCGGACCAGCCGGTCGGCGGTGCCAACGAGCAGCGCGTCTGGGTCGTCACGCCCTTGCCCGACAGCGGCAATGTCATGCTCTATGTCGGAACCAGCGTGAACGCGGCCTTTCTCAGTCAGCAGCATTTCGCGGCCGAGGACGTGGTCGATGGCTATCGCGCGCTGCAAGGCCGGGCGCGGTCGCTCCAACTGAAGTTCAACCTGGCGCTGCTCGCCGTCGCATTGCTGATCGTAGGGATCGCGGTTTGGATCGCGCTGGCGGTGGCGGACCGGCTGGTCCGGCCGGTCGGCGAGCTGGTCGATGCCGCACGCCGGATCGCGGGCGGCGACCTGACCGCGCGCGTGCCCGATCCCCGAACACGTGACGAAGTCGGCACGCTGGCCAATGCCTTCAACCAGATGACCGGCCAGCTCGAGCAGCAGAACACCGAGTTGGTGACGGCCAATGCGCAGCTGCACAATCGCCGCGCGCTGATCGAGGCGGTGATGGCGGGCGTGTCGGCAGGCGTCGTCGCGGTCGGGCGCGATCGGCAGGTGCGGATTGCCAACAACTCCGCCGACCTGCTGCTGGGTGCGGACCAGGGCGGGCTGGTGGGGCGCAAGCTCGGCGATGTCGCGCCCGAACTGGACGAACTGCTCGACCAGGGCCGGCGCGAGGCGACGGTACAGGTGGCCTTGCACGGCGACATGCGGACGCTGGCGGTGCGGATCGCGCAGACCGCGGACGGCCCCATCCTGACCTTCGACGACATCACCCAGCAGCTTCTCGACCAGCGCCGCGCCGCCTGGTCCGACGTCGCGCGCCGGATCGCGCACGAGATCAAGAACCCGCTTACCCCGATCCAGCTCGCTGCCGAGCGGCTCCAGCGCCGCTATGGCAAGGTGATCGATCCGGAGGATCAGACCTTCGGCCGCCTGACCGAGACGATCGTCCGCCAGGTCGGCGACCTGCGCCGCATGGTTGACGAATTCTCGTCCTTCGCGCGAATGCCCAAGCCGGTTTTCCGCGAAGAGGCCATTGCCGACATCTGCGCGCAGGCGATGTTCCTGCACGAAGTGGCGCATCCCGACGTGACGTTCGAGATCGTGCAGGACGACCCCGCCCCCACGCTCGTCTGCGACCGTCGCCAGATGAGCCAGGCGCTGACCAACATCGTCAAGAATGCGGTCGAAGCCATTGAGGGCAGGCCGGAAGGGGCCAAGGGCGGCAAGGTGGTGATGACCGTCGGCCAGCAGGCGAGCATGGTCACGATCACCGTCGCCGATAACGGCGTCGGCCTGCCGCCCGAGCGCGATCGCATCATCGAACCCTATATGACGACCCGCGCGCGGGGCACCGGCCTGGGCCTGGCGATCGTCAACAAGATCATCGAGGAACATGCCGGCACGATCGGCTTTTCCGACAATCCGACCGGCGGCACCATCGTTTCGATGATGTTCGACGCCGGAGCCCTCGCCGCACTGGATCAGGGGGGCGCCGAACCCGAACTGGCTGGGGAGGGCCAGCTCACCGCTTTGACTCGTACCCGGACGTAAAGACACCATGGCTTTGGACATTCTCGTCGTCGATGACGAACTTGATATCCGCGAACTGGTCGCGGGCGTGCTGGAGGACGAAGGCTATGACGCCCGCGTCGCCGCCGACAGCGATTCCGCGCTGGAGGCGATGGCGGTGCGGCGGCCTTCGCTGGTCCTGCTCGACGTGTGGCTCCAGGGATCGAAGCTCGACGGGCTGGAATTGCTCGACGAGATCAAGCGGCGCGATCCGTCGATCCCGGTGCTGGTCATTTCGGGCCATGGCAACCTCGACACCGCCGTCGCCGCGATCCGCAAGGGGGCCGCGGACTTCATCGAAAAGCCGTTCGAGGCTGAACGCCTGTTGCTGATGGTCGGTCGCGCGACCGAGACCGAGCGGCTGCGGCGCGAGAACGCCTCGCTGCGTGCCAGTGTCGGGCGCGAGAACGACCTGACCGGATCGTCCAGCGCGATCAACGGCATCCGCGCCACCCTGAAGCGCGTCGCCGCGACCGGCAGCCGGGTGCTGATCATGGGCGCGGCGGGCGTCGGCAAGGAGGTCGCGGCGCGGCTCCTCCATGGCTGGAGCAACCGTGTCGACGCGCCCTTCGTCGTGGTCAGCGCTGCCCGGATGACGCCTGAGCGGGTCGAGGAGGAGTTGTTCGGGGTGGAGGAGGGGGGTGACCTCGTCCGCACGGGCCTTCTCGAACAGGCGCATGGCGGCACGCTGTTCCTCGACGAGATCGCCGACATGCCGATCGCGACCCAGGCGCGCATCCTGCGTGTCCTGACCGATCAGAGCTTCACGCGCGTCGGCGGTACACGCGTCGTCAAGGTCGATGTCCGCGTCGTATCCGCCACCGCGCGCGATCTGACCCAGGAAATCGCCGAGGGACGTTTCCGCGAAGATCTTTACTACCGGCTCAACGTGGTGCCGGTGACGATCCCCTCGCTGGCGGAGCGGCGTGAGGACATTCCTCCGCTGGTCGAGCATTTCATGGCGCATTATGCGTCCGAACGGCGCGTACGCACGCCCGAGATCGCACCCGATGCGATGGTCGCCATGCAATCCTATGATTGGCCGGGCAATGTCCGCCAGCTGCGCAACGTCGTCGAACGCACGATCATCCTGGCGCCGGGCGATCGGCTTGCCAGGATCGACCTCGACCTGCTGCCCGCCGAAGTGCTGGGCGAGGGGGCCGATATGGGGGGCGGGGGCGCCACCGCCATCATGGGGGCACCGCTCCGCGAGGCGAGGGAGAGTTTCGAACGCGAATATCTGCGCGTCCAGATCCGGCGCTTCTCAGGCAATATTTCGCGCACTGCCAGCTTCATCGGAATGGAGCGCTCGGCGCTTCATCGCAAGCTGAAGCTGCTCGGGATCAGCGAGACGCGCGAGGATTGATCGGTGCCGGGTGTCCGCCCCCTCTGGACGAATGCCCGGCGAGACCATAGATACTCGAGGCGTCCGGCGCACGGGCGCGGTTCCGACGCCGGGAAACGGCGCAATTCGCGGGCACGGACCCGCCAAGAACAAGGGCTTCCCCATGGCCGACAAAGCGGGTTCGCTTCAGGACCTCTTCCTCAATGCACTGCGCCGCTCCAAGGCGCCGGTCACCATGTTCCTCGTCAAGGGCGTCAAGCTGCAGGGCATCGTGACGTGGTTCGACAACTTCTCGGTCCTCCTGCGTCGCGATGGTCAGTCGCAGCTGATCTACAAGCACGCCATCTCCACCATCATGCCCTCGGGCCCGCTGGACGTGGCCGCCATCGTCGACGGCGTGAACGAACAGCAGCGCAAGACCCCGCTTTTGCAGGAAATTTTCCTGAACGCGGTACGCAAGTCCGAAGACCCCGTCACAATGTTCCTGATCAACGGCGTGATGCTGCAGGGGCAGATTGCGGGTTTCGACCTGTTTTGCATGTTGCTTCAGCGTGAGGGCATGGCGCAGCTCGTCTACAAGCATGCGGTTTCCACCATTCAGCCCGCACGGCCGCTGAACCTGGCGGAAGAGCAGGCGGGATCGGCCGAGGATTGAGCACCGGTTTCGATCGCGATCGCGGCGAGTTCGCCCGTGGTGCCCGGACCGTCATCGTCCTGCCCGACCAGGGCGATGCCGCCCGTGACGCCGATGCGCGCCTAGACGAAACCGCCGGGCTCGCCATGGCGATCGGCTTGGACGTGGTCGAACGGATCGCGCTGCGCGTCCGGGCCCCGAAACCCGCCACCCTGATCGGCAGCGGTCAGGTCGAGCAGGTTGCGCAGCAGGTCCGCATGGAGGACGCGCAGCTTGTCGTATTCGACGGCGCGTTGACGCCTGTGCAGCAGCGCAACCTCGAAACCGCGCTAGAGGCCAAGGTCATCGACCGCACCGGCCTGATCCTCGAAATCTTCGGGGAACGAGCGGCGACCGCCGAAGGGCGGTTGCAGGTCGAACTCGCCCATCTGGACTATCAGGCGGGGCGGCTGGTTCGCAGCTGGACCCATTTGGAGCGTCAGCGCGGCGGCTTCGGCTTTCTCGGCGGCCCCGGTGAGACGCAGATCGAGGCGGATCGGCGGATGATCCGTGATCGCATGGCGCGGTTGCGGCGCGAACTCGATCAGGTCAGCCGGACGCGCGGCCTCCACCGCGACCGACGCCAGCGCGCACCTTGGCCGGTGATCGCGCTGGTCGGGTACACCAATGCCGGAAAATCGACGCTTTTCAATCGGCTGACCGGCGCTCATGTCATGGCGAAGGATCTGCTCTTCGCCACGCTGGATCCGACCTTGCGCCAGATCCAGTTGCCCGGCATCGACAAGGCGATCCTGTCGGACACGGTGGGTTTCGTGTCTGATCTGCCGACCCAGTTGGTGGCCGCGTTCAAGGCGACGCTGGAGGAAGTGGTGTCGGCCGACCTGCTGATCCATGTCCGCGACATCGCGCATCCCGATACCGAAGCGCAGCGCGCCGATGTCGAGGCGGTGCTGACCGAGATCGGCGTCGATCCCGAAACGCCCCGGTTCGAGGCGTGGAACAAGGTCGATCTGGTCGAGGGTGATCTACGCGAAGACCTGCTGACCGAGGCCGCGCGGCGGCCGAATATCGTCGCCTTGTCGGCGATGACGGGCGAGGGGGTCGATGACCTGATCGAGCAGGTCGCGGCGGCTCTGACCTCCGGCCACCGCCGCTACCGCGTCACGCTGGACGCGGGCGACGGGGCGGGGGCCGCCTGGCTGCACGCGCATGGCGAGGTGCTGGATCAGACGATCGAGGACGACGAAGCCGTTTACGACGTGCGGCTGTCGGAGGCGGATTACGACCGCTTTACCCGCCGCGTTCCTTGACGCTCTGCCAAAGGGCTTCCTTGCCTGCGAGGTCGAGTGCAGCGAAATCATCGCCTGCCTCGGCCTCCATGGCACGGAAGCGGCGCTCGAACTTGCGGTTGCCGGCGCGAAGGGCGGCTTCGGGATCGACGCCATGGTGGCGCGCCCAGTTGACGACGGCGAACAGCAGGTCGCCAAATTCCTCTTCCAGCGTGTCGGGCGTGGCTTCGGCAATTTCCTGAAGTTCTTCGTCGATCTTGGCGCGCGGACCCTCGGCATCGGGCCAGTCGAAGCCGACCCGCGCCGCACGATTCTGCAATTTCTCGGCGCGCATCAGGGCCGGAAGGCCTAGCGCCACGCCGTCCAGCGTTCCCTCGGCGGCCTTGGAGCGGCGTTCCTCCGCCTTGATCTGCTCCCACAGGTAATGGCCGCCCGAGGCCGCGTCGCCGAAGATATGGGGATGACGCCGCTCCATCTTGTCACTGATCGCGGCCACGACATCGTCAAAGGCAAAATGCCCCTGATCCTGCGCGATCTGCGCATGAAACACGACCTGGAGCAGCAGGTCGCCCAGTTCGTCCTTGAGCTCGGCCATGTCTCCACGGGCGATCGCATCGGCGACTTCATGCGCTTCCTCGATCGTATAGGGAGCGATGCTTTCAAAACTCTGCGCCACGTCCCATTCGCAACCGGACTGGGGATCGCGCAGGCGTTTCATGATGGTCAGCAGCCGTTCGACAGCCATATATCCTCGCGTATGATAATATGTATTATGTAAAAATAGGTCAGTCTTGCGGGTTGAGTACCAAGGTCCCCCTGTCGACTTTCCACCCCTTCAAACGCCGAAGGACGTTCATGCCAATCACGTCCTGATCGCCAAAGGCGGGCGAAACGACCGCACCAACATCGTCCAGCGCAATCGCACCGATCTCCAGCACCCGGATCGTCGCATGGTCAGCGGTGATCGTGCCATTGGCGGTATCGATTATCCGCGGAAACGGGCTTTCCGCCAAGTCGAGCCCCGCCGCCTTGGCGGTCGCGACCGATAGCGCTGTCGTCGTCGCACCGCTGTCGACAAGCATGCGGCGCGGAACACCGTTGATGCGCGCCATGACCCAGAAATGACCGTCTTTGGCCACGGGAATATGCGCCGAGCCTTGTGGTGCCGCAGTGCCCGGCCAGAGAGCGGCCAAACGGTCGCGCTGAGCCAGGATCAGAAAGCCGATGCCGAAAATGCCGATCCAGGCCAGAGCCATTTGCAAGGTTCGACGCAGTGGGATACGCCGCGCGGCCAAGGCACTGAGCGCGAAAAGCAGGATCAGGCCAAAATAGACGAGGTCCGCGGCCCGATCAGGGGTCACGGGATCAGCTCCATGCCGTCATAGGCGGGCTCCACCCCATCGGGCAGTTCCCGGCGCAAGGTCGCATAATCCATCGACTGATCCATATGGATCAGCACGCTCTGCCTTGGCCGCAGCATCGCGATCCAATCCAGCACCGATGGCAGGTCGGCATGCGCGGGATGCGGATGGCGGCGCAGCGCATCGACGATCCAGATATCCAGATCGCGGTAAAGCGCGGCCATCTCCGGCGTCAATTCATGGAAATCCGTGGCATAGCCGATGCTCTTGCCATCGCATTCGAACCGGAAACCCGCCGAACGTGTCCGCCCGTGTGGCTGATCCACGGTGCGGATGTGAATGTCGCCAATCGTCAGGCTGTCGCCCAGTTCGGTCATGGTCGCGGTCGGCGGATAGCCGGTCTTGCCGTGAAAGACATAGGCGAAGCGGTTTTCAAGCGATGCGGCGGTAGCAGGTCGGGCATAGCCGCTCACCGGCTCGCCCAGGGCATGGAAGATTTGCCGCAGGTCATCGATACCGTGGCAATGATCGGCATGGTCGTGGGTCCACAGGACCGCATCGACCGTGGCGACATTCGCGGCCAGCAACTGCTCGCGCATGTCGGGGCCGGTATCGATCAGAATGCGGGTATCGCCATGCTCGACCAGCGCGGCCATACGCATCCGCCGGTTGCGCGGCTCGGCGGGATCACATGCGCCCCAGTCGTTGCCGATCCGGGGCACGCCCGACGATGTACCGCACCCCAGGATGCGAAGCTTCATGCGCGCGTCTTCGAAAACAAACGATGAAAATTCTCGGCGGTGGCGCGAGTCAGATCCTCGAAGGATTCCCCGCGCAGATCGGCCAGGAATTGCGCGGTGTCGGCGACGAAGGACGGCTCCCCCGTCTTGCCCCGATGCGGCACCGGCGCCAGGAAGGGCGCGTCCGTCTCGATCAGCAGACGGTCGAGCGGCAGCCGGGCGGCCGTCTGTTGCAGATCCCTGGCATTCTTGAAGGTCACGATGCCCGAGATCGAGATATAAAAGCCCAATGCCAATGCCTTGTCGGCAAAATCTCCACTCGCCGTGAAGCAGTGGATCACCCCGGGATAGGCCCCCTTCCCCATCTCGTCGGCCAGGATTTCGGCGGTGTCGTCCTCCGCTTCGCGAGTATGGACGACAAGCGGCAGGCCGGTTTCGCGACAGGCGGCGATATGCGCGCGAAAGCTCGCCTGCTGGCGGGCGCGGTCGCTATGGTCATAGAAATAGTCGAGCCCGCTTTCGCCGATGCCGACGACGCGCGGATGCGCCGCCCGCTCGATCAGCTTGGCGGTATCGATATGGGGATGCGCATCGGCCTCGTGCGGATGGATGCCGACCGTCGCCCAGATGTCGGGCTCGCGCTCGGCAGTGGCGATGACGGCATCCCATTCGTTCTCGCGCGTGGAGATGTTGAGCATCGCGGTCACGCCGCGGTCGCGTGCGCGCGCCAGCGCCGCCTGATCCTCCGCCAGCCCCTTATAATTGAGGTGGCAATGGCTGTCGGCAAGCATCAGGCGTCCGCCTCGGCCGGGATTTCCAGCCGCGGAAAGGCCGGGGACGGCGGGGACAGCGGCACGCCATTGGCGGCACGGCGGGCATACCACCCGTCATCGTCGATCGCGGCATGATCGCGCTCGTCCGCGCCCAGCGTATCGAGCACCAGCCCCGCCCCGCGCGGCGTGACGGGCAGGATGGCGATCGCCAGCATCCGGATCGCGCGGACCAGCGTGCCCAGCACGGCGTGCATCCGCTCCGGATCGGTCTTGCGCAACGACCAGGGCGCCTGCACGTCGATATACTGGTTGCAGGCATAGACGCCGCGCATCCATGCCTCGATCCCCTGGCTCAGCGCCAGATCATCAAATGCGCTCTTCAGGGCGGCACAGGCGACGACCACCTCTTCCAGCAAGACGGCATCGGTCGGATCGCTCCGCCCCGCCTCGGGCAAGGCGCCGCCCAAATTCTTGGCGATGAACGACAGGGTGCGCTGCGCCAGATTGCCGAAGCTGTTGGCCAGCTCCGCATTGACGCGGGTCACGATCGCCTCGGCCGAATAGGAACCGTCCTGCCCAAAACTGACTTCGCGCAGGAAGAAATACCGCAGCGCATCGACGCCGAAGGCATCGGCGAGGCCCATCGGATCGACCACGTTGCCGACCGACTTCGACATCTTCTCGCCCCGGTGTAGCAGGAAGCCATGGCCAAACACCGATTGCGGCAGCGGCAGGTCCGCCGACATCAGGAAGGCGGGCCAATAGACGGTGTGGAACCGCACGATGTCCTTGCCGATCAGGTGCAGATTGGCGGGCCAGAAACGCGCCAGTTCGCTGCCCTTGTCCGGATAGCCGGTGCCGGTCAGGTAATTGGTCAGCGCGTCGACCCAGACATACATGACGTGGCCGGGGCTGTCGGGCACCGGCACCCCCCAGTCGAAGCTGGTGCGCGAGACCGACAAGTCGGACAGCCCGCCCTCGACGAAGCGCATCACCTCGTTGCGGCGGCTTTCGGGGCGGATGAAATCGGGATTGTCGCGATACAGGTCGAGCAGCGGCTGCTGATATTTGGACAGGCGGAAGAACCAGGTCTCCTCCGCCGTCCATTCCACCGGCGTACCCTGCGGCGACAGCTTGGTGCCGTCGTCGCCGACGGTCAGTTCGCTCTCGTCGTAAAAGGCTTCGTCGCGAACCGAATACCAGCCCTCGTAGCGATCGAGATACAGATCGCCCTTGTCCTGCATCGCCTTCCAGATCGCCTGGCTCGCGGCATAGTGATCGGCGTCGACGGTCCGGATGAACCGATCATAGGAAATGTCAAGACGGTCGGCCATGACATGGAAATGACTGGACATTTCATCCGCGAACTCGCGCGTCGAAATGCCGCGCGCACGCGCCGCCTGTGCCATTTTCAGGCCATGCTCGTCGGTGCCCGTCTGGAACAGCACGTCGCGCCCCGCCTGACGCTGAAAGCGGGCGATGACGTCGGCGGCGACCATCTCATAGGCATGGCCGATATGCGGACGGCCATTGGGATAGTGGATCGCGGTGGTGATATAGAATGGATCGGCCATGGCTGGTCCCTAGAACATCGCCTCGCGCAGGTGAAGCCGCCGCGTTCAGCTGCGCAGGGTCCAGGCGAACCAGAGCCATCCGGCGATCAGGACCGTTCCCCCGATCGGCGTGATCGCCCCCAGCCAGCGCGGCGCGCCAAAGGCCATGGCATAAAGCGTGCCAGCAAAGATCGCCGCCCCGATCACGAAAGCCCATGCCACCCCGCGCGCCTCGAAGCGCAAGGCGACCAGGGCGGCGACGGCATGGATCAGCTGATACTGACCGCCGGTGCGCAGCCACTCGACGGCCGCGCCCTCGGCCCGATGCGCGCCGAAGGCCCCCGCCGCAATGGCGATCGCCCCCGACAGCGCCGCCCATATCGCCACCAATCCCATGGTCAGCCCTTCCGTTCGTCCTGCGTGATGATCCGGTCGTTTGCCGCGCGCAGATCGCCCGCCTCGGCCTGGGCGGCGAGCCGTTCCTTGTCGCGCGCGCGGTACATCGCCTCCACCCGTTCGATCTCCGCCTCGCCGACATCGAGACTGCCCAGCGCCAGCCGCGCCATCTTGACTGCGGACTCCAGCACCTCGCGGACCACATAGGCGGCCGGTCCGCCCTTCAGCCGCAGCACCGCCCGCCGATCATAGGCGCGCACGAACAGCGCCGCATTCGGGAAGGCGGCATGGACGCTTTCCAGCAGATCGAGCGTGATCTGGTCGTCGTCGAGGCAGAACAGGATCAGTTCGGCTTCTGCCGCGCCCGCCTGGCGCAACAGGTCCAGCCGGGTGCCGTCGCCATAATAGACCTTGGCGCCGAACGAGGCGGCGATGTCGATCATCTCGATATCGCGGTCGATCAGCGTGACGGGAATGTCGCTGGCGATCAGCATCTGCGCGACCGTCTGGCCAAAGCGGCCGTAACCGACGATCAGGGCGTTGGCACCGTCGGTCACCGGCCCCTGGCGCTCGCCGCCCCGGGTGATGACCGGTTCCTCGCGGATGCTGCGCGTCGCGCGCATCAGGAACGGCGTAGTCGCCATCGACAGGGTGATGATCGCGCCGAACAGGCTCGCCGCCTCGGGCGCGATCAGATAGCCCTGCTGGGCCTGGGCGAACAGCACGAAGCCGAACTCGCCCCCCTGGCTCATCAGCAGGCCCAACGCGAGCGCGGAGCGCCAGTTCATCCGGAACGCCAGCCCGATCAGCGCGATGACCCCGGTCTTGGTCGCGATCAGCGCCAGCGCCATGACCGCGACGAACACGGGCCGCTGGGCGATGGCGGGCAGATCGAGCATCATGCCGACCGCCAGGAAGAACAGGCCGAGCAGGATCGAGCGGAAGGGCTCGACATCGGCCTCCAGCTCATGCCGGTACGGGCTGTCGGCCAGCATCACTCCCGCGATAAAGGCCCCCAGCGCGGTCGACAGGCCCAGCATTTCCATCACCGCCGCGCTGGCGACGACGGTAAAAAGGCCCGCAAAGACGAACATCTCGCGTTCGCCCATATTGCCGATCAGGCGGAAGAGCGGGCGCAGCAGGAAGCGCCCCGCCACGATCAGCCCGATGATCGCGCCGACCGTCTCAAGCGCGAGGATCCAGCCCGGCGGCCCGGCATGATCGGCGGGATTGCGCGACATGGCCGCGACGATGGTGATGAGCGGGACGATCGACAGGTCCTGAAACAACAGGATCGAGAAGGCCCGCTCGCCAAAGGGTGTCCGCAACCGCCCCGAGGACTGGAGCATCGGCAGCACCTGCGCGGTCGACGACAGGGCGAGCGGCAGGCCCAGCGCCAGCGCCGCCTCCAGCGAGAAATGCGCGAGAAGGACGATACCGCTGATCGCCAGCCCGCAGGCGGCGACCTGGAGCAGCCCCAGTCCGAAAATCTCGTGCTTCATCCGCCACAACCGGGCGGGGTTGAGCTCCAGCCCGACGATGAACAGGAGAAGCGTGATGCCGATCTCGGCAATGCCCAGCTTCGACTCGGCGTCGCCGACCAGCCCCAGGACATGCGGTCCGACGACGGCGCCCGCGACCAGATAACCCAGCGTCGCGCCGAGCCCCAGTCGGCGGAAGATTAGAACGAAGGCGAGACCGAAGCCGAACAGGATCGCGCCGTCACGGATCAGCGAGACCTCGCCATGCATCAGCGCCGCGCTCCCGCTTCCTGTGCGGCATCGGCGGCGGCCTCGAAGGCCAGCCGGATCGAGGGATGACGCGCGGTATAGGGCAAGGCGGGGGCAAAGACGTCGAGCCCCGGCCAGTCGGGCGCATCCCCCTGTCCGCTCGCCAGCCAGTCGGTCAGACGGTCGCGGGCGGCCGCCAGCTCGGACGGGGTGCGCCCCACGACATGGCCCGCCAGCAATGCCGAGGATGCCTGACCCAGCGCGCAGGCACGGACCAGCATCCCGACCTCGCTCACCCGCCCGTCCTCGTCCAGATTGACGTCGACGGTCACCCGGCTGCCGCAAATGGGCGAGCGGCGCTCGACGCTGGCCATCGGGTCGGCCAGGCGGCGGTCATGCGGGATGGCCGTGGTCAGCCGCAGGATCTCGGCATTGTAGAGGGGGGCGGTCATGACGGCGTCTCGCTGTTTGAGGCGGCGGGCGGGGTGGGCGCGCCGAAGACGGGAAGCCCGCGACGGCGGCGATCGACGAAATCGGCGATCCCGGCGCTGGTGGCGTTGAGCAGCTTATAGGTCCGGCTCTTGACCATCCATTCGGGTCGCCGGGCGGGGCCGCCGCTGACCGTATCGACCATCAGCGCGACGACAAGGAAAACGAGGCTCGCCAGGATCAGCCCCTTGAGCGCGCCGAAGCCGAAGCCCAGCGCCCGGTCGACCGGCCCCAGCACCGAGGTCCGCGTGCGCTGTCCGATCGCCCGTGCGACCAGCCGCCCGCCGAGATAGGTGACGCCGACGATCAGGGCGAAGGCCAGCACCGCCGCGCCCGATACGGTGCCGACCAGACCGGTCAGGGTCTGGGCCAGCGGAATATGGAACAACTTCAACGCGGCGACCATCGCGACCCAGGCGAACAGCGCCAGCACCTCGGTCACGAAACCGCGCAGGAAACCCTGGATCGCCGCGCCGAACACCGCGATCAGGACAAGAATATCAAGGGCCGTCAACGCCTGGTGTCCAACTCTTCAACCCATCCGACATGCGCCCGGCGGGAATGCCTTGTCCGCCCGGCTGGCGGGGGCAGGCAGGGCGGCACCTCCCCTCGCTACCCCCGGCCCAGCATATGGTCAACGAACTCGGCCAAGGTTCGAAAGCCGGTCATCGCCAATCCGCCCTCGTCCCCGGCCATCGCACGCGGGAGCATGGCCTTTTCGAAGCCCAGCTTGCCCGCCTCCTTCAACCGCAGCGGGCCGTGCGCGACCGAACGGATTTCGCCCGACAGCGCGATCTCGCCGAACACGATCGCGGTCGAGGGCACCGGACGCTCCGACAGCGCCGAAATGAGTGCGGCGGCGACCGCCAGGTCGGCAGCGGGGTCCTGCACGCGGTATCCCCCGGCGATGTTGAGATAGACCTCGGCCGAGGAGAAGCTGAGCCCGCACCGTGCCTCCAGCACCGCCAGGATCATCGCCAGCCGCCCGGAGTCCCATCCCACGACCGCCCGGCGCGGCGTCGCGCCCGAGGCCAGGCGGACGGTCAAGGCCTGGATCTCGACCAGCACGGGCCGCGTCCCTTCCAGGGCGGGGAATACGGTCGCGCCGGTCATCCCCTCCTCGCGGTTGGTCAGGAACAGCGAGGAGGGATTGCCGACCTCGGCCAGCCCCTCGGTCTGCATGGAAAAGACGCCGATCTCGTCGGTGCCGCCGAAGCGGTTCTTGATCGCGCGCAGGATGCGATATTGGTGGCTCCGCTCGCCTTCGAAGGCCAGCACGGTGTCGACCATATGTTCGAGCACGCGCGGACCCGCGATCGATCCGTCCTTGGTGACATGTCCGACGAGCACGACGGCAGTGCCGCGCTCCTTGGCGAAGCGGATCAGTTCCTGACCCGAGGCGCGGACCTGGCTGACCGTGCCCGGCGCGCCTTCGATCAGGTCGGAATGCATGGTCTGGATCGAGTCGATGATAAGGAGCGCGGGCGGCGTGCCGATCGACAGGGTGGTCAGGATGTCGCGTACCGAGGTCGCCGCCGCGAGCCGGACGGGCGCCTGCCCCAGCCCCAGCCGCCGTGCTCGCAGCCGGACCTGATCCGCCGCTTCCTCGCCCGACACATAGGCGACCGGCCGCCCCGCCATTGCCAGCTTCGCCGCCGCCTGAAGCAGCAGCGTCGACTTGCCGATCCCCGGATCGCCGCCGATCAGCGTCGCCGATCCCTCGACGAAGCCGCCGCCGAGTGCCCGGTCGAGTTCGGCGATGCCGGTCGCCATCCGGTCGGGCAGCGGAATATCGGCGTCCAGCCCGACGAGCTGGATCGCCCGTCCACCGCCCTGCAAATTATGCTTGGCGGCAAAGGGGGTCATCTGGACCGGCGCTTCCTCCAACATGGTGTTCCATTCGGAACAGTCGGGGCATTGCCCCTGCCAGCGGGAGGATACCGATCCGCAGGATTGGCAGACATAACGCTTCTGGATCTTGGCCATGACGCCCATGTAGCGTCGGCGGAACGTAAATGGAACAGAGCGCAGCATGTGCACGGGAGTGGTCATCCGGGCGTCACCCGGCTATGGGCAGGATTCCATGACCCCAGATCAGTTTCGTGTCGCCCTGTTCAGCGGCAACTATAATTATACGCGCGACGGCGCGAACCAGAGTCTGAACCTGCTCGTCGGCCATCTGCTCGCGCGCGGAGTCGCGGTGCGCGTCTATTCGCCGACTTCCTCGACCCCGGCCTTTCCGCCGGTGGGCGATCTGGTCGACGTGCCGTCGATCCCGATGCCGCTGCGCGCCGACTATAAGCTGGCGCGCGGCCTGCCCGCCAGCGTGCGCGCCGATCTGGAGGCGTTCGCGCCCAATATCGTCCATGTCTCCGCCCCCGAATTTCTGGGTCATGCGGCGGTGCGCTGGGCAAGGGACAAGGGGGTCGCCTCGCTCGCATCGGTGCACACCCGGTTCGAGACCTATCCGGCCTATTACGGCCTCGGCTTTCTGGAATCGGCGATCATCCGGTTGCTCACCCGCTTCTACAACAAATTCGACCGCATCGTCGCCCCCAGCCCCAGCATGGTCGCCCTGCTGCGCGGCTGGGGCGTGACGCCGCCGATGAGCATCTGGTCGCGCGGGATCGATCACGACCGTTTCCGCCCTTCGCGCCGCAGCCTGGAATGGCGGCGTTCGCTGGGCATCGGCGACGACGAGGTGGCGATCGGCTTCCTGGGTCGACTGGTCAAGGAAAAGGGTCTCGACGTCTTTGCCGAGGCGCTTGCCGAGCTGCGCCGCCGGGGCGTGCCGCACAAGGTGCTGGTCGTGGGGAAAGGCCCCGCACAGGACTGGTTCGCCAAGGCGACGCCCGATGCGATCTTCGCAGGCTATCAGACCGGAGACGATCTGGGCCGGGCCGTCGCGTCGATGGACATCTTCTTCAACCCCAGCGTGACCGAGACCTTCGGCAACGTCACGACCGAGGCGATGGCGGCGGGCGTGCCCGTGGTGGCGGCCAATGCCACCGGGGCGATGGACCTGGTGGTCGAGGGCGAGACCGGCCATCTGGTCGGCGCGCGCGACATCACCGGCTATGCCGACGCGCTGGAGCGGATCGCCACCGATCCCGACCTGCGCCGCCGGTACAGCGAGGCGGGACAGGCCCGCGTTGCCGATTACCGGTGGGACAAGGTGAACGAGGCGGTGATCGACGCCTATCGCCTGCTGTTTGCCGAACGGGCCTGACGCTCAACCGTCGCGCCAGTCGAAGGTCAGCGGCGCCTCGCGAAAGGCGAAACGGTCGAGATGGCTCGACACCACTTCGCGCATCCGGGCCGTGTCGCCGTCTTCGGGCACGTGCAGCACGATGTCGAGCGTCTCGCTGGCCGCACGCATTTCCAGCCGCGAGCCGTTGGGAAAGGTGATGGTCCCCTCTTCCAGGGTGAAGACCACCTCCATCTTGTGGCTCCAATGCTTGGCGAGCTGCTGGAGATAGCGGCTGGCCGACAAGGTCGGTACGCGGGTGACGGAGATGGTCATTTCAGTCGCTCCACCTTCTGGGCCAGTTCGTCGATCATGGCGGCCACCTGGTGCAGCATGTCCTGCGAAACATCGCCGCTCCCGAACCGCTCGCCCAGCGCGACGCGCAGATTGCCCATCGCCCGCCGGATCGGTGCCGAGTCGACCCGCTCGCGATGTTCGCCAAGCGCGCTCAGTCGGGCGATCAGCGCCTCGACCTGTTCGGCATGTTCGGCAAGATGCGCAAGCCCCGTATCGGTGGCGGCGAAGCGCTTCTTGGCACCCTGGGACTGTTGTTCCTCGATGAAGCCCATTTCGTCGAGCAGCGTGATCGTCGGATAGATGACGCCCGGGCTGGGGGCATAGGCACCGCCGGTCAGCGCCTCGATCGCACGGATCAGATCATAGCCGTGGCGCGGTTCGTCGGCGATCAGCCGGAGCAGGACGAGGCGGAGTTCGCTGCCGTCGAACATGCGCGGACGACGCCCGCCGCCGGGACGCTCGCCACCCATGAACCAGTCGCCGCGTGGCCCCCGGAACATGCCTTCCCGATCGGGCGGCCCGAAATGCCACCGGTCGCGCGAGTGGCCATCGCCGTGCTCGCCCCTGTGATGATGGTGTCGCATAAATCTTCCTTGTTTCGATAGCATCAAGATATATCTTTCGCGAATAGCGTCAAGATGCTTTGCGATATATCTTGATGGAGAGGTGACGATCGCATTCCCATTTCCTACATGGAGGCATGGCCGATCTGTTCGCGGGCATGGACCCCGCCCCCTCTCCCGCCCCGCCCCCGACGAACGCGCCGCTCGCCGACCGTCTTCGCCCGGAGCGGTTGGAGGATGTCGTGGGGCAAGATCACCTGACCGGACCCGGCGGGGCGATCGGGCGGATGGTCGCGGCGGGGCGGTTGTCCTCGATGATCCTCTGGGGACCGCCGGGCACGGGCAAGACGACGATCGCACGCCTGCTCGCCGCCGCGGTGAACCTGCGCTACGCCGCGATCTCTGCGGTGTTTTCCGGCGTGGCCGATCTCAAGAAGGTATTTGCCGAGGCGCGCGAGCATGCCCGGATGGGGCAGCGCACCTTGTTGTTCGTGGACGAGATCCACCGCTTCAATCGCGCGCAGCAGGACGGCTTCCTGCCCTTTGTCGAGGACGGCACGGTCACGCTGGTCGGCGCGACGACGGAGAACCCCTCCTTCGAACTCAACGCCGCACTGCTCAGCCGGGCACAGGTGCTGATCCTCCACCGGCTGGGACAATCCGCGCTCGAACAATTGCTGGAGCGGGCCGAGGCGGTGATGGAGCGCCCCCTGCCCCTGCTGGACGGCGCGCGCGAGGCCCTGATCGCCAGTGCCGATGGCGATGGCCGCTTCCTGCTCAACCAGGCGGAGACGCTGTTCTCGGTCGACCTCCCGGAGCCGCTCGACGCCGCAGGGCTGTCATCCTTTCTCCAGCGCCGCGTGGCCGTCTACGACAAGGATCGCGAGGGGCATTACAACCTGATCTCCGCGCTGCACAAATCGATCCGGGGATCGGATCCGCAGGCGGCGCTCTATTATCTCGCCCGGATGCTGACCGCCGGAGAGGAGCCGCTCTACGTGCTCCGTCGGCTGACCCGCGCCGCGATCGAGGATATCGGCCTGGCCGACCCGCAGGCGCTGGCCCAGTGCCTGGCGGCCAAGGATGCCTATGAGTTTCTGGGTTCGCCGGAGGGCGAGCTGGCGATCGTGCAGGCCTGTCTCTATTGCGCGACCGCGCCCAAATCCAATGCGGCCTACAAGGCGCAGAAACAGGCCTGGCGGACCGCGAAGGAAACGGGATCGCTGATGCCGCCCGCCAATATCCTGAACGCGCCCACCAAGCTCATGAAGCAGATCGGATATGGCGCGGGCTATCAATATGACCATGACGCCGATGGCGGCTTTTCGGGGGCGAATTACTGGCCCGACGAACTGCCGCCCCAGCCCTTCTACGAGCCCTCCGGCCGTGGCCTGGAGAAGCGGATTGCCGAACGCATGGCCTGGTGGGACGAGCGGCGGCGCGCGCTCCAGGGCGGCGGCGATGAAGGCTGATCGTTTTACGGAATTCGTCGCGATCGACTGGTCGGGCGCGCAGGGCACGGCGCATTCCGGCATCCGGATGGCCCGCTGTGCTCGTGGCGACACCGCGCCTCGCATCGTCGCGCCGCCGGGGCGGGCCTGGTCGCGGGAGGGCATTGCGGCATGGCTGATCGCACGGCGGCATGAACCGCTGCTGGTCGGTTTCGACTTCAGCTTCTCCGCCCCCTTTGTCGAGCGGGGCGCGCATCTTCCCGGCGATCCCGCCACGCCGGACGCCCGCGCGCTTTGGGCCCATATCGAGCGGAGCTGCGACGATCCCGATCTGGGCGCGCGCAGCTTTCTCGAGGCGCGGCGGGGGCGGCATTTCTATCTCGGTGTCGCCGATGGGCGAAAGGCGGATTTCCTCCACTGGCGCCGCTGCGAGGTCGCGGTCGACGGCACCCGCAAACCCTCGACCGTCTATGACGCGATCGGTGCGTCGCAGGTCGCCAAGGCCAGCTTTTCGGGCATGCGGCTGCTGCACCGACTGGACGGACAGGTCGCCATCTGGCCGTTCGATCCCGTGCCGCCCGCCGGCATGACGGTGGTGGAAATCTATACCACGATCGCTGCGCGCGACGCCGGGCGACCCCGTGGGCGCAGCAAGATGCGGAGCGCCGAGACATTGGATGCCGCACTGCTGCATCTCGGCGGCCGGGCCCATGATACCCTGGCCGTCTATGACGACCACAGCACCGACGCGATCCTGACCGCCGCATGGTTGCGCAAGGTCGCGGCGCGACCCGACTTGTGGCGCCCGGCGGGTCTTACCCCGCAGATCGCACAAACGGAGGGCTGGACCTTTGGCGTCGCTTGACGCTAGGGGGATCGGCAACGCCGGATTAGCACAGCGGTAGTGCAGCGGTTTTGTAAACCGAAGGTCGGGGGTTCGATCCCCTCATCCGGCACCACCTCCCAGACCCTGGGTGGCACCAAACGCCCCGCGCGGCGTTTCAGTCGCGAAATGATCAAGGTCGCGAGCTACAATATCCGCAAGGGGATCGGCGCCGACCGCCGCCGCAATCCCGACCGTATCCTCGACGTGTTGCGCGAGGTCGATGCCGACATCATCGCGTTACAGGAAGCCGATCGCCGCTTCGGCGAGCGCGAGGGCGTGATCCCGCTGCATCTGCTCGACGAGCATAGCGCGTGGAAGCCCATCGTCTATGGCATGAAGGCGCGCTCGCTCGGCTGGCACGGCAATACCATCCTGGTGCGCAAGTCGACCGAGATCCTGGATTTCGAGGCGATCCACCTCCCCTCGCTGGAGCCGCGCGGCGCCGTCATGGCCGATCTGCGCACCACGGCGGGGGTGTTGCGGGTGGTGGGGATGCATCTCGACCTGTCGGGGCTGTGGCGGCGGCGGCAGGCGGCGGCCATCATCTCGCATCTGACGAGTTGCATCGATCGCCATCCCACGGTGATGATGGGCGACCTCAACGAGTGGACACGCGCCGCCGGCTGTCTGCGCGACTTTACGCGGGACTTCACCCTGGCCGAGACGGGGCCCAGCTTTCATGCCCGGCGGCCGATCGGGCGGCTGGACCGGATCATGGTATCGCCCGAATTGCGCATCGCCGATTGCGGCGTTCATGCCACGGCCACCTCGCGCAAGGCATCGGATCATCTGCCCATCTGGGCGATGATCGGACGGCATTGATGCGCGAGAAGGAGTTGCGGCTGGCGCTGGTCTGCTATGGCGGGATCAGCCTGGCCGTCTATATGCACGGCATCACCAAGGAAATCTGGCGGGTGGTGCGCGCCAGCCGCGCCTCGCACGAAGGCGACGAGCCCGCCTCGGCGGTCGATGCGGTCTATCACGATCTGCTGGACGAGATGGCGGCGCGCGGCGGCGTGCGGGTGCGTATTCTGGCCGACATCATCGCGGGGGCGAGCGCCGGGGGGATCAACGGCATCTTCCTGGGGCAGGCACTTGCGACCGGCCAGTCGCTCGATCCGCTGACCGACCTCTGGCTGGAGGCGGCGGACATCGAATCGCTGATCGCGCCGGAGGCTGCGCCGACCTCGCGCTTTTCCAAGATGTGGGCGATGCCGATCGCATGGATGGCGGCGGGCCGCAGCGGCGAGAAGCTCGACCTGCTGGACGAGGAAACGCGCGAGGAGGTGCGACGCAAGGTCGGCCATCTCATCCGCTCCCGCTGGTTCGAGCCGCCCTTCGCCGCCAATGCCTTCACCGCCCGGCTGCTCGATGCCTTCGACCGGATGGCGGCGGCCCCGGCGGGCAAGCGCCTGCTTCCCCCCGGCCAGCCGCTCGACCTGTTCGTCACCGTCACCGATTTCACCGGCCAGCCCCAGCGGCTGCGGCTCCATTCGCCGGGCGAGGTGGTGGAGACCGAACATCGCATGGTGGTCGATTTCACCGACAGCGGCGGCGGCAGGCTGGCGGCCATCCCGGAACTGGTGTTCGCCGCGCGCGCGACGTCGAGCTTTCCCGGCGCATTTCCGCCCTTCACGGTCGGCGAGCTGGACCGGGTGCTCGAAAGCCGCGACCAGAGCTGGGAAAGCCGCGACACCTTCCTGCGCCGCGTCCTGCCGCGCCATCATGCGGCGGGGGCGGCGGACAAGGCGGTGCTGATTGACGGATCGGTGCTGGTCAACGCACCCTTCCGTCCCGCCATCGATGCGCTGGGTCGGCGACCGGCCCGGCGGCAGGTGGATCGCCGCTTCGTCTATATCGATCCCTTTCCGGGCATGCATTTCCGCCTGCCCGGCGGCGGCGGCCATCCCGGCTTCTTCCAGACGATCATCGGCGCGATCAGCGAACTTCCCCGACAACAGCCCATCCGCGACAATCTGGAGGCGATCGCCGCCCGCTCGGGGCGGATCGACCGGATGCAGGCGATCGTCGCCGCGATCCGCGAAGAGGTGGAGTTGGAGATCGAGCAGCTGTTCGGCGGCACCTTCTTCCTCGACCGTCCCACCGCCGCACGGCTGGCGTCCTGGCGTGTCCGCGCCCAGGCGGCGGCCGCTGCAAAGGCCGGGTTCAGCTATGCCGCTTATGGGCATCTGAAGGTCGCCAACGTCATCGACGCGCTGACAACGCTGCTGTCCGACGCCATTGGCGACGAAGGGCCGCAACGGCGTATCCGGCTGCGCGCGATGGTCGAGCGGACGATCGCGGCACGCAGCGTCGAGGGCGATGCCATCTCCTTCACCGGCGGCCCGAGCAACGGCGCCAAGACCTTCCTGCGCGCCTTCGACCTGGGCTATCGCATCCGGCGGCTGCGCCTGCTGGCGCGGCGGCTGACCGAGCTGGAGGCGGATCACAGCGAGGCCCAGCTCGCCCCGGTGCGCGACGCGATCTATGATTCGCTCGCCGACTATCTGGAACGCCAGCATGGCAGCGCGGATGCCATAGGGGCGGACGATCTCCGCAACATGCCCGACGATGGCGCGGCGCTGCTCGACCGGATCGCGGCGCGGTTCGACCTGATCCGGCTCGATGGCGAGGCCGATGCACGGCTGGCGGCGGCCTTTGCCGGGCTGCCCCGGGTCGCTCGACGGACGCTGCTGCTGACCTATCTGGGCTTTCCCTATTTCGACGTGGCGACCCTGCCGCTGCTCCAGGGCGAGGGACTGGACGAGTTCGATCCGATCAAGGTCGATCGCATCGCCCCCGACGATGCCACCGCGATCCGTTCCGGCGGCGCGGAGGCGACGTTGAAGGGGATCCAGTTCCTGACCTTCGGCGCGTTCTTCAGCCGCAGCTACCGCGAGAACGACTATCTGTGGGGCCGGCTGCACGGGGCGGAGCGGATGATCGACATCGCCATCTCCACCCTGCCCCCCACCATCCGACTGAAGCCGGGTCGCGTCGCCGCGTTCAAGCGCCGGGCCTTCCTGGCGATCCTGGACGAGGAGGAGGCGCGGCTGACCGCGATCGCCCCGCTGATCGCCTCGCTTCGCCAGGAGATCGGCTGACAGGCTGGTCATGCCGGACCAACGCCGCTAGACCCGCCTCGCCAAGCGATGTCCGGTGCCTGTAGGGCGTTCGGACGAGAGAATGACGCGGAGAAGCGCATGCAGTTCCTGAAAATGCTGTTCTGGTGCCTGCTGGCCTTTCTGGCCGCGGCCTTCACGATCGGGAACTGGACGACCGTGCCGATCCGGCTGGTCGGCGGGCTGGTGGCCGACGTCAACCTGCCGCTTCTCCTGTTCCTGACCTTCCTGATGGGGCTGGTCCCGACGCTGATCTGGCAGCATGCGGCACGCTGGCGTCTTCGCCAGCGGCTGAGCGCGGCCGAGCGTTCGCTGGCCGCCGTCTCGGCGGAGACCGACGCCTATGCCGCCACCGGCCCGGTCGCCGCCCAGCCCATCGCCACCCCCCAGCCCATGGTCTGATCCCTTTATGAGCAACCGCATCTTCGTCGCGATCGACACCCCCGACCTCGCCCGTGCCCAGGCGCTGGCGAACAAGGTCCGCCATCATGTCGGCGGGCTGAAGCTGGGGCTGGAATTCTTCTGCGCGCACGGCGCGGGGGGCGTGCGCGAGATGGCGCATATCGGGCTGCCCATCTTCCTCGACCTGAAGCTGCACGACATTCCCAACACCGTCGCCAAGGCGGTCCAGTCGCTGGGGCCGCTCGCCCCGGCGATCCTGACCGTCCATGCCAGCGGCGGCCGCGCGATGCTGGAGGATGCCAAGGCCGCCGCGCCGACCGGCACCAAGGTGGTGGCGGTGACGATGCTGACCAGCCTCGACGCCAATGACCTGTCGGATACCGGCGTCACCGGCTCGCCCGCCGATCACGTCCGTCGCCTCGCCGATCTGGCCGCCGAGTCCGGGGTGGACGGCATCGTCTGTTCGGGTGCCGAGGTCGCGGCGGTGCGCAAGGCCTGGCCCAAGGGCTTCTTCGTGGTGCCGGGCGTCCGTCCGACGGATGGTCCCGTCGGCGACCAGAAGCGCGTGGTGACCCCGCGCGCCGCGCTGGACGCCGGGGCCTCGATCCTGGTCATCGGCCGCCCGATCACCCAGGCCGAAGACCCCGACGCCGCCGCGCGGGCGATCGCCGCGACGCTTTGACGATATTCGCGACAGTCCTCTCTTTTCGGAGCTGGCCATGACGACCACTGCCAAGATCTGCGGACTGACGACCCCCGCCACGCTCGACGCCGCGCTGGGCGGCGGGGCGAGCCATGTCGGCTTCGTGTTCTTCCCCGCCTCGCCGCGCCACCTGACCTTCGACGTTGCGGCGGGACTGGCGGGGCGGGTCCCGGGCCATGTCCAGCGTGTCGGCGTCTTTGTCGATCCCGACGACCAACTGCTGGAGGCCGCGGTGCGCGCTGGAATGCTCGATGCGATCCAGCTCCACCGCACCGCCCCGGCGCGGGTGGCGGCGATCCGGTCGAAATTCGACCGCGAGGTCTGGGCCGCGGTCGCCATCAAGGTGCGCGCCGATGTCGACAAGGTCCGCGACTATGCCGGAGCGGCGACGCGTATCCTGTACGATGCCAAGACGCCCGACGACGCATCGCTGCCGGGCGGCATGGGGCTGCGCTTCGACTGGAGCCTGCTCGACGGGGTGCGCCATCCGCTCCGCTGGGCACTGTCGGGCGGACTGGACGCGGGCAATGTGGGCGAGGCGATCCGCCGGACCGGCGCGCCACTGGTCGATATATCCTCCGGCGTCGAGAGCGCGCCCGGCGTCAAGGATATGGACAAGATCGCGACGTTCCTTAAAGCCGTTGCGACAAATCAGTGACAGGATCGTTTGCAGGGGTCGCCTTTGCAAACGCCCAAGGGAAACGAGATGAACGCCCCCAATTCCTTCCGTGCGCAGCCCGACGAGCGCGGCCATTTCGGTGATTTCGGCGGCCGCTATGTCGCCGAGACGCTGATGCCGCTGATCCTCGACCTGGAGCGCGAATATCGCGCGGCGCAGGTCGATCCGGCCTTCAAGGCCGAGTTCGACGACCTGATGACCCATTATGTCGGTCGTCCCAGCCCGATGTACTATGCCGAACGCATGACCGAGACGCTCCGCGCCAGTGCGCCCGAGGGCAAGGGGCCGAAGGTCTATTTCAAGCGCGAGGAACTGAACCACACCGGCGCGCACAAGATCAACAACTGCATCGGCCAGATCCTGCTCGCCAAGCGCATGGGCAAGACGCGGATCATCGCCGAGACGGGCGCGGGGCAGCATGGCGTCGCGACCGCCACGGTGGCGGCGCGCTTCGGCCTGCCCTGCACCATCTTCATGGGCGCGCGCGATATCGAGCGTCAGGCGCCCAACGTCTTCCGCATGAAGCTGCTCGGCGCTGAGGTCCGCCCGGTGACCTCGGGCGCGCAGACGCTGAAGGACGCGATGAACGAGGCGCTGCGCGACTGGGTCGCCAATGTCCACGACACCTTCTACATCATCGGCACGGCGGCGGGACCGCATCCCTATCCGGAGATGGTCCGCGACTTCCAGGCGGTCATCGGCACCGAGTCGAAGGCGCAGATTCTCGAGGCCGAAGGACGGCTGCCCGACCTGCTGATCGCCGCGGTCGGCGGCGGATCGAACGCGATCGGCCTGTTCCACCCCTTCCTCGACGATCCCGAGGTCGCGATGCTGGGCATCGAGGCGGCAGGGCATGGCCTGAACACCACCCAGCATGCCGCCAGCCTGACCGGTGGCAAGCCGGGTATCCTGCACGGCAACAAGACCTATCTGCTGCAGGACGAGGACGGCCAGATCGCCGAGGCGCATTCGATCTCGGCCGGGCTCGACTATCCGGGCATCGGGCCCGAGCATAGCTGGCTGAACGACACCGGTCGCGTCGTCTATGAGGGCGTGACCGACACCGAGGCGCTCGACGCGTTCCAGCTGTGCTGCAAGGTCGAGGGGATCATTCCCGCGCTGGAATGCAGCCATGCGCTGGTCGGCCTGATCCGCCGTGCGCCGCTGATGAACCGCGACCAGATCGTGCTGGTCAATATCTCGGGCCGGGGGGACAAGGACATCTTCACCGTCGCCGAAGCGCTGGGAGCCAAGATGTGAGCCGGATCGCCGACACCTTCGCCCGCTGCGGTGCGGCGGGGCGCGCCGCGCTCGTCTGTTTCGTGACCGCTGGTGATCCGACCCCCGCCGACACTGCCGCGATCCTCGACGCGCTGGTCGAGGGTGGCGCGGACCTGATCGAACTGGGCATGCCCTTCACCGATCCGATGGCCGACGGCCCCGCGATCCAGAAGGCCAATATCCGCAGCCTGGGGGCGGGCACCCGCACCGCCGACGTGCTGGCGATCGCCAGCGCCTTCCGCGCGCGCCATGCCGAAGTGCCGCTGGTCCTGATGGGCTATGCCAATCCCATGACGGTGCGCGGCCCCGAATGGTTCGCGCAGGCCGCAGCTGGCGCAGGCGTGGACGGCGTGATCTGCGTCGACGTGCCCGCCGAAGAGGACGACGCGCTGGGCGTCGCCTTGCGGGATAAGGGCATCGCCTCGATCCGGCTGGCGACCCCGACCAGCGACGCCGTGCGGCTGCCGACGATTTTGACGGGTGCCGATGGCTTCCTCTATTATGTCTCCGTCGCGGGCATCACCGGCCAGCAGCAGGCGGCGCAATCCTCGATCGAGGATGCGGTCGCCCGGCTGAAGGCGGCGACGAACCTGCCGGTCGCGGTGGGTTTCGGCGTCCGTACGCCCGACCAGGCGGCGGCGATCGGCCGGGTCGCCGACGGCGTGGTCGTCGGCTCCGCCATCGTGGATCTGGTCGGAGAACATGGCGCGGCGGCGCCCGCCCCGGTCCGTGCCTATATTGAAACTCTGTCGTCGGCGATCGCCGACGCGCGCAAGGAACTCGCATGAGCTGGCTCAACAGCGTCCGCAACGTCATCCCCTTCGTCGCCAAGCGGGAGACGCCCGACAATCTCTGGCACAAGTGCAAGGGATGCGGGCAGATGGTCTTCACCAAGGAGCTGGAAGACAATCTGAACGTCTGCCCGAAATGCGATCATCACGACCGCATCGGGCCGAAGGCGCGTTTCCGGCACCTGTTCGACGAGGGCAGCTGCGCCGAGCTGTCGCCGCCCAAGGTGCCCGAGGATCCGCTGAAATTCCGCGACTCCAAGCGCTATACCGACCGCCTGAAGGTCGCCCGTGCCAATAACGGCGACGCCGACGCGCTGGTCAATGCGCGCGGCACGATCCTGGGCAACAAGGTCGTGGTCGGCGTACAGGACTTCGCCTTCATGGGCGGCTCGATGGGCCTGGCCGTGGGTGAGGCGTTCGTGCGCGGCGTCGAGGCGGCGATCGCCGACAACTGCCCCTATGTGATCTTCACCGCCTCGGGCGGCGCGCGGATGCAGGAGGGTATCCTCAGCCTGATGCAGATGCCGCGCACCACGGTCGCCATCCAGATGCTGCACGATGCGGGCCTGCCCTATATCGTCGTGCTGACCGACCCGACCTCGGGCGGTGTGATGGCCGCCTATGCGATGCTGGGCGACGTCCAGATCGCCGAGCCCAAGGCGACCTTGGCGTTCACCGGCCGCCGCGTGATCGAGAGCACGATCCGCGAAAAGCTGCCCGACGATTTCCAGACTTCGGAATATTATCTGGATCACGGCATGCTCGACATGGTCGTCCATCGCCACGATCTGCGCGAGCGGCTGGCGACGGTCATCGGCTATCTGACCGCCTCGCGTCAGGCCGCCTGACATCCCGATCGCGAAGCGTCGCCTTTTCGCCGCGACGCCACTAGAGGGGCGGGCCGAGAGGTCCGCCTCTTTTTCATTCCCTTCACGAGACCGGCCGATGCCCGATCATGCCCGATCCCAAAACCCCGCCGTGCAGGCGCAACTCGACCGGCTCTGGTCGCTGTCGCCGGGGGCGGACATATTGGGGCTGGAACGGATCACGACGCTGCTCGCCCGGCTGGGGGATCCACAGCATCATCTGCCGCCGGTCTTCCATGTCGCCGGGACGAACGGCAAGGGATCGACCTGTGCCTTTCTGCGTGCCGCGATCGAGGCGTCGGGCCAGGCGGTGCATGTCTATTCCAGCCCGCATCTGGTTCGCTTCAACGAGCGTATCCGGCTTGGCGGGCGGTTAATCGACGACACTGAGCTGGCCTCCGTGCTGGACGAGGTGCTCGACCATGCCGAGGGGATCGGCGCGAGCTTCTTCGAGGTGACGACCGCCGCCGCCTTTCTCTGCTTTGCGCGGACCCCGGCGGCGGCAACCATCGTCGAGGTGGGCCTGGGCGGGCGGCTCGACGCGACCAACATCCTGCCGCCCCCCGCCATATGCGGGATCGCGGCGCTGGGGATCGACCATGAGGCCTTTCTGGGCAGCAGCCTGACCGGCATCGCTCGCGAAAAGGCCGGGATCGCCAAGGCGGGCACCCCGCTGGTGACGATGGACTATGCCCGGCCGTTGCGACAGGCGATCGCGGAGGTCGCCGAGGCTGCTGGCGCACCGATGCTGGCGCGTGGGGAAGCCTGGTTCAGCCGATCCGATGGCAAGGCCATTCTCTACGAGGACCGGCAGGGCACGATCACCCTCCCCCGCCCCGGCCTGTCGGGCCCGCACCAGTCTCGCAATCTGGCCCTGGCGGTGGCCATGGCGCGGCATCAGGCGGCGGTGACGATCCCCGATAGCGCGCTCCAGGCCGCAGCGACGCAGGCGCACTGGCCCGCGCGGATGCAGAGACTGTCATCCGGCCCGCTGACGCAGGTCTTGCCCAAGGGAAGCGAATGCTGGCTGGACGGCGCGCACAACCCCTCTGCCGCGACGCCGGTGGCGCGAACGATGGCCGGGTGGAAGGCGCAAGGGCCTTCCGCGCTGGTGCTGGGCATGCTGGCCAACAAGGATGCCGGGCCCGTCCTGCATAGGCTGGGCGCTATGGTGGACCTAGTCGTGACCGTGCCGGTGCCGCATCATGCCTGCCACGCGCCCGAGGACCTGGCCGAGCAGGCGCGCCGCCAGGGTCTGTCGGCCGAAGCCGCCACCGATCCGGCCGACGCCTTGTCGCGGATCGCCGGGCATTTCGACCGCCCCGCCAGGGTTCTGATCGCCGGATCGCTCTATCTGGCGGGACAGGTTCTGGAAGCGAATGACGAGGTGCCGCAATGATGCGACGAACCGATAACGCATCACGCTTTATTTGCGATTGACTATCAATAGCGACGGTTTAGCATGAGCGGGCAAATACGGAGTCCCGCCCGATGGCCGAAACCACCACGCTCGCCACTGCCCTGCCCCATATGCTCCCGGCCTGCCCCCATGCCCGGATCGCGTTGTTCGCGATCCGCCGGATGGGCGCGCACGGGCTGGCCGATGCGCGGGCGGCGCATACATTGTTCACCGTCTTCGGGCAGGATTTTCGCCGCCCGCTTATCCTGATGCGGACGCTGATGGCCGATCTCGCGGCGCATGCCTCGGGCCAGATCGCGATCGCGCCGTGCTGCTGCGGGCGGATGACGGCGGCGGAGGCGGCCTTGCTCACCGTCCTGGCGCAGATGGAGGTGGCGCCGGAAAAGGCGCGCTTCCTGATGAGCGATCTGCTCGGCGCCCGGCGGATCGACGGAGTCCTCGCCAGCGCGGCGGCGGTCAGCGCCGCCTTCGCCGACGAAGGGCGGCCGATCAGCCTTTGACGGCCACGTCGGCGCGGGTGTCGCCTTCCCCCTCGACGCCCGCGCTGCCGATCGAGCGGTCGATCATCCCCGACCGCGCCATCCAGCCGAACAGGACGACGCCAGGCAAGGCGATGACGGTGGTCAGCAGGTAAAAATCGACATAGCCGAACCGCTCGACCAGCGCCCCCGCCGTCGTTCCGCTCAGGATACGCCCCAACACGCTGGTCGCGGCCGAGATCAGGGCATATTGCGCGGCGGTGAAACGCAGATCGGTCAAGGCCGAAAAATAGGCGACCAGCGTGACGCCGCCGATCCCGCTCGCGAAATTCTCGAACCCGATCGCGCCCGCCATGCCCAGATTGCTGTGCCCCGCCGCTGCCAGCCCGGCGAAGGACAGGTTGGACACTGCCATCAGCACCAGGCTGATCATCACCGATCGCTTCATGCCCAGCCGGGCATAGAGAATGCCGCCGACGAACACGCCGACCAGCAGCGCCCAGAAACCGACCCCGACGTCGTAAAAGGCGATCTCGTCCTTGGAAAAGCCCAGATCGTTGAACAGCAGGCGGAAGGTCAGATTGGCCAGCGTGTCGCCGATCTTGTGGACCAGGATGAAGGCCAGCACGAGAACCGCATCCTGCCGCCGAAAGAACTCGGCAAAGGGGCCGACGACCGCGCGAACGATCCCCTCGGCCGGGCGGCGCGCGGTGATTTCGGCATGCCGCGCGGGCTCACCCATGATCAGCGCGGTCAGCAGCGCGGGCAGCGCGAAGGCGCAGCTGACGATATAGGCGATGCTCCACCCCGCCCGCGCCGCGATCACCAGCGACAGAGAAGCGACCAGCGCCGATCCGATGCGCCAGCCATATTGCCCCATGCCCGCACCGACGCCCAGCTGGCGCGGCTCCAGCAATTCGATGCGATAGGCGTCGATCACGATGTCGAAGGTCGCACCGGCAATGCCCAGCGCGATCGCGGCCATGGCCGTCTGCGCCAGCGAGACGCGGGGGTCCGAAAGCCCCAGCCCGACCGCCGCCGCACAGACGAGCGCGGCGACGACGAACAGCCAGGATACGCGTTGGCCCAGACGGTGCAGGACGGGGATCTTCACCCCCTCGACGATCCAGGCCCACAGCCATTTGAGATTATAGGCCAGGATGACCAGCGCGAAGGCGGTGACGCTCTTCTTCTCGATCCCCGCCTCCGCCAGACGGCTCGCCAGGGTCGCGTTGATCATGGTCAGCGGAAAGGCGGAGGATATGCCGAGCGCCAGTGCGGCGAGCGGCGCCGGTTCGATATAGGGCCTTACCGCATCCACCCAACGCCCACTCGCCATACCCGATCCGTTTCGCCTCGACTGCAAAGCGCGGACCGTAGAGGGCTTGGCCGATGGGGGCAATGTCGCCGATGACGGCGGCGTCAGGCGCCTGCGAACAGGCGGAAGCCCGCGGGCAGACGGCTCGGCGGCTTGCCGGTCCGGCGCTCCTCGATGACCGTGATCGCACCCAGCAGCTCGCGCGGGCCATAGGGCTTCATGAGGATGCCCTCGGCCAATCCGTCCGCCTCGTCGGGCGGCGTTCCGGTCAGGAACAGCACCGGTATGCCCCGCGCCCGCGCCGCGCGCGCCACGTCGAGTCCGCTGCCGTCGGCCAGCCTGACATCCGCCAGAACGAGGTCGATAGGGGTGTCCCCCTCGATCAGCGTCACCGCCTTGCTGGCCCGGTCAACGGTCGCGACGACCTCGTAATCGGCGTCGGTCAGGACATGTTCGGTGTCGAACGCGACCAGCGGTTCGTCTTCGACCACCAACAGCTTGGTCAGCTGTCGCTTCTTTCGCCCGAAGAGTCTCATCCCGTATCGGCCCGTCTTTCTTGCCCGCTCTTGCGCCTAACGCATTGTCGGGGGAAACGACGCAAATATTTTCCTTTGCGCGACACCCTATGTATCAGCGTGGATCATGACACCAGAACAACGTATCGCCAAGCTGCTTGCCCGGGCCGGAGTCGCCTCGCGCCGGGAAGTCGAGCGGATGATCGCCGAGGGTCGGGTCGCGCTGAACGGCACGACGATCGACACGCCCGCGACGCTGCTTTCCTCGCTCGACGGAGTAACGGTCGACGGCCAACAGGTCGCCGCGCCCGAGCCGACGCGGCTGTTCCTCTACAACAAGCCCAACGGCCTGTTGGTGACCGAACGCGATCCCGCCGGGCGGCCGACCATCTATGACCGTCTGCCCGCCGGGCTTCCCCGCCTCGTGCCGGTCGGGCGGCTCGACCTCAATACCGAAGGACTGCTGCTGCTGACCACCGATGGCGGGTTCAAGCGCCAGCTGGAACTGCCTGCGACCGGGGTGGAGCGGACCTATCGCGCACGCGCCTATGGCGACATCACCCAGGCGCAGCTCGAGGATCTGATCCACGGGGTCGAGATCGACGGTATCCGCTATGGCCAGATCGACGCCAATCTGGAGCGTCGCACGGGCGCCAATGTCTGGATCGAGATGACCTTGCGCGAGGGCAAGAATCGCGAGGTCCGGCGCGTCCTCGAACATCTCGGCCTCCAGGTCAGCCGTCTGATCCGCCTGCGCTATGGCCCCTTCGTCCTGGACGATCTGCCGGTGGGCGAGATCGGGGAGGTCAAGGGCGCGCAGATCGTCGAGTTCCGCAAGACCCTGCTGGGCGGTATCCCCGCCGATGCCGTCCGCCCGACGCCCCGCGCCGGTTTCCGCACGCCGCCCACGAATGCCAAGCCGGAACGCCCGGCCCGGCCCGAGGCGCGGCGCACGGCGGACCAGGATGCCACGCCCCGGCGCGACGCCAAGCCTCGCGCTTCGACACCGTTCGGCGAGCGCGCGCGTCCCGGTGCGCCACGCTCCGGCGACCGGCAGGAGCGTTCCTTCCGCCCGCGATCCGAAAACGCCCCGTCGGGGCGCGGTGGGCGTGACGAGCGTCCTGCCCGTGGCGAACGGCTGGCCGGGGGGGAGCGTCCCTTTCGCTCCCGGACCGATGCCGGACCGAGCGGGCGCGCCGTTCGCGAGGATCGGCCTGCACGGGGCACCGAACGTCCCTTCCGGGCGCGTCCGGATGCCGGACCCACGGGACGCGGCGCTCGTGACGAAAGACCCGCGCGTGGCGGCGAACGCCCCTCCGGAGGGGATCGTTCGTTCCGGGCGCGGTCCGACGCGGCGCCCTCGGCGCGGGGTGGTCGCGACGAGCGCCCCTCGGGCGGTGATCGGCCGTCGCGGGGTCCGCGACCGCCCGCACCATCGGGCGGCGGACGCCCCTTTGGCGGTGGGCGTAACGGACGGCCCGGTCGTCCGGGAGGAAATCGCTGATGCGCGTCATTGCCGGAGAGTGGCGGGGCCGCCCGCTGGTCGCGCCCAAGGGTGACGTCACGCGCCCGACCGCGGATCGCACGCGCGAAGCCCTTTTCTCGATGCTGGCGGCGCGGCTGGGCGATTTCGAGGGGCTGGCGGTCGGCGACTTCTTCGCGGGATCGGGCGCGCTGGGGATCGAGGCGCTGTCGCGCGGCGCGGCGTCCTGCCTGTTTGTCGAGCAGGATCGCGGGGCGCTGGACGCACTACGCGCCAATCTCGCCAAGCTGGGGGCGAAGGGCGATGTCCGGGCGACCTCGGTGCTGGCGCTGGGCCCCGCGCGCCAGCCGCTCGACCTGATCCTGATGGACCCGCCTTATGGCACCGGCGCGGGCGTCGTGGCGCTCGACAAGCTGACCCGACTGGGCTGGGTGGCGGCGGGCACCTGGATCAGCATCGAGACGGCCAAGCAGGAAGAGATCGACCTGCCGGGCTTCGTCGTCGACGCCTCGCGCGTCCATGGCAAGGCGCGGTTGACCCTGTTGCGTCAGGGCTGAGCCAAGCTCCGCCCCCGCATCAACGCCAGCCCGGCGAGGCTGAGCAGGCCCGCGGCAACCAGATAGCCGCCGACCCAGTTCAGCCCGCCGCGCTCGGTCAGCGCCTGCGCCGCGATCGGCGCCAGCGCACCGCCGATGATCCCACCCAGATTGAAGGTCATCGATACGCCGGTATAGCGCACCCCCGCCGGGAACAGCGCGGGCAGCCAACCGCCCAGCGGTCCATAGGCGAAGCCCATCACGAACAGCGCCGCCGCCAGCCAGACGAAGACGATCGCCAGCGATCCCGATCCCAGCATCGGCCCCATCGCGACGCCGACCAGCGCACATCCGGCAAAGCCCAGCGCCAGCATCATGGGCGCGCCACGGCGATCGGCCATCACGCTCGACACCACGACGCCCAGCGCCAGGAACAGGATCGCGACGAGCTGGACGCCCAAGAACGCCTCACGCGGATAGCCGAGGGCGCTGGTGCCATAGCCCAGCGCGAAGGCGGTCGCGAGGTAGAAGATGGCGAAACAGGCGATCACCCCGCCCGTCCCCGCCAGCAGCGCACGGCCATGCCCCTGCAACAGCGTCGCGATCGGCACACGCGGCAGGGCCTCGGTCCGCTTGGCCTCGGCGAAATCCGGTGTCTCGGTCAGCCGCAGGCGGACCCACAGGCCAAGCATCACCAGCACCGCGCTGGCCAGGAACGGCAGTCGCCACCCCCAGGCGCGGAATTGCGCATCGGTCAGGACGAGACCCAGGAGCAGGAAAAAGCCGTTCGCCAGGATGAAGCCGACCGGCGCGCCGAGCGGGGGAAACATGCCCCAGGTGTTGCGCCGCCCCGACGGCGCATTCTCCACCGCCAGCAGCGCCGCACCACCCCATTCGCCGCCCAGCCCAAGGCCTTGCCCCAGTCGCGCGATGCACAACAGCAACGGGGCGATCCAGCCCGCCTGCGCATAGGTCGGCAGGAAGGCGATGGCGACGGTCGATCCGCCCATCAGCATCAGGCTGACCACCAGTGTCGACTTGCGCCCGACCCGGTCGCCGAAGTGACCAAAGGCGATCGCCCCGACCGGCCGCGCGACAAAGGCAAGCCCGAAACTGGCATAGGACAGCAGCAATTGCGCCGCCGCCGAGGAGGCCGGGAAGAAGAGCGGCCCGAACACCAGCGCCGCCGCCGTCGCATATATGTAGAAATCGTAGAACTCGACCGCCGTCCCAGTCAGGCTGGCCAGCAGGATATGGCGGTGCGAAGGTGTCGAGGCACGGGTCATCCGCCCGCTGTGGCAGAAGCCAAATGCCGTCGTAAAGGCCTATAAGCTGCGACCCGGCGGGCCGGATCAGCCCGCCAGCACCTCGGTCAACTTGAGCAGCAGCCAATAGAGCGTACCCGACAGCAACATCGCGACCGGCAGGGTCATGACCCAGGCGAGCGCCATGTTGCGGATCGTCCGCGCCTGGAGCCCGGCGCCATTGGCGACCGAGGCACCGGCGACGCCGGAGGACAGGATATGCGTGGTCGACACCGGCCGCCCCAACTGGTCGGCGAGCAGGATCGTCGCCGCCGTCATCAGCTCGGCCGCCGCCCCCATGCCATAAGTCAGATGCGTCTTGCCGATCCGCTCGCCGACCGTGACCACGATGCGCCGCCAGCCGACCATGGTCCCCAGGCCCAGCGCCAGGGCGACCGTGATCTTCACCCAGAGCGGAATATAGCGGGTGCCGCGCTCCAGCTGCTTGGCATAACCGTTGAGCGACTCGATCTGGCCGGCGGTGAAACGGCTCTTGGCACCTTCGTCCTTGGTCACCATCCGGGTGGTATCGAGAACGAGATACATATCGTTGCGCAGATTGGGAACGACCGCCGCCGGTACGCGGCTGAGCGTACCGTAATCGGCGATCCGCTCGCCGATGTCGTGCGACAGGACCGACAGGCCCTCATAGACCTGCGGCGTATCGATCGTCTTGGCGCGTACGCCATCGACGACGGCGGCGCGGGCCTGGTCCAGCGGGACCGCGTGGCCGGTGCCGTGCGCGGCATAGGCGGCGGAGGCGATGTCGGCGCTGCGGACAAAGGCGGGCATCGCACTTTCGGGCAGCGTCCGGTTGAGCGCATAGGCGGTGGGCGCGCAGCCGATCAGGATGAGCATGATCAGCCCCATCCCCTTCTGCCCGTCATTGCCGCCATGCGCGAAGCTGACCGCCGTGCAGGTGAAGATCAGCAACGCCCGGATGCCGCGCGGCGGGGGCGTATCGCCCTCGGGTTCGCGATACAGGCGGTCGTCGCGGAAAAAACGCTTCATGACGAGGAGCAGCATCAGCGCACCGGCAAAGCCGATCAGCGGACTGAACAGCAGCGCGGAGAGGACCTTCCGCACCTGCTCCATGTCGACGCCCGACGTGCCGGGGATGCTGGACAGAAGCTGGTTGGCGAGGCCGACTCCCAGGATCGACCCGATCAGCGCATGGCTGGACGAATTGGGCAGCCCCACCGCCCAGGTCGCCAGATTCCAGATCACCGCCGCCAGCAGCAGCGCGAAGATCATCGCGAACCCGCCCGCCGATCCGACATGCAGCATCAGGTCGATCGGCAGCAGGGTGATGATCGAATAGGCGACCGCGCCGGTGGAGGTGACGACGCCGAGGAAGTTGAAGAAACCCGACCATATGACGGCCACCGGCGCGGGGAGCGAATGGGTATAGATCACCGTCGCCACCGCATTGGCGGTATCGTGGAAGCCGTTGACGAACTCGAACCCCAGCGCAATTAGCAGAGCGAGGCCCAGAAAGGCGAAGACACCAACCGCCATCGGCTCGCCGACCCGCGCCGTGTCAGTCACGATGCTGCCCCCCGCATAGGCCAGGCCGCCAACGATCAGCGCGAGGAAAATCCACCGCCCCGACGGATGCAGCGACGCATCGAGCTTCGGTCCACGAGCGCGAGATTCGGATTCCCCGCCGGCAAGCGCATAAGGTGTCATGATGAACGTCCGTTGCGCCACGGAGGTGACGTTTTTATGACGCCGGGCCCGTGAGCCGTGGCGAATGCCATGCCGGGATGCGGCGGGACGCCCTCGTGCGACGTCCCGCCCTATCCCGGACAGGCCCTTATCGCGTGCTGGCCAGCATGACGGGGGCGGCGAGCAGCGCGGCGACCTTCACGGCGGCGTCGGCCTGCATCTCCGCGCGGCACCGCGCTACGCCTTCGTTCTGCGCCAGATCATTGGTCATGGGTCCGCACGCGATCGCCGCCGCGCGGCGAATGCGGGCGTCGAGCATCGCCCGGTGATCGGGTCGATGGAGATCGAGATCGACGTGACGGACCTTGATGCTGACCGGTTCGCGCAGCTGCGCCTGAACGGAGGCGCCGGACAGGAAAAACGAGGTCGCAAGGGCGACGGCAAAGATCTTGCTCATGGGAAGCTCCTGCATGGGGTCATGCCCGTCACGGCGGCGTCGGTGTTTCCACCGCGTCGCTCGTCGGCACGCACCGGCCCTAGGCCGCCCGCATGTCGGTTTCGGGTCGGGCGTGGGACGCCCGTGTGACATATCCCGCTATGACACAGCATCGCCATCGAACGGCCGAAGGTTGCCCCGGCGGCCAACGTTCCCTAACTGTTCGCGATGACCGTCGCTTCCTCCGCCGATCCCGCCCGGATTTCCACCGGACAAATGGCCGATTACCCTTATCTGCGCACGCTGAACCCGGCACAGCGTGAGGCGGTGCTGACCACCGATGGCCCGGTCCTGGTGCTGGCGGGCGCGGGCACGGGCAAGACGGCGGCGCTGACCGCGCGGCTGGCGCATCTGCTCTACACCCGCAAGGCCTGGCCTTCCGAAATCCTGTCCGTCACCTTCACCAACAAGGCTGCACGCGAGATGCGGGAACGCGTCGGGCGGCTGGTCGGCGATGCCGTGGAGGGGATGCCATGGCTGGGCACCTTCCATGCCATCGGCGCCAAGATGCTGCGCCGCCATGCCGAGCTGGTCGGGCTCCAGTCGAACTTTACCATCCTCGACACCGACGACCAGCTCCGCCTGCTCAAGCAGCTGATCGTCGCGGCCGATATCGACGAGAAGCGTTTCCCGGCGCGGGCGCTCGGCGGGCTGATCGACGAGTGGAAGAACAAGGGGCTGGTCCCCGGCGACATCGATGCGGGCGAGGCCGAACGCTATGCCAATGGCCGTGGGGCCGAGCTGTATCGCCAGTATCAGGACCGGCTGCGCAGCGTGAACGCTTGCGACTTCGGCGATCTGCTGCTCCACATGCTGACCATCCTGAAGACGCATCGCGATGTGCTGGAGCATTATCAGCAGCGTTTCCGCTATATCATGGTCGACGAATATCAGGACACCAACAGCGTCCAGTATCTCTGGCTGCGGCTGCTGGCGCAGGCGCGCAAGAATATCGCGTGCGTCGGCGACGACGACCAGTCCATCTATTCCTGGCGCGGCGCGCAGGTGGAGAATATCCTGCGCTTCGAGCGCGACTTCCCCGGTGCCAAGGTCATCCGGCTGGAACAGAATTACCGTTCGACCCCGCATATCCTGGGGGCGGCGTCGGGCGTGATCGCCAATAATGGCGGACGACTGGGCAAGACGCTGTGGACCGAACTCGACGTGGGCGAAAAGGTCCGGGTGCTGGGCGTATGGGACGGCCCCGAAGAGGCCCGGCGCGTCGGCGAGGAGATCGAGGCGGCGCGGCGATCCGGCACCTCCTATGGCGATATCGCGATCCTGGTCCGCGCCTCGCACCAGACGCGCGAGTTCGAGGATCGCTTCATCGCGATCGGCCTGCCGTACCGGATCGTCGGCGGCTTCCGCTTCTACGAGCGCGCCGAAATCCGCGATGCGCTGGCCTATCTGCGGGTGGTCAACCAACCATCGGACGATCTGGCGTTCGAGCGGATCGTCAACGTTCCCAAGCGCGGACTGGGCGACAAGGCGCTGGCCAAGATCCACCAATTGGCGCGGGCCGAGGGCCTGCCGCTGACCCTGGCCTCGGCGCGTATCCTCGACACCGACGAGCTGACCCCGCAGGCACGGCGGAGCCTGGGCAATCTGATCGGCGACATCGCGCGGTGGCGCGACATGGCCCGCGACCTGCCGCATCCCGAACTCGCCCGACAGCTGCTCGACGAGAGCGGCTATACTGCCATGTACCAGAACGAAAAGTCGGCGGAGGCGGCCGGGCGGCTGGAGAACCTGTCCGAACTCGTCCGCGCGATGGAGGATTACGAGTCGCTCGGCGCGTTTCTGGAGCATGTGTCGCTGGTCATGGAACGCGACGGCGACCAGCGCGAGCCCGAGGTGACGATCATGACGATCCACGCCGCCAAGGGGCTGGAGTTCGACACCGTCTTCCTCGCGGGCTGGGAGGAAGGGCTGTTCCCCTCGCAGCGCGCGATCGATGAAGGCGGCACGCGCAGCCTGGAGGAGGAGCGGCGCCTTGCCTATGTCGCGATCACCCGGGCGCGGCGCAAGGCGGTGATCCTGCATGCGGCCAATCGGCGCATCTATGGCCAATGGACCTCCAGCCTGCCGAGCCGCTTCGTCGGCGAACTGCCGCCCGAGCATATCGACAGCGAGACGAGCATGACCGGCGGCGAGAGCCTGTGGCGCGCCAACTGGTCCGAACATGCCGACCCCTTCGCCAATGTGGCGCGGGGGACGGGGCGCGGGCCGGGCTGGCAGCGAGCGGCGACCAGCCAGAACGCGACGCCGACGCGCCCCGCGCGGATCGTCGAGTCGCGCGCGCCCTCGGTCGGCTTGGGGCAAAAGGGGCGCGACGACCTGGGCGTGGGCGACCGGGTCTTCCACCAGAAATTCGGATATGGGGCGATCGCCGCGATCGAGGGCAACAAGCTGGAGATCGATTTCGAACAGGCGGGACGCAAGCGGGTGATGGACAGCTTCGTCACCAAAAGCGTCGCCTGATCCGGGGGCGTCGTTCAGGAACCATATCGATTCGTAGCCGTATCGGTCGCATCGCCCGATTGTCCGAGCGCTGGAGGATAACCGATGGGCTTTCGCCGCCTGGCCACCGTCGCGATCACGACGGCCGTCACCCTGACCGCCATTCCCGCCACGGCACAGACCGCCGCCGACGATGCGCGCTTCCGCGCGGCGCAGGCGCGGTTCGACCGGGAATATCAGATCTACCGGCAGGAGGCCGAGCTGTACCTGTCGCGGCGCGAACGCGGCGGATATGACGACGGCTATGACCGCCCCGCCCCGCCGCCGCCCGGCGGTCCCGGCGGCTATCGCGTCGCGCCGTCGATCCCGGCGGATGGCTATGCCAATGGCGAACCCTATTACGACCCGGTCGGCGATTATCGGGACGGCCCGCAATATCGCGAACGCGTGCTGCAACCGCAGGACCGCGTCTATGCGGGCACCGATGGCCGCTATTATTGCCGCCGGTCGGACGGCACGACCGGCCTGATCATCGGCGGCGCGGCGGGCGGCATATTGGGCAATCTGGTCGGCGGGCGAAGCAGCACGATCGCGACGCTGCTGGGCGCGGCCGGTGGTGCGCTGGCCGGGCGGTCGATCGAGCAGAACCAGGTTCGCTGCCGCTGATCGGACATTTGGGGGGCGGTCGGGGAACACCCGGCCGCCCCGGATTTCAGCGACGCCCGATCAGGCGGGGTCGACCATCATCAGGGCGCAGTTCCTGTACTTCTCCGCGTCCCGCTCGAACAGCGCGCTGGCGGGGAAGCGGCGTGGGGTCAGGCGCAGCGAGCCCAGGCCCGCCAGCTTGAACGTCCCCATCTTTTCCTCGCGCGGCGGCTTGCCGTCCCGCTCGACGGTCGTGGCATCGACGTACAGCTCGTCATGCCGCGTGTAGATCACATGGGGCGCCAACACCACTTCGCCGCGATTATACATGGCGGACACCGCCTGCATCTTCACAATGGCTTCGAAGATGATCGCAGGAGCGCCCGCCGCCGGCTCAGCCGGACGGCGCTCGGTCGTCGTCATATCGGTCATGCCCTGCATTTGCCCGTCCTGCCGCAACGCAGCAAGAGCAATTACGCCGCAATCGCCCATCGATAAAGGGCGCGAGCGAACGGCATGCGCTCGCGCCCCCTGGTTCACTTCGCCGGGCCCATCAGTTTCTGTGCGAAATAGACCATCTGCTGGGCATTGAGCCGGGCGCCCTGCGCGATGTCTGCGTCGCCCGAATGGCCGCCCGCCATATCCTCGTAGAAGAGATAGGGGATGCCATATTCACCCAGCCGCGCCGCGAACTTGCGGGCATGTTGCGGCCCGACGCGATCGTCCTTGGTGGTCGTCCAGATATAAGGCTCGGGATAGGCGACGCCCTTGCGGATATTGGCATAGGGCGAGATCTTGCGCAGGAACGCGGCCTCTTCGGGCACGTCGATCGAGCCATATTCGTCCTTCCACGAATCGCCCGCCGCGATCTTCTGGTAGCGGACCATGTCGAGCAGCGGTACCTGGATCGTCACCGCCTTCCACAGCTCGGGATGCTGGGTCAGTTCGACCCCCATCAACAGGCCGCCGTTCGAGCCGCCATAGATGCCCAGCTTCTGCGGGCTGGAGATATGCCGTGCGAACAGGTCCTTGGCGACCGAGGCGAAGTCGTCATAGATGATCTGCCGCTTGGTCTTGCGGCCCGCGTCATGCCATTTCGGCCCGAACTCGCCACCACCCCGGATATTGGCGAGCACGAACGCCCCGCCACGCTCGGTCCAGATCTTGCCGGTCGACCCCAGATAATAGGGCAGCCGCGCAATCTCGAACCCGCCATAGGCGGTCATCAGCGTCGGCGTGGTGCCGTCCAGCTTCGCGCCCTTGGGCAGGACGACGAAATAGGGGATCTTGGTGCCGTCGGTCGACACCGCCTCATATTGATGGACCGTCGCGCCGGTCGCGTCGAACCGGGCGGGCAGCGTCTTGAGCACCTGCGGCGCGGAGGGTTTCGCCGCGTCGAAGCGCGACAGGATGGTCGGGGTCGTGAAGCCCGAGGTCGACAGATAGACGATGTCCGACCGGTCGCTCGTGCTGGCCACGTCGACGGTCATATTGTCGGGCATCTGCACCGCCGAGGACGCCCAGCCGGTGGCGGTGGGGGCAAAGACGCTCGCCCGGCCCCGGACATTGTCGATATAGGTAATGACCACGCGGTCCTTCGTGGTCGACACGCCCTCCACCGCCTGACGGTCGGTCGGGGTGAACAGCGCGCGCGGGGTGATCTTGCCCGCCTCCAGCTCGGACAGCGGCGCCCAGACGACCGAACCCGCCGGGAACGAGCCCCATGCGTCGCTGGTCTGGAAGATCACGCGGCCATCGACCATTCCGGCGGGGAAGGCGCGCGCGGGCATGGCGATCGCCTTGGCCCCACCCTGCGGCGTCCAGAACAGCTTGTCGCCGCCGAAAAAGGTCCGCCGCCGCTCGATCACGACCGCGCGATGGCCCTGGGCATCGGTCAGCACACCCGCATAGGTGCCCAGCTCGTCCGACGGCTCGCCGCGGTAGATCTCGGTGGCCTGCGACAGCGGCTGTCCGCGCCGGACCATCTTCACGACGAAGGGATAGCTCGACTTGGTCAGGGTCCCCTGCCCCCAGTCTCGGCTGACCAGCAACGTGTCCTTGTCCAGCCATGCCGCGCCCTGCTTGGAGGTCGACAGGCGGAAACCATCGGGTACGAAGCCGCCGGTCGCCATGTCGAACTCGCGATATTCGATCGCATCCTCACCGCCCTCCGACAGCGCGACCAGGCAGAGCCTTTCCTCGGGGCTGAGGCAGGTGACGCCCTTCCACACCCATTTCTTGCCCTCGGCCTTGCTCAGCGCATCCAGGTCGAGCAGCGTCGTCCAGCGGGGATTCGCGGTGGCGTAGTCGGCCTCGGTCGTCCAGCGCCACAGCCCCTGGGGGTGATCGGTGTCGCGCCAGAAATTGACGATGCGGCCATACATCTGGCCCGGCATCGGAATGCGATCCTTCGCCGAGGCGATGGCCAGCGCTTCCTGGTAGAAGGTCTGATAGCGCGGATCATTCTGCAACCGGGGCAGTGTCTTGGCATTTTCGGCCTCGACCCAGGACAGCGCCTTGGCGCCGTCCTTGTCCTCCAGCCAGATATAGGGGTCATTCTCCGTCATCGTGCTCATCTGGGCCATCGCCGGGGCCCCCGCAACCTGTGTCGCCAGCATCGATCCGGCCAGCATCCACCGCCATCCCCGCATTCGTCATGCTCCATATCCTGAATGGGGGCGAATGTGACTTCATCACCAGCCGCTGGCAATGCGTTACGTCCCGAAAAATCGCACGCGGCCCACATCGCACTGATGGCGGCATGGCGACGGAACGGTGGCTCGGGCGGCCCGTTCCCCCTTCCGCTTACCACAAGAACGTCAAGGAGTTGGCGATGCCTTATGTGAAGACGCGTGACGGGACCGACATCTATGTCAAGGACTGGGGCGAAGGCCGCCCGGTCGTCCTCATCCATGGCTGGCCGCTGTCGGCCGACATGTGGGACACGCAGATGATGGGACTGGCCGAAGCCGGTTTCCGCGCCATTGCCTATGATCGGCGCGGCTTCGGCCGTTCGGGCCAGCCCTGGTCGGGTTACGACTATGACACGCTGTCGGACGATCTGGCCGACGTGCTGGAGGCGACGGGCGCGCAGGATGCCGCGCTGATCGGCTTTTCGATGGGCGGCGGCGAGGTGGCCCGCTATATGAGCCGCCACGACGGCAAGGGCGTGATCGCCGCCGGGCTGATCGCGTCGGTCGTCCCCTATATGCCCAAGACCGACGACAATCCGCAGGGCACCGACCAATCGGTGTTCGACCAGATCGCCCAGGGGCTGCGCGACGACCGCGCGCATTTCCTGCGCCATACCTTCTTCAAGCAGTTCTTCGGCGTGGGCTATATCTCCAGCCCGGTTAGCGACGAGGTGCTCGACTGGGCGACCGGCGTTGCGATGCAGGCGGGGCTGAAGCCGACGCTGGCCTGTGCCGAGGCCTTCAGCCAGACCGATTTCCGGCCCGACCTGCCCGCCTTCCGCGTGCCGACATTGGTCGTCCATGGCACCGGCGACCAGACCGTGCTGATCGATCCGGCGGGTCGCGCGGCGGCGGCGGGAATCGCCGGATCGCAGCTGGTCGAATATGACGGCGCGCCGCACGGGCTCAACGTCACCCATGCCGATCGCCTGACCGGCGACCTGCTGACCTTCCTGGGTCGATAATGGAAAAGGGCGGCCCCCGGCGGGGTCGCCCTTATTTCAACGGGACGATCACCTCGTCCGGATGCGCGACGTTCAGTTCCTTGCGCACCATCTCATCGACCATGTCCGGATTGGCATGGTCGGGATCGAGCAGCGCGACACGGTTCTTCAGGATGGTCCGCCGCTTGTCGAGCGCGGCATAATCCTGTTCGCGCTTCACCAATTGCCGCTGATACTCGCCATAAGCGAGCAGACCGTTGCGCCCCAGCACCGCATAGGCACCGAAGAACGCAACGATCGTCAACCCGAGCGCGGGCAAGGCAGCCCGCCGCATGGTCCGCATGAAAGGCGTCGACTTGGTCACAGCGGCCATAATTGTATCGACGCCCTTCGATTTCAAGCGCGGATCAGAATATCGCGACCGGCATAGCGCGCCGAGTCGCCCAGCTCTTCCTCGATGCGGATCAGCTGGTTGTACTTGGCGAGCCGGTCCGAACGCGCGAGGCTGCCCGTCTTGATCTGGCCGCAGTTGGTCGCGACCGCCAGGTCGGCGATGGTCGCGTCTTCGGTCTCACCCGAACGGTGCGACATGACGGCGGTGTAGCGCGAACGCTGCGCCAGCGACACGGCCTCCAGCGTCTCGGTCAGCGTGCCGATCTGGTTGACCTTCACCAGCAGCGAGTTGGCATAGCCGCCTTCGATGCCCTTCTTCAGACGCTTCGGGTTGGTGACGAACAGATCGTCGCCGACCAGCTGGACCTTGTCGCCGATCAGGTCGGTCAGCGCCTTCCAGCCTTCCCAATCGTCCTCGGCCATGCCGTCCTCGATCGACAGGATCGGGTACTGCCGGGTCAGGTTCGCCAGATATTCGGCCATCTCATGGCTCGACAGGATCTTGCCCTCGCCCGAGATATTGTACTTGCCGTCCTTAAAGAACTCGGTCGCGGCGCAGTCGAGCGCGATCATCACGTCGTCGCCCGGCTTGTACCCGGCCTTCTCGACCGAGGCCATGATGAAGTCGAGCGCTTCGGTGGTCGAGGCGATGTTGGGGGCAAAACCCCCCTCGTCGCCTACGCCGGTCGCCAGACCCTTCTCATGCAGCGCCTTCTTCAGCGTGTGGAAGATTTCCGAGCCGCAGCGGACCGCCTCCACGATGTTCGCCGCGCCGACCGGCATGATCATGAATTCCTGGAAGTCGATCGGATTGTCGGCATGCTCGCCGCCATTGATGATGTTCATCATCGGCACCGGCAGCAGGTGCGCCGAGACGCCACCGACATATTTGTAGAGCGGCAGGCCCCGCGCTTCGGCCGCAGCCTTGGCCACCGCCAAGCTGACGCCCAGGATCGCGTTGGCGCCCAGACGGCCCTTGTTCTCGGTGCCGTCCAGCTCGATCATGGCGCGGTCCAGATCGGCCTGGTCCTCGGCGTCCATGCCCAGGATCGCGTCGGTGATCTCGTCATTGACCGCCTCGACCGCCGCCTCGACGCCCTTGCCCATCCAGCGGCTCTTGTCGCCGTCGCGGCGTTCGACCGCCTCATGCGCGCCGGTCGACGCGCCCGAGGGTACGGCGGCGCGGCCGAAGCTGCCGTCTTCGAGCAGAACGTCCACCTCGACCGTGGGATTGCCGCGGCTGTCCAGGATCTGGCGCCCGTGGATGTCGATGATTGCGGTCACGTAACGATGCTCCTACATCAGCCTTGAAGGTCTCGGCGGCGCTCTATCGCGTGACACGACGAAGGGCAATTGCGGGAAAAGCATGGAACTGTGCTTCCGTCACCGGGGTTAGAACGCAAATCGCCCGGTGATCCGGGCCTTGGAGAAAGGATTTTCCTATGGTCGACACCGACGGCACATTGCCGACGACGCAGAGCACCACTCCCAATTTTGCGGGCAATGCGGGCGTGGCGCCCGAAGTGGCTCCGCTCGCCAGCGAGGCGGAGGCGCATGACAAGCCCAAGGCGGGACTGGCGGATGCCAAGCAGTCGGTCAAGGAAGGCGCCACCAAGGTCCAGCAGCAGGCGGTGGACAAGGTCTATGCGCTGGCGGGTGACGGCAAGGCCAAGGCGGGATCGGCACTCGATCAGGTCGCGCAGCTGCTCAACGATGCGGCCGGTCAGGTCGATGAGAAGCTGGGCAGCCAATATGGGCAATATGCCCGCTCGGCGGCCGACAGCGTGACCTCGCTGTCCGGCGCGATCAAGGACAAGGACGTCGAGGAACTGCTCGACGACGCCCGCGCCTTTGTCGCGAAAAGCCCGGCGGTCGCGATCGGCATTGCGGCGGCACTGGGCTTCGTGCTGGCACGCGTGGTACAGTCGGGTATCGAAACCCGCGAGCCGGGTGACGCCACGGCGTGACCCGGGCGGCTGCTCCCCTATCGGCGCGGGTGCCCGAGCCCGAGACGCTGACCTCGCTGGTGTCGCAACTGGTCGATGACGGTCGCTCGTTCATCGCGGCGGAGATCGATCTGGCCAAGGCGAAAGCCAGCGACAAGGTTGGCCGGTATCGCAGCGCGGCGATCTTCTTCGGTGCGGCGGCGGTCCTCGGGCTTGCGGCACTGGTCGCGCTGCTCGTCGGGCTGATCCTGTCGCTGACGCCGTTGGTCGGCCCCTTTGGCGCGACGCTGATCGTCGTCGGCCTGGTCGTCGTGATTGCCGGCGTGTTGGCGATGATCGGCAAGGGCCGCTTGGCGGGAGGTGCGGCATGACCGTCGCCGAAGCCGAATTGCGGGCCGCCGAAGCGCGCGAGCGGCTGAACAAGACCGCCTCGCGCATCCAGGCGCGGCTGGAGCCGCAGGCCCTGGCCGCGCAGGCGCGGGATGCGGGCCGCACCGCCGCCAAATGCGGTCTGGAAGGCGCGAAGAACAATCCCGGCGCGGTGGCTGGCGGCGTCGCCGTCATCGGGCTGTTGCTCAACCGTCGGCGGATCGCACGCCTGTTCAAGCGCAAGCGCTGATTTGGTTTTCCGGCGGATGCACCCGTCGGCACCGTAGTTCAGAAGGATGATCGCAATGACCACCGAAATCCCTACCGATCAGCAGAATAGCCGGCTTCGCGAAACGCTGGACCATGGTCGTGAGACCGCGTCGCATGCCTATCACGATGCCAAGGACAAGGCGGGCGAGATCGCGCAGAAGACCGCGCGCACCATCGAGGGCAATCCGCTGGGCATCCTGGTCGGCGGCCTTGCGGTGGGCGCGCTCGCCGGGGCGCTGATCCCGCGTTCGCCGCGTGAAAAGCAGCTCTTGGCGCCGGTCGGCAAGAAGCTGGGCGAGACCATTCGCCAGGCCACCCAGGCGGCGCGCGAGACCGGCCTTCGCGAGCTGGAGGAAGCCGGTCTGACGAAGGACGCGGCGAAGGACCGCGCCAAGTCGCTGTTCGACGATGTCGTGAAGGCGGCGAGCAATGCCGGATCGGCGGCGGCCAAGGCTGCGGCGAACAAGTCGGCCTGACCCCGCCACAGCCCTTAACCGAATGATGGCGCGCCGGACCCATAACATGGGTTACGGCGTGCTTTTCATGGGGAAGCGAAGCGGACGACCGCGCCACCTTGTCGCCGGGGATTGCGGTTTATAGGGATAGGATCTCCTCGATCAGAACGGGATTTCCGCTTGCGCCTTCTGCCCCTTGCCGCCTTGCTCGCTGCCGCCACCCTGCCTGTTCCCTTCGCCATCGCGGCCGCCCAGGCGCTGCCCCCGACGCCCGTCCAGCCCGGCGAAGGCAAGGAGGATGCCCGGCTCAAGCAGCTTTTCCATGACAGCGACGAAGCCAGCCTGGCGCGCAATCCGATCAGCGGTCTTTTCCGGGGCGACATGCGCCGCGCCGACCGGATCGGCGACTTCTATTCGGATGCCTATATCCAGGCCGAACGGCAGGCGGCGGAAAGCGACCTGAAGCGGCTCGGCCAGATCGACCGTGCCCGGCTGACCGCGACCAACCAGATCGCCTATGACGTCTTTCGACAGCAGACCGAAACCACGCTCAAGGGCTATGACCCGGCCATCGTCGCGCTGACCATCGTGCGGCCGATGGACCATTTCTACGGCATCCAGACCTTCTATCCCGAATTCGCCTCGGGCCAGGGCGCGGCGCCGTTCAATACGGTGGCGGACTATGAAAACAACCTGAAGCGCAACGTCGAATATGCGCGGCTGCTCGACGAAGCCATCGGCCGCTTCCGGCAGGGCATGGCGAGCGGCGTGGTTCAGCCCAAGCTCGTCGTTCGCAACATGATCGCGCAGTTCGACAATCTGCTCGCCGGGCCGGTCGAGCAATCGACCTTCTACGGTCCGGTCCGTCAGTTTCCCGCCAGCGTTCCGGCGGCGGATCAGGCGCGGCTCAAGGCCGCCTATGCCACGCAGATCCGCGACGTCATCCTCCCCGCCGAGCGGCGGATGCGGGCCTTTCTCGCCGATACCTATCTGCCCGCCGCGCGCGACAGTATCGGCCTGTCGGGAATGCCGGGCGGCGACCGGCTCTATGCCTATCTGATCGAGCAGAATACCACCCTGCCGCTCAAGGCCGAGGATGTGCACCAGCTCGGCCTGTCCGAGGTCGCGCGTATCCTGAAGGCGATGGAGGTGCAGAAGCAGGCGGTCGGCTTCAAGGGCAGCCTGGCCGATTTCTTCACCTTCCTGCGCACCGACACGCGGTTCCAGCCCCAGTCGGCGGCACAGCTGCGCGAGGGCTATGAGGCGATCGGCCGCCGTATCGACGCCCGCGTCCGCGAGCAATTCTCGCTGATCCCCAAGACGCCGCTCGAAATCCGCCCCGTGCCCGCCTTCAAGGAAAAGACCGATGCGGGCGGCTCTTACCAGGGCGGGACGCCGGACGGGACGCGGCCGGGTGTCTTCTATTACAACACCTATGACCTGCCCTCGCGCTATATGTGGGAGATGGAGACGCTCTATCTCCATGAAGCGGTGCCGGGGCATCATTTCCAGATCAGCCTCGCACAGGAAAATGCGGCCCTGCCCGCCTTCATGCGCTTCGGCGGCAACACCGCCTATGCCGAAGGCTGGGCGCTCTATGCCGAGACGCTGTGGCCCGAACTGGGGATGGAAACCGATCCCTATCAGCGCATGGGCGGCCTGAGCGACGAGATGCTGCGCGCGATGCGGCTGGTGGTCGATACCGGCATCCATGCCAAGGGGTGGAGCCGCGACCAGGCCATCGCCTATATGCTGGCCAATTCGCCGATGGCGCGGACCGATGCCACCGCCGAGGTCGAACGCTATATCGCCATTCCGGGCCAGGCGCTCGCCTACAAGATCGGACAGATCACGATCAGCCGCGCCAAGGCCAAGGCCAAGGCCGAACTCGGCGCGAAGTTCGATCCGCGGCGTTTCCATGCGGTGGTGCTGGACACCGGCGCTCTGCCGATGCCGGTGCTGGAGAAGAAGATCGACGACTGGATCGCGGCGGAAAAACGCCGGGCGTGATCGACCGGGGGAGCGGCATACCGTCGCTCCCCTGGCACCGCGTCAGGGAACGTGACGCTTTTCGAGTTTGCGCGCGAGCGTCCGGCGGTGCATCCCCAGCCGCCGCGCGGTTTCCGAGATGTTGAAGTTGGTATCGGCCAGCGTCTCGTTGATCCGTTCCCATTCCAGCGTCTTGATCGAGCTGGGGCGATCGGTGATCGCGGTCGTGGCATCGCCGCTCGCCTTGTGGAAGGCCGCCTCGATATCGTCGGTGTTGGATGGCTTGGCGAGATAGTGGCACGCGCCCAGCTTGATCGCCTCGACCGCCGTGGCGATGCTGGCAAAGCCGGTCAGCACGACGATCAGCATTTCGGGATCATGCGCATGGAGGGTCTGCACGCATGCCAGACCTGAAGCCTGGCCCAGCTTGAGGTCGACCACGGCATAGCGCGGCGTCATCTCCGCCAGCGTCGCGACGAGCATGTCGGGCGTTCCAGCCACCCGCACCTGATAGCCGCGCCGCTCGAACGAACGTTGCAGCGTGCGCGCGAAAGTCTCGTCATCCTCGACGATTATCAGCGATCGTTCGCCGTCCATCACATGTCCCGATCCGAAAAGCCTATCATGCTGAGAGGTAGGGTCAGCGTCACCGTCGCGCCACCCTCGACGCGGTTGATCGCCTCGACCCGGCCGCCCAGCTTGCGAACCACGCTGGAGGCGAGGAACAGGCCGACGCCATGCCCCTCGCCCTTGGTCGATTGCTGCGGTCGTCCGAACTGCGCCAGGGTGGCGGCGGTGAAGCCGGGGCCACGATCCGAGACACGCACCGCCACTACCCCGCCCTCGCGCACGACGCTCAGCCCCACCCAGTGCGGAGAGGCCTCTGCGGCATTATCCAGCACGTTCCACACCGCCTGCTTGATCGCCGGGTCGGACACGATCGGGGCATCGTCGTCGATCGAGCGATAGTCGAGCGGGATCTGGCCATGACTGCGCCGCCATTCGCCGACGATCGCATCGATGAACCGCCCTACCTCGGACAGTTCTGCGGCCTCGCCGCGCGGTTCGCCCGCCGATTGCAGGATGCTGGTGACGATCGCCTTGCACCGCTGCACCTCGGCCTGCATCTCGGCGATCTCGCCCATCAGCTCGGCGTCGTCGCGCAGCTTGGGGACGCGGCGCCAGTCGCTCAGGATCACCGAAAGGCTGGCCAGCGGGGTGCCCAGTTCATGCGCCGCCCCCGAGGCGAGCAGGCCCATGCGGACGATATGCTCCTCCTCCGACGCCTGTTGGCGCAGATCGGCGAGCCGTGCGGCGCTGCGCCGCAGATTGCGGCTGATCCGGGTCACGAAGAGGATCAGCAAGCCGGCGACGATCGCGAAGCTCAGCCAATTGCCCAGCGTGTGGAGCCCGGCAATATCGCCGAACAGCCAGGACGGAAAGGCCAGCGGGCGGTGATGCAGCGACAGCAGTCCGAAACACAGCCCCGTGATTCCGGCCAGCGCCCAGGCGGACCAAGTCTCCAGCAAGACCGCCCCGAGCACCACCTGGATCAGATAAAGCGAGATGAAGGGATTGGTCGCCCCGCCCGACAGGAACAGCTGAAGCGTCAGCGTGCCGACATCGAACATCAATGCGAACAGCAATTCGGTGTTGGTAATCCGGTGGAAGCGAAGGCGCAGATGGCTGAGCAGGTTGATCCCCACCGCCATGGCCAGCACGCCCATCATCGCCGCCACGGGCAGCTGCACGCCCATGATGCGGTTGACGACCAGGATCGTCACGAGCTGCCCCACCACCGCCATCCAGCGCAGATGGATCAGCTGGCGCATGTTCGCGGTGCCCGCCGTCGCGTCGGGCTCGCGCGGACGGACGGTGAACGGCAGGAAGGGCGGAGCGCCCGGCGTCATTCGGAACTCCCGTCCCGACCACCCCGCCAGAGGATCACAAGCCCCATGCCCGTCAGAATCGCCAGACCGAACCAGGTCAGCGCATAGGAAATATGGCTGTTGCGGAAGGTGACGACGGTCAGTCCCCCGACCGGATAGCCGCCCGGATTGGCCGTGGCGTCGGCATCGATGAAATAAGGGGCTACGCGGCCGAGGCGCTTGGCGGCGGCAATGGCGGCGACGTCGCGTGAGTACCAGCGATCCTGCACGGGATCGTTGGAGCGCAGGAAGCCCCCCTTGGGCTCGGTCATCCGGATCAGGCCGGTCACCGAAACCGGGCCGGAGGGACGATCGTGAACAGCGCGCCTTTCGGCCGGAACGAAGCCGCGATTGACCAAGACGGTAAATTGCGGGCCGACCAGTGGGGTCAGCACCCAATAGCCGGGACCGCGCTCGGTCACCGCCTGGACGAAGGTCTCGCGATCGTTGCGGAAGACACCGCGTGCCGTCACGCGGCGATAGGTGTCGTCGGGATCGGCGACGGGCGGAGCCGCCACCGGGGAGGCATGGAGCCGCGCCTCGACACGGGCGATCAGGTCCAGCTTCCAGACCCGGCGCTGCAACTGCCAGACGCCGAGGGAGACGAAGCCCGCGATCAGGGCGATCCCGATCGCGGACAGGATCGCCAGCCCCAGCGGCGAGCGGCCCCGCCGCTCACCGCTTGTGCCGGCGTCCGTCATTACATGCCACCGCCCATCTGGGCGGCCATGTCGGGCATCATGTTGGTATTCATGTGATACATGACCCAGATCGACCCGCTGAGCGTGATGACAACCAACACGGCGGTAAAGACCAGGGCCATCATCGTCCAGCCCCCCTCCGACTTGGTGTTCATGTGGAGGAAGTAGATCATGTGGACGACGATCTGGACGAAGGCCAGACCCATGATGACGAGCGCGGTCGTCTGGGTATCGCCCAGCGCGCCGGTCATGACCGCCCAGAACGGGATGGCCGTCAGGATCACCGACAGCACGAACCCGATCATATAGCCCTTCATCGAGCCGTGACCGTGCGTATCGCCATGCGCGTGGAGGTCATGGTCCAGATTGGCGTGATCGCCATGACCATGCGGAGGATGAGCGCTCAACGGAGAACTCCCAGCAGATAGACAAAGGTGAAGACGCCGATCCAGACGACGTCCAGGAAGTGCCAGAACATCGACAGGCACATCAGGCGCCGCTTGTTTGCCTCGATCAGGCCGAAGCGGCCGACCTGCACCATCAGCGTGACCAGCCAGATCGAACCGAAGGTGACGTGCAGACCGTGCGTGCCGACCAGCGTGAAGAAGGACGACAAGAAGGCCGAACGCTGCGGACCCGCGCCCTCATGGATGAGGTTGGCGAATTCGTAGAGCTCGATCGACAGGAAGGCGAGACCGAACAGGCCGGTGATGCCTAGCCAGATCAGCGTGTTCGACTTCTGGTTCTTCTCCATCGCGATCATGGCGAAGCCATAGGTGATCGACGACAGCAGCAGCATCGAGGTGTTGAGCGCGACCAGCGGGAGTTCGAAAATCTCCCGCGGGGTCGGCCCGCCCGCATAGCTGGTGCCCAGCACGCCATAGGTGGCGAACAGGATGGCGAAGATGAGGCAGTCGCTCATCAGGTACATCCAGAAACCGATGGCGGTCGAGCCACCGGATTCGTGATGATGATCCTCGTCCTCGACCAGATAATAGGTCGGGTTCTTCGCCGGATCGGCGCTCAGAACATCGGTCGACATGGATCAGGCCCCCTGACCGAGCAGGCGACGCCGCTCGTTTTCCGTTGCCACGACTTCATCGACGGGGATGTAGTAATCGCGGTCATAGTTGAACGTGTGCCAGATGGCGACGACGACGACACCGATCAGCCCCAGGGCAGCGAGCCACCACATGTACCAGATCATGCCAAAGCCCGCGGCGGTCGACAGACCGGCGATGATGACGCCGGTACCCGTATTCTTGGGCATGTGGATCGGACGATAGCCCTCGGCCGGAGCCTGCGCCTTCTTGTCCTTCATGTCGTACCAGGCATCCAATTCGTGGATGACGGGCGTGAACGCGAAGTTGTAATCCGGCGGCGGCGACGAGGTCGCCCATTCCAGCGTGCGGCCGTCCCAGGGATCGCCCGTCACGTCGCGCAGTTCTTCTTTCTTCCAGATCGACACGCCGATCTGAACCAGGAAGGCCCCGATGCCGCCCGCGATCATCAGCGCGCCCAGCAGGGCCACGACGAAATAGATCTGAAGCGACGGATCGTCGAAGTGATGGAGGCGACGCGTCACGCCCATGAAGCCCAGAATGTAGAGCGGCGTGAAGGCGACCCAGAAGCCGACGACCCACAGCCAGAACGACACCTTGCCCCAGAACTGGTTGAGCTTGAACCCGAAGGCCTTGGGCCACCAGTAGTTGATCGCGGCGAAGGCCCCGAACAGCACGCCGCCGATGATCACGTTGTGGAAGTGCGCGATCAGGAACAGCGAGTTGTGCAGCACGAAGTCGGCGGGCGGAACGGCCAGCAGAACGCCGGTCATGCCACCGATGGTGAAGGTCAGCATGAACGCGATGGTCCACATCATCGGCAGCTCGAACCGGATGCGCCCCTTGTACATGGTGAACAGCCAGTTGAAGATCTTCGCACCCGTCGGGATCGAGATCACCATGGTGGTGATGCCGAAGAACGAGTTGACGCTCGCGCCCGAACCCATGGTGAAGAAGTGATGCAGCCAGACGAGGTACGACAGGATCGTGATGACGATCGTGGCATAGACCATCGAGGTATAGCCGAACAGACGCTTGCCCGAGAAGGTCGAGGTGACTTCCGAGAACACGCCGAACAGCGGCAGGATCAGGATGTACACCTCCGGGTGGCCCCAGATCCAGATCAGGTTCACGTACATCATCGGGTTGCCGCCGAGATTGTTCGTGAAGAAGTTGGTGCCGACATAGCGGTCGAGCGACAGCAGGACGAGCGTGGCGGTCAGCACGGGGAAGCTGGCGACGATCAGGACGTTCGCGCACAGCGAGGTCCAGCAGAACACCGGCAGCTTCATCATGGTCATGCCCGGCGCGCGCATCTTGATGATGGTCGCGATCAGGTTGATGCCCGACAGGGTCGTACCGACACCGGCCACCTGGAGGGCCCAGATATAATAATCGACGCCGACATCGGGACTGAAGTCCAGTTCCGACAGCGGCGGGAAGGCCAGCCAGCCGGTCCGCGCGAACTCGCCGATGAACAGCGAGGCCATGACCAGCACGACGCCGCCCGCGGTCATCCAGAAGCTCAGATTATTGAGATACGGGAAGGACACGTCGCGCGCACCGATCTGGAGCGGCACGACATAGTTCATCAGGCCGGTGATGATCGGCATCGCCACGAAGAAGATCATGATGACGCCGTGCGCGGTGAACACCTGATCATAGTGGTGCGAGTTCAGGAAGCCCTGATTGTCGCCGAACGCGATCGCCTGCTGGCCGCGCATCATCAACGCGTCGGCAAAGCCGCGCAGCAGCATCACGATGCCCAGGATCATGTACATGATCCCGATGCGCTTGTGATCGACCGTGGTGAACCACTCCTTCCAGAGATAGCCCCACAGCTTGAACTTGGTGATGAGCGCCAGCACCGCGATGCCGCCGACCGCGACACCCAGGAAGGTGCCGACGACGATCGGCTCGTGGATCGGCAGCGATTCGATCGATAGCCGTCCGAAGATGGTCTTTATGATGTGTTCCATGATGGCGTGCCTCAGCCGCGACCCGCACCGGCATGACCAAAGGTCTGCGGGCCGGGGGTCTGCGGGATGGAAAGGAAGGACATGCGGCGGTTCTTCATCTCACCAGGCTCCTGCACGCCCTTCGACGGGACAGGCTCCTTGCTCTGATGCGGCGAGGTCTGGATTTCCTCCGGCGACTTTTCGAGCGCGCCCTTGGTCCGATCACCGTGCATGGGGCCGGTATTGTTGACCGGCGGATTGCCCTCGCCGACCTTCATCTTGTGCGGGTCGCCGCCACCGGTCATCCGGTCGTGCATCATCACGTCCGACATGCACGGCGTGTTGTCCGCGACGCAGCGATTGACGACGCGATCGAACAGGCCGCCCTGCACGCCGTTGAAATACATGGCGGGCACATATTCGCTGGGCTTCTCGACCGTCAGGAAGGCGGCGCGGGTCAGCTGGCCATGGCCCTTGCCCTGACCGGCCTGCGAGGTCCGGACCTTCTCGACCCACTGGTCGAAGCCGTTCGCCTGGAGCGCATAGACCGGGAAGTGCATGCCCGAGAAACCGGCGCCGCTATAGTGCGACGACAGGCCCTTGAACGTGCCCTCGCGGTTGATGACCGCATGCAGCTGCGTCTCCATGCCGGGCATGGTGTAGATCATGCCGGCCATGGCGGGGACGTAGAAGGCGTTCATCACCGAGGTGCCGGTCAGGCGGAACTCGACGGGCCGGTCGACCGGCAGCGCCAGTTCGTTGATCGTGGCGATGCCCTGCTCGGGATAGATGAACAGCCATTTCCAGTCGAGCGCGACGACCTGGACCTCGAGCGGCTTGACGCTGGAGGCGATCGGCTGGCCGGGGGCCGTCCGTTCGATCGGGCGATACGGGTCGAGCAGATGGGTGCTCGTCCACGTCACCGCGCCCAGGCAGATGATGATCAGCAGCGGCGCCGACCAGATCACCAGCTCCAGCATGGTGGAGTGATCGAACTCCGGATCATATTCGGCCTGCGTGTTGCTCTTGCGATAGCGCCACGCGAACAGCACCGTCAGCGCCATCACCGGAATGATGATGAGCAGCATCAGGGCCGTCGCGATCAGCACCAGATCGCGTTGCTGCACGGCAACGTCACCGGCAGGGTTTAGCACGACCGCATCGCATCCCCCCAGCATGGCCAGGAGGGGCAAGGCGGCCCAGCGAAGAGGGCGCAGGCGCGCAAGGCTCGACGAATGAGACATATGGCAAGGGCCGCTACGCCTTTGCTGCACCTGCGCACATTGGACAGTTTGTCCAATCCCCCTGCCCCCCCGAAAGGCGCATAGGCGCAACAGAATGGCGGTTTTGTGCGGTCGTTTTGCGCCGCCACCGTTCCGCCGAGATGAAAATGCAAGAAATCAGGACTGGCAGCCGATGAGCGCAGAGTTAACCGCATCGACCTCGACGCCCCTTGAGCGGGACGCGCGGCTGGTCAATGCCCGCGATCCGCACCATGTCGCCCCGGGCGACATCGCCATCGGCGTCATCATCGGGCGTACGTCGGAGTTTTTCGACTTCTTCGTCTACGCCATCGCCTCGGTGCTGGTCTTCCCGTCGCTGATCTTTCCTTACGTCGACGCGCTGACCGGCACGATCTATTCGTTCGCGCTGTTCGCTCTGGCGTTCATCGCCCGCCCGATCGGCACCTTCATCTTCATGGCGGTCGACCGCAATCTTGGTCGCGGCGTCAAGCTGACCATAGCGCTGTTCCTGCTCGGCGGGTCGACCATGGCGATCGCCTTCCTGCCCGGCTATGCGCAGATCGGCACGTCGGCGGCCGTGCTGCTCGGCATCTTCCGCGTCATGCAGGGCCTGGCGCTGGGCGGGGCATGGGACGGCCTGCCGTCGCTCCTGTCGCTCAATGCGCCCGAGCGTCGTCGCGGCTGGTATGCGATGATCCCGCAGCTGGGCGCGCCGCTCGGCCTGCTGGTGGCCAACGGCCTGTTCGCCTTCTTCCTGACCACGCTCAGCCGGGCCGACTTCCTCGACTGGGGCTGGCGCTATCCGTTCTTCGTGGCGTTCGCGATCAACGTCGTGGCGCTGTTCGCACGCCTGCGCATCGTCGCCACGCCCGAGTTCCAGCGCCTGTTCGAAAGCCGCGAGCTTCAGCCCGCGCCGGTCGGCGAGACGCTGAGCACCGAGGGGCGCACCGTCCTTCTGGGCGCCTTCGCGCCGCTCGCCAGCTTCGCCATGTTCCACATCGTGACCGTGTTCCCGCTGTCCTGGGTCGTCCTGTTCAACAAGGAGCGCCCGCAGGACTTCATGATGATCGAGATCATCGGCAGCATCGTCGGCGTGTTCGCCATCCTCGCCTCGGGCAAGATCGCCGACCGGGTCGGCCGTCGCACGCTGCTGGGCTTCTCGGCGGCGGGCATCGCGGCCTTTGCCGGCTTCGCGCCGCAGCTGCTCGACAATGGCGGCACGGGTGAGACGATCTACATCGTGCTCGGCTTCCTGCTGCTCGGCCTGGGCTTCGGCCAGTCGTCGGGTGCGATCAACTCGGGCTTCTCGTCGCTTCGTCGCTACACGGGCGCCGCGATCACCTCGGATCTCGCTTGGCTGATCGGTGCGGGTTTCGCGCCGCTCGCCGCGCTGCTGCTTTCGAGCCATTTCGGCCTGCTGTCGGTCGGCGCCTATCTGCTGTCGGGTGCGGTCGCGACGCTTGCCGCGCTGGGGATTAACAAGGAACTTGCCAAGCGCGCGTCCTGATCCCGATCGACCAATCTCATGCGGGCGGCCGGTGGAGCGATCCACTGGCCGTTTTGTTTTGGCCGGATCGCGCCCTACATCGGTTCTCGACAGGGGATGCATGACGGGAAACAGGATGACGAACGGGAAGCGCTGGATAGCAATGGCCACCGCGGCGATGGCGGGGATCGGCATGGCCGGGGCGGCGGACGCGCGGGTGCCTGCGGGTACATGGGCCAATCCGTCCAACACCGTGCAGGTCCGCTTCGCCCCCTGCGGCCGTGGCCCCGACGCGGAGCTGATGTGCGGCACGGTGGTCTGGGCGAGCGAACAGGCCAAGGCGGATGCCGCGCGCGGCGGCTCGCCCCGTCTGGTGGGCACCCGGCTGTTCACCGATTTCGAGGAGGAAGAGCCAGGGCGCTGGGCGGGCACCGTCTTCGTTCCGGACATCGGTCGCGAGGTCGAGGGCACGATCACCCAACTCGATGCGCGGACTTTGGTCGGCCAGGGATGCCTGCTGGGGCGGCTGGGCTGTCGCGAGCAGCGCTGGCATCGGGTAAAATAACCGCACTCGATCAGGGAACCCGGGGGCGTCTGCCGCGTCCCCGTCGCGAACATTCAGGAAAGGCACGCCATGGCGGACGACACGCTGACGGTCATCAAGGAAACGGTCGAGGACAATGTGGCGGACCGGCAGGTCGAATTCGTGGCCGAGCTGGAGGGCGAGGAATATCAGTTCGCCGTCCAATATGACCTGCTCGAAGCCCTGAGCGGCGACGTGCCCGATGGCGATGCCGTCGAGATGTTCGATCGCTACTCCGACGATATTCTGGACGCCGCGCTGACCGCGCTGGGCCGGGACATGGAGCAGGCGCTGGTCGTGGTCAGTGAGAATGATCTCGACTGAGCGTCAGACGCCAAACAGCCGATCGATCTGCTGGGCGAGCTCCGCAAGCGTATAGGGTTTGCGGAGCAACGCGAAGCCATGGCTCCCCTCGTCGGCGATGACCCGGCTATAGCCGCTAGTGAGCAGAATGCGCAGCTGTGGGTGGAGCCGGGCGATATCATGCGCGAAGTCGATGCCCGACTGGCCCGGCATCATGACGTCGGAAAATACCAGGTCGAACCGCTCCGCCCCGGCTTTCAGCTCTTCCATCGCCGCCGCCGCATTGGTGGCGATGACCGTGCGATAGCCCAGCGTCTGTAGCGCCTCGACCGCGAACTGCCCGACCTCGACATTGTCCTCGACCACCAGCACGCAGCGCTCGGTCCCGTTCGCTGCGCGCCGATCGCCCTGCTGCCGATCGGCGGCGGGCAAGCCGTCGGTCCGGGGCAGGACCAGGGTGAAGGTCGCGCCCTGCCCCGGCGTGCTGGCGACATGCACATCGCCGCCGGACTGGCGCGCAAAGCCGAACACCTGGCTGAGACCCAGGCCAGTCCCCGCCCCCAGCCGCTTGGTGGTGAAGAAGGGCTCGAAGATCTGGTCGAGCCGGTCGGCGGGAATGCCCTCGCCGGTATCGATGATCGCAATCCGAACCTGATCCGGTCCTTGCGGGGCCGCCTCCGACCAGACGCGGATGGTCAGCGTCCCCTGCCCCGCCATCGCGTCGCGGGCATTGACCGCCATGTTGACGATCGCGGTGTCGAACTGGCTGCGGTCGACATGGGCATGGCACGGCCGTTCCGGCAGATCGAAGACCAGCCGGATGCCCGGCCCCGACAGCGTGGCGATCATGTCGGACAGCGTCATGATACTTGCCCCGACATCGACTACCTCGGGCGTCAGCGGTTGCCGCCGGGCAAAGGCCAGCAACTGTGCGGTCAGCTTGGCGGCGCGGTCGGCCGCATCCGCGATCGCCTCGATCTGGCGCTGTCGGCGCTCGGGCGGGAATCCGGGGCGGCGGATTAGGTCGATCGAACCGCGAATGACGGTCAGCAGATTGTTGAAGTCGTGCGCGACGCTGCCGGTCAGCTGGCCGATCGCCTCCAGCTTCTGCGCCTGACGCAGCTGTTCCTCGGTCTGGCGCAGCGCCTCCTCCGCCGCTTTCTGCTGGGTGATATGCCGTCCGACCGCAAAGACTTCGCGCGCGCTGGAGGCGCCGACCCAGGCGATCCACTCGTAATCGCCCTGGGCGTGACGCATTCGAACCTCGATCCGCGAGACCTGCCGGGCCAGCGAATTGCTGAGGGCCTCTTGCGCCCCGGCCAGATCGTCGGGGTGAACCAGATCCATCACCGATCGCCCGACCAGCGCCTGTCCGCCATAGCCGAGCAGCTTGCCCCAGGCCGGGTTGGTCCGCTGGATCATGCCATCGGCATCGAGCACGGCGAGCAGGTCGGGGGATACGTCCCACATGCGGTCGCGCTCGGCGGTCCGTTCGATGATCCGCTGTTCTAACGTGACGTTGAGCCCGCGCAGCTCCTCCAGCGCCTGCGACAATTGCAGCTGGCTGTCGCGCAGCGCCGCGTCGGCATGGACCCGCGCCGTCGTCTCGTTGGTGAAGATGAACAGCCCCGCGACATCGCCCCGGCCGTCGAGGACGCGCGAATAGGAAGAGGACCAGAAGGTGTGCGCCTCGCCCCGGTCGGTATCCAGCTTCCAGGGCAGATCGACGAAACGCTGGGTCCGCCCCGCCAGCGCATCGTCTATGATCGGCCGCGCCTGTTCCAGCGCGTCGGCCCAGACCTCGTCGAAACGCGTTCCCATCGCCCAGGGCAGACGGGGGCCGAGCAGCGGAAAATAGGTTTCGTTGAAGAAGAAATGCAACTCCGGCCCCCAGGCCAGGATCATCGATTCCGGTGAGTTGAGCACCAGGCTGAGCGCGACGCGGAACGCCTCCGGTCAATTCCGGGGCGGCCCCAGAGGATGGTCGGTCCAGTCGCGCGCGAGGATCAGGCGTGCCGCCTCGCCGCCCCCGTCGAGGAAGGCCAGGGCGGGATCGGGCTGGGCGGCGGTCATCGCCCCGCTGCTAGCAAGTCGGCCGCGGGTCCGCCACCATGCTCGGCTATAGTTCCTCGCCCGCCAGCGTGGCCGCCGCCTGAATGACCGCCAGATGCGTCAGACCCTGCGGCATGTTGCCCAGATAATGCCCCGTCTCGGGATCGATCATCTCGGCATAGAGCCCGGCCCCCCGGCTATCGAGCGCCTTTGTCGCGGCATCGAATGCGGCCTGAGCCGCATCGTGCTGGCCCAGGATCGCGCGCGCCTCGATCATCCAGAAGGTGCAGGCCAGGAAGCATGCCTCCTCCTTCTCCACCCCCGAATAGCGATAATGGAATGCCCCCGCCCCCAGTTCGCGGTCGAGCGCGTCCAGCGTCCGGGCCAGCCGGTCCTGCCCATCGAACCGGAAGCGCACGGCAAGCGCCAGGCTGGCGTCGAGCGCGTCGCTGTCGGGGTGCATCAGATAGGCGCCGCGCGCTTCCGACCAGCAATGTTCGCCGATCCACGCCTCGATCCGGTCCCGCTCCCGCGCCCAGCGGTCGCGACAGGTGGTGGGAATCTGTCCCTCGTCGGCCAGCTCCACCGCGCGGGCCAGCGCCTGCCAGCAGCTGATCTTGGACATGGTGTAATGCCGTTCCTCCGGCAATTCCCAGATGCCCGCATCGGGCTGGCGCCAGCGATCCGCGCAGGCATCGGCCAGATGCGACAGTGTCTCGGCGCTGGAGGTGTCGAGGAAATTGCCGCACGCGACGAAGCGGCTCGCCGTCTCGAATATGTCGCCATAGATGCCGTGCTGATGCTGGCCGCCCGCCAGATTGCCGACGCGCACCGGCCGGGAATGGCGATAGCCGCTCACCGCGATCTCGCGCTCGGCGGGCACGGGGCGTCCGTCGAGCGTGTAGCAGACCTGGGGCTGTCCCTCGCCCAACCGCTTGAGCAGCCAGGTAAAGGCCGCCTTCGCCTCGGCATGCGCGCCGATCCGCAGGAACGCCTTGATCGTATAGCCCGCGTCGCGAACCCAGGCGTAGCGATAGTCGTAATTCTTCTGCCCGCCGATCCCCTCGGGCAAGGAGGTCGTCGCCGCCGCCGTGATCGCGCCGGTGGGCGAATAGAGCAGCAGCTTCAGGGCGAGCGCGCTGCGCAACACCCGGTCGCGCTGGGCCTCTGGCACTTTCAGTCCGGCGGTCCATTGCCGCCATTCGGCGTCGGACAGGTCGATCCGCGCATCGATCTGTTCGATGTCCTGGCAAACCAGCGGCTCGTCCTCCCCGGCGATCAGCGCGATCCGGGCGCGATCGCCCGGCGCGACCGAGGTATGGCCCGTCACCAGCCCGTCCTCCAGATGATCGATCACGACATGGCCGCAATGCCGGAATATGCCGAGCACCCGGTCGACATGGAAGACATTATGCCCCCCGGCGGGCGCGAAATAGGGGCTGACCGTGTCCGCGCGTCGGCTGAAGCGCAGGGTGATGCCGAAGCGAACATGGCCGTCCAGCCCCTCCACCCGCCGCGCCAGCTCCGCCCAGGGCAATCGCCCCGCCGTGCCGCTGTTGATCGACTCGACCAGCTTGGCGCGCCCCGATGCGGTCGTGAAGATCGTCTCCAGCACGTTGCTGTCGGGGCGATAGCGGCGTTCGACCGTGAACGGCTCGACCGGGGTGATCGCGAAGGTGCCGCCGCGTTCGGCGTCGAGCAGCCGGTCGAACAGCGGCGGGGAGTCCATGTTGGGCACGCACCACCAGTCGATCGCCCCGTCCGCCCCGCTCAGCGCCACGCTGCGCCCATCGCCGAGCGCGGCATAATCCTCGAGGTGCAGAAAGCCGTGCTGGTCGCGAAGCGGGTCGGGGTGCTGATCGGGCAGGGTCACGATGGCGCAGGCTCCGCTGGCGGAAAGACAATCTAGGTTAGGAGCATGGAAACTCGCCAGAACCGTTAAATCTCCGTGGGACCTTCCCGTGATTTGCGCGTTGCAACATCCGACCTGTCTATTGGGAGCATCGCCATGAGCCTGGCATCGGCATTCGGATTCGGCACCAAGAAAGTGCGCTACGCAGTCGTCGGCGCGGGCGACATCACCCAATCGGCGATGCTGCCCGGCATCCGCCATACCGGCAATTCCGAACTGACCGCGATCGTCACCGGCGATGCGGAAAAGGGGCGCCTGCTCGCCGAGAAATACGGTGTCGAGCATGTCTATTCCTATGAAGAGTTCGGCAAGCTGCTGACCGCCAATGTCTGCGATGCCATCTATCTGGGCACGCCCAATTGGCGCCATGCCGAATTCGCCATTCCGGCGCTGGAAGCGGGCATCCATGTCCTGTGCGAAAAGCCGCTGGAAATCTCGGTCGAACAGGGCCGCGCCATTCAGGACGCCGAGCGCCGTTCCTCGGCCAAGCTGATGACCGCCTATCGTCTGCATTTCGAGCCGGGCACGCTCGACGCGATCGAGAAGATCCGCAACGGCGAACTGGGCGAGCTGGTCGCCTTCACCTCCTGCTTCGGGCAGAAGCTGGACCCCGACAACCACCGCGCCAAACATGGTCTGGAGGCCGGGCCGCTGTTCGACATGGCGCCTTATCCGATCAACGCTATCCGCTATCTGTTCGGCGCCGAGCCGGTCGCGGTCGAAAGCGCGGTCGCCACGCGCCAGCCGAGCGCAGGTCTGGGCGATCTGGACGATACCTTCGCCGTCGTGCTGCGGATGCCGGGCGACAAGCTTGCCAGCTTCACCGTCAGCTATGCGATGAACGATGTCGACAGCCTGATCGTCGCGGGCATGAAGGGCTCGATCCATATGAGCCCCGCCTATGGCTTCCAGTCAGCGATCGAGCAGAATGTGACGATTGGCGACAAGAAGAGCCATGAAGCCTTCAAGCACACCGATCATTTCGGCGGCGAGATGCGCTATTTCTCCGACTGCATCCTGAACGATCGCGATCCGGAGCCGGATGTGGAGGAAGGATTGTCCGACCTGCGCGTGATCGAGGGGATCAAGCAGGCACTGAAGACCGGCGGCCGGGTGGAACTGCCGCCCTTCACCCGTACCCGGCGGATCGATCCCGCCAGCCAGCGCCAGACCCTCTCCGCCGTCGATCGCCCGGCGCCGGTCAAGGTCAAGTCGCCCACCGGCGCCAGCTGATCATTATCTATTCGCTTCTTGGGGAGCGGAATGACAGGATCAATCGTTACGCTGCCGATGACAATTGACGTCACTTCAGGGAGTCGATGGTGGACAACAGGGACGAACAGCTTCGCGAACGGGCCTATGGCATCTGGCAAGCCGAAGGCGAGCCGCATGGGCGCGACCGCGAGCATTGGGAAATGGCGGAACGCGAACTGGCCGATGCCGACCCCGCACCGGCCGATCCCGAGCCTGTCCAGACTGTGGACAAGCCCCAGGCTGCGGAAGCCACTCCCCAGCCCAAAGCCGCCGTCACGCGACGCAAGAGCAGCAAGCTGACCTCCCCGGCCGAAACCGAAACCACGGCTCCCGCCCCCAAGGCGAAGGCGCGCAAGCCGCGCGCCGCCAAGACCGAATAACGCTGCCCGCCTGGCGGGTGGTTCTAGAGCGACGGGCCGGATGCGGCCCCTCGCTTCCCCTTCTTGCGTTGACCCCACGGATAGTCGTTCGACTTTTGCCGGAGACCCTCTTTGACCGCTTTGCCCGACCAGATGCTTGCCGGTTCGCCCCATCCGCTGGGTGCCACGTTCGATGGCGAAGGCGTCAACTTCGCCGTCTTCTCCGCCAATGCCGACCGGATCGAACTCTGCATCTTCGACCCCCAGGGCAAGCGCGAGTTGCGCCGCTATACGCTGCCCGAATGCACGGACGAGGTGTGGCACGGCTATCTGTCCGATGTCGGGCCCGGCCTCCTCTATGGCTATCGCGCGCATGGTCCCTATGAGCCGGAGGCCGGACACCGCTTCAACCCCAACAAGCTGTTGCTCGACCCCTATGCGCGCAAGCTGCATGGCGAGATCAAATGGACCGATGCGCTGCACGGCTATCAGATCCGTTCCAAGAAGGAGGATCTGAGCTTCGACAAGCGCGACAGCGCCGCCGCCATGCCCAAAGCGGTGGTGGTGGACGATCATTTCGACTGGTCGCGCGACGTGAAGCCCAGCACGCCCTGGTCCGAAACGGTCATCTACGAAGCGCACGTCAAGGGGCTGACCAAGCTGATGGAACTGGTGCCGCCGCGCGAGCGGGGCACCTATGCCGGGCTCGGCCATCCGGCGGTCATCAAGCATCTGAAGCGGATCGGCGTCACCGCTATCGAACTGCTGCCGATCCACAGCTTCACCCAGGACCGTTTCCTTCAGGAAAAGGGACTGCGCAATTACTGGGGCTATAACACCCTCGGCTTCTTCGCGCCCGAACAGGCCTATTTCGCGACCGATACGCAGGACGAGCTTCGCCGTGCGGTCCACCGGCTTCACAAGGCGGGGATCGAGGTGATCCTCGATGTCGTCTACAATCACACCTGCGAAGGTTCGGAAAAGGGCCCGACCCTGTCGTGGCGCGGTCTCGACAATGCCAGCTATTACCGGCTGGTCCAGGATCAGCCGCGCTATACGATCAACGATACCGGCACCGGCAATACGCTGAACCTGTCCAAGGCACGGGTGATCCAGATGGTCGCGGACTCGCTGCGCTACTGGGCGACCAGCTTCGGGATCGACGGGTTCCGCTTCGACCTTGGCCTGACGCTGGGGCGCGAGGCCGACGGCTTCGATCCGGGCTCGGCCTTTTTCGACGTGCTGCGGCAGGACCCGGTATTGGGGCGGCTCAAGCTGCTGACCGAGCCCTGGGATGTCGGCCCCGGCGGCTATCAGCTCGGCAATTTTCCGCCCGGCTTTTCCGAATGGAACGACAAGTATCGCGACACCGTGCGCAAATACTGGCGCGGCGACCCCGGCCAGCGCGGCGATCTGGCGGCACGACTGGCCGGATCGGGGGACCTGTTCGACCGGCGGGCGAGGCGCCCCTGGGCCAGCCTCAACATGCTGGCGGCGCATGACGGCTTCACCCTGGCCGATACCGTCATGTACGAGGAGAGGCATAACGAAGCCAACAAGGAAGACAATCGCGACGGCCATTCCGAGAATTACTCGCGCAACTGGGGCGCGGAGGGGCCGACCGACGATCCGGGCATCAACGCGGCGCGCGGCCGGGTGATGCGGTCGATGATGACGACGCTGCTCACCTCGCTCGGCACGCCGATGATCGTGGCGGGCGACGAGTTCGGCCGGACGCAGCACGGCAACAACAACGCCTATTGCCAGGATAACGAGATCAGTTGGCTCGACTGGAAGGCGGCGGCGTCGGAGGATGGCGAGACGATGATCGCCTTCACCGCACGGCTGGCCGAGTTGCGCCGCCGCTTCGTTGTGCTGCGCGCCCCCCAGTTCCTCTATGGCCAGGATACGCCGGGGCACGGGATCAATGATATCGAATGGTGGGACGAGCGCGGCAACCAGCTGTCGCCCGAGGACTGGCAGAACCCGGAAGGCCGCGCGCTGATGATGCGCCGGGCCTCGGTGACCGAGGATGGCGAGGTCGAGGCGGTGTCGCTGCTCCTCAACGCGTCGGCCGATCCGATCACCTTCACCCTGCCCCCGCCCCATGCCGACCGCACCGTCCTGATCGACAGCGCCAAGCCGGATCAGGACGAGGTCGCGATCGACGACAGCTATGAGGTCGAGCCGCAAAGTGCCGTGTTGGTCACCTGGCGCAATGGGATCGCGGCATGACGCATTGGGGCCCCGAACTGCGCGACGGCGCGGATACCCGCTTCCGTCTGTGGGCTCCGGACCGGCCGTCGGTCACGCTGGAGATCGACGGCGGCGGCGAGGTTGCCATGGTGCGCGACGCTGATGGCTGGTTCACCGGCGAGGCCCCTGCCTCGCCGGGCACCCGCTACCGGTTCAGGGTCGCGCCCGATCTTGCCGTTCCCGATCCCGCCTCGCGGCTCCAGTCGGGGAGCGTCCATGGCTGGAGCGTGGTCGTCGATCCGTCCTTCGCCTGGAGCGCGACCGAATGGCGTGGACGTCCCTGGGAAGAGACGGTGCTGCTGGAGGTGCACGCGGGCACGCTCGGCGGCTTTTCGGGTGTGCGCGAACGGCTGGGCGCGATCGCCGCGTCGGGGATCACCGCGATCGAGCTGATGCCGGTCAACGCCTTTGGCGGCACCCGCAACTGGGGCTATGACGGCGTCCTGCCCTATGCGGTGGCCGAAGCCTATGGTTCGCCCGCCGAGCTGAAGACGCTGGTCGACACCGCGCATGCGCTGGGCCTCTCGGTCTTTCTCGACGTGGTCTACAACCATTTCGGGCCGGACGGGAATTATCTGGGCACCTATGCCGGTGCCTTCTTCCATCAGGATGTCGATACGCCCTGGGGCGGCGCGGTGGCGGTCGATGCCGATCCGGTGCATCGCTACTTCGTCGACAACGCCCTGATGTGGCTGCGCGACTATCGGATCGACGGGCTGCGGTTCGACGCGGTCCATGCGATCGAGAATGACGGCTTCCTGGACCGGATGGCCGCCGAAATCCGCGCCGCCCTGCCCGAGCGGCATGTCCATCTCGTGCTGGAAAACGAGAAGAACGATGCGGACCGCCTGACGCCGGGTGGCTATGACGCGCAGTGGAACGACGATTTCCACAACGTCCTCCATGTCCTGCTGACGGGAGAGACGAGCGCCTATTATGGCGACTTCGCGGATCGTCCCGCCGAGCGGCTGGCACGCTGCCTGAAGGAAGGCTTCATCTATCAGGGCGAGGGTTCGCCCAACCATGACGGCAAGCCGCGTGGCAAGCCGTCGGGCGACCTGCCCAGCACCGCCTTCGTCGCGTTCCTCCAGAACCACGACCAGGTCGGCAACCGGGCGATGGGCGAGCGGCTGATCCGGCTGACCGACCGCGAACGGCTGCGCGCGGCGACCGCGCTGCTGCTGCTCGGGCCGCAGATCCCGCTATTGTTCATGGGCGAGGATGAGGGGAGCGAGAGTCCGTTCCTGTTCTTCACCGATTTCCATGACGAACTGGCCGATGCGGTGCGCGAGGGGCGTCGCCGCGAATTCGCGAAGTTCGACGCCTTTGCCGACGAGGCGGCACGCGCGCGCATTCCCGACCCCAATGCGCGCTCGACCTTCGAGGCGTCGGTCCCCGAGCCGGGACCGCAGGCGGGCGAGTGGCGGGCGCTGTACCGCGAATTGCTGAGCCTTCGCCATGCGCATATCGTGCCGCGGCTGAAGGATACGGTCGGGCTGGCGGCGGAGGTCTGCGGCCCGGCGGCGGTCAAGGCCCGCTGGCGGATGGGGGATGGCGCGACGCTGACCATCGCGATCGATCTAGGCGACGCGCCGTCGCCGATCGGTGACGAGGAGGCGGAACTGATCTTTCGCGAAGGCGACCGCTTCGCCGCATGGATCGCACGATGAGCGACCTTCACGCCCGCGCCGAAGCCGCCGGTCTGTCGATCGCGTGGCAGGATGCCAAGGGCCGGGACCAGCAGGTCTCGGATGAAGCGCTAGGCGCGATCCTCGACCGGCTGGATACCGAGGTCGGGGAGGAGACGTTCGTCTCCACCGATCTGGGCGATGCCGTCCTGCTGCCACCGGGTTGGCGGGCGGGGAATGCACGGCTGATCCTGGAAGATGGCGAGACTTGCGCGGTCGTCCTGACCGGCCATGCCGACCGGGTGTCGCTCCCCGCGCCGACGTCATGGGGTTATCATCGACTGGAGCAGGACGACCGTTTCGTGACGGTCGCCGTCGCCCCGCTTCGCTGCCCGGCACCGCCCGCCGGACGCCATTGGGGCAGCGCGGTCCAGATCCCGTCGCTTCGGGAAGGCGGCGGCGCCTATGGCGACTTTGCGAGCCTCGCCTCGGCGGCGGGTGCCTTGGCCCGTGCGGGGGCCGCCGCCCTGGCGATCAGCCCGGTCCACGCCCTTTTCCCCGCCGAGGCCAGCCGGTTCAGCCCCTATGCGCCGTCGAGCCGCCTGTTCCGCAACGTCTGGCTGGCGCCAGCGGGAGAGCCTGTGCCGGATCAGCCCGAGCTGATCGACTGGACCAGCGCCGTCCCGGACCGGATGCGCGACCTTCGCGCGGTCTTTGATCGGCTGGCCGGGACGGATCGGCACGCCTTCGAGCTCTGGCGCGATCGACAGGGCGAAGCACTTGAGCATCAGGCCCTGTTCGACGCGCTGCAAGGCTATTTCCACGCCCGCACTGGTGCGCAAGGGTGGCGCGACTGGCCTGCGGATTATCGTGATTTCGCCGGTCCGGCGGTGCGGGCCTTCGCCGACGAGCACCGGGATGCGATCGCCTTCCATGCCTTTGCCCAGTGGCACGCCGACCGCACGCTGCATGACGCCGCCATAGCCGCGCGGGATGGCGGGATGGGGATCGGGCTGATCGCCGATCTTGCCATTGGCGTGGCCGGGGACGGCGCGGACGCCTGGAGCCGCCCCGACGAGCTGCTCACCGGCCTGTCCATCGGCGCGCCGCCTGACCCGCTTGGCCCCGACGGACAGAATTGGGGGATCACCGCGCTCTCGCCCTTCGCGCTGCGCAGACAGGGGTTCGCGCCCTTCATCGCCACGCTGCGCGCCGTGTTCGCGCATGCCGGTGGCGTGCGGATCGACCATGCGCTCGGCCTGTGCCGCTTGTGGGTCGTCCCCGAAGGCGCCGCCGCCGATCAGGGCGCCTATCTGGCGATGCCGTTCGAGGACATGCTGCGCATCCTGAAGATCGAGGCGCACCGCGCCAATCAGGGACGCGGCGCCATCGTCATCGGCGAGGATCTGGGCACCGTGCCGCCGGGATTTCGCGACAGGATGGCAGAGGCCGGGATGCTCGGCATGCGGGTCCTGCCGTTCGAGCGGGACGCTGCTGGCGGATTCATCCCGCCGGGGAAATGGGATGCCGAGGCGATTTCGATGACCGCAACCCATGACATCGCGACGGTCGCGGGATGGTGGCGCGGCCGCGATCTCGAATGGCGGGCGCGGATCGCGGGTAAGCCCGTGTCCGACGAAGACGCTGCGAGGCGCGACAGCGAACGCGAGGCGCTATGGGCGGCGATCGGCGATGCCGCCCCCCTGCCCGACGACCCCGCCGCCGTCGTCGGTGCCGCGATCGCGGCGGTGGCCGACACTCCCTGCCCGCTCGCGATCGTGCCGATCGAGGATCTGCTGGCGCTGGAGGAACAGCCCAACCTGCCCGGCACCACCGACGAGCATCCCAATTGGCGCCGCCGCCTGCCCGACAGGCTGGAGCCGCTGCTGGCGGACCCCGACGTCGCCGACCGCATCGCCACGCTCAACGCCCGCTGACCCGCTCGAACCAAAGGACGTCGCCATGACGCCGCGCGCCACCTATCGATTCCAGTTCCACAAGGACTTCCCCTTCGCCCGTGCGGAAGCGCTGCTGCCCTATCTCGATCGACTGGGTATCAGCCATGTCTATGCCTCGCCGATCACCACGGCCACGGCGGGGTCGATGCACGGCTATGACGTGATCGACCCGACGCGGATCAATCCCGAACTGGGGGGTGAGGATGGCTTCCGGTCACTGGCCCTGGCGGCGCGGGCGCGAGGCATGGGCGTCATCATCGATATCGTGCCCAACCATATGGGCGTGGCGGGCGGCGGTAACGAATGGTGGAACGACGTGCTGCGCGCGGGGCCCGACAGCCGCTATGCCCGGCTCTTCGACATCGACTGGTCGCGCAGGCTCGTCCTACCCATCCTGGGCGACCAGCTCTCCCACGTCCTGGCCGAAGGACAGATCACCGTCGAGCGGACCGACGGACGGGCGGAAGTCGTCGCCTATGGCGAACACCGCCTGCCGATCCGCGACGCCGATCAGGACGAGGCCGAAATCCTGCCGATCGCCGAACTGCTCGACCGCCAGCATTACCGGCTGGCCTCGTGGCGCGTGTCCAATGACGAACTCAACTGGCGGCGCTTCTTCACGATCAACGAACTGGCCGGGCTTCGGGTGGAGGACGATGCTGTCTTCGAGGAGACCCATGCGTTCTATTTCCGCCTTTATGCCGAGGGGCTGATCGACGGCGTGCGGATCGACCATATCGACGGGCTGACCGACCCGATCGGCTATGGCCGGAAACTGCGCGCGCGGTTCGATGCCATCCCCCGCGACGACGGCAACCGCGCCTATATCGTGGTGGAGAAGATCCTGGGCGCTGACGAGGCGATGGGGCGCGACTGGGGTGTCGACGGCACCAGCGGCTATGATTTCATGGAAGAGGTCGCCGCCCTTCTCCATGCACCGGAAGGTACGCGACCGCTCGCCGAACTCTGGGCGCAGCTGAGCGGACGATCAGCCGATTTCGCGCCCGAGGAATTGCAGGCGCGGCAGGATCTGCTCGCCTGGCAGTTCGCAGGACAGCTGGACGGATGCGTCGCGGCCTTTGCCGCGCTGACGGCATCCGACCCTGCGCTGGAGGGGGCGATCACGACCGCGATGCTCCGCCGCGCGATCGAGCGCCTGCTGTGGGTCTTCCCGGTGTATCGTACCTACGGCCCCGACGCGCCCGCGACGGATGCCGAGGTGCGTGGGCAGGCCCGGTCACGGGTCGAGCGTTTCATCCCGCCGGGCGAAACCTTCGTGGTCGACCAGATCCTCGCCTGGCTGGCGGGTGAAGGTGACGCAGACCGCGCCCTGCTGGCCGAGGCGGTGCGCCGTTTCCAGCAATTGTCCGCGCCGATCGCCGCCAAGGCGGTCGAGGACACCGCCTTTTATCGGCACGGCGTCTTGCTCTCGCGCAACGATGTCGGGTTCGATGCGGGGCGGATGAGCCTGCCGATCGCGGCCTTTCACGATCGGATGTCCGGAAGAGCCAAGACGTTCCCGCATGCCATGCTGACCACCGCCACCCATGATCATAAGCGCGGCGAGGATGTGCGCGCCCGCCTTGCGGTGTTGAGCGCAATCCCGGACGAATGGCGCATCGCAGTCGAAGGGTGGCGACAGGACACGCTGGCCCTGTCCGAAGGGGTCGATCCGGCGGACTGGTACATGCTCGTCCAGACACTGGTCGGTGCCTGGCCCCGGCCGGAGCATCTGGGCGATTTCGCGGAGCGGGTGACGGCGTGGCAGGAAAAGGCCTTGCGAGAGGCCAAGCTGCGCTCGTCCTGGGAAGCCCCGGACGAGGATTATGAGGGGCGCTGCAACGCTCTGGCCGAAGCGCTGATCGACGGCGCGGAGGGTGAGCCGTTTCGAGCACGGCTGCACGACCTGCTGCGGCGGATAGCACCGGCGGCCTCGGCCAATTCGCTGGTGCAACTGGCGCTGCGCTATACGGTGCCGGGGATACCAGATTGCTATCAGGGTACGGAGTTCGCCGATCTCAGCCTGGTCGATCCCGACAATCGTCGTCCGGTCGACTATCGCGCCCGCGAACAGGCGCTGGCGGAAGGCGGCAATGCGAAGCTGGACCTGCTCGCCGGATTGCTTGGCGTGCGCCGTCGATACCCCGCGCTGTTTGCCGAGGGCGATTACCGGCCGCTTCCCGTCAAGGGGCATGGCCGTGTCCGGGTGATCGCGTTCGAGCGGCGGCACGGCGATGCGGTGCTGACCTGCGTCATGGGGCTTCGCCTGGCCCCGCTGATGGATGCGCAGGGCCAGGTCGACTGGCGGGATACCGCCGTGATGCTGGCGGACGGCCCCCGTCTGTTGGCCGATTTGCTGGCGGACGGGCCAGTCTGGTATGACGTCCGTCCCGGCACCGGCAAAGGATAGGCATGGCCGTCACCGATATCGCGACACGGACATGGGACCATGGCTGGCGGCTGGATCCCATCGTCCGCAGCCTGCTGGACACCGATTTCTACAAGCTGCTGATGCTGCAGATGATCCGGAACCTTTATCCGGATACGCAGGCGACCTTCGCGCTCCACAACCGGACGCGATCGGTTCGCCTGGCGGACGTCATCGACGAGGCGGAGCTGCGCGCGCAGTTGGACCATGCCCGGACGTTGCGCTTCACGAAGAAGGAATTGATCTGGCTGGCGGGTAACAGCTTCTACGGCCAGACCCGGATGTTCGCGCCGGAATTCCTGGCATGGCTGGCCGATTTCCAGCTTCCCGAATACGAGTTGAGCCGCCGCGACGGCCAGTTCGAGCTGCGCTTTCACGGCCCCTGGTGCGCGACGACGATGTGGGAAATCCCCGCGCTCGCCATCGTCAACGAACTGCGTGCCCGTGCGGCGCTGCATGCCAAGGGCCGCTTCGCGCTCGACATCCTCTATGCCCGCGCCAAGGCCAAGCTGTGGGGCAAGGTCGAGCGGCTGCGGGCGCTTCCCGATCTGGCCATTTCCGACTTCGGCACGCGGCGACGCCATGGTTTCCTGTGGCAGCGCTGGTGCGTGGAGGCGCTGAAGGAAGGGCTTGGCGACCGGCTGATCGGCACCTCGAACGTGCTGCTGGCGATGGACAATGATCTGGAGGCGATCGGCACCAACGCGCATGAGCTGCCCATGGCGGTCGCGGCGATGGCGCGGACCGACGACGAGCTGCGCCAGGCCCCCTACCGCGTCCTTCGGGAATGGCGGCAGCATTATCATGGCAACCTCCTGATCGTCCTGCCCGACGCGTTCGGCACCGCCGCCTTCCTGCGCGATGCACCCGATTGGGTCGCCGACTGGACCGGCTTCCGACCCGACAGCGCGCCGCCGATCGAAGCGGGCGAGGCGATCCTGGACTGGTGGCGCCAGCATGGCCGCGATCCGGGCGAGAAGCTGCTGATCTTTTCCGATGGCATGGACGTCGACACGATCGAGCGGACCTATCGGCATTTCAACGGCCGCGTCCGGATGAGCTTTGGCTGGGGGACCAACCTGACCAACGACTTCCGCGATTGCGATCCCGACGGGCTGCCGGGGCTGGAGCCGATCTCGCTGGTCGCAAAGGTCGTAGAGGTGGATGGCCGTCCTGCCGTCAAGCTCTCCGACAATCCGGCTAAGGCCAATGGCGATCCCGCGGAGATCGCGCGCTATCTGGGCGTCTTTGGCAATGACGGGCGAAAGGCCCGCACGACCGAGGTATGATGATGCTGCCGCCCGACTTTTACGGGCAGGAGGTCGATGTCGTCGCCCGCGCGCTGCTTGGCGTGACCCTACTGTTGGACGGCGTCGGCGGTCCGATCGTGGAGACCGAGGCCTATGACGCCGCCGATCCGGCCTCGCACAGCTTCGCCGGCCGGACCGCACGCAACGCGGCGATGTTCGGGGCGGTCGGCCATGCCTATGTCTATCGCATCTACGGGCTGCATCATTGCCTCAACATCGTCTGCGGCACACCGGGCAGCGCCGTCCTCATCCGCGCCATCGAGCCGCTCCATGGCCTGGATGTCATGCACCGGCGGCGCGGCGGGCGGGTCACCATCAAACAGCTTTGCGCCGGACCTGGGCGGCTGTGCGCGGCACTGGGCGTCGACCAGGGCCTGGACGGGGCCTTTCTCGGCGCGCCGCCTTTTCATCTGCTTCCGACCGCCACCGATATCACGATCGTCAGCGGACCGCGCATCGGCATTACCCGCGCTGCGGAACGCCCCCGCCGGTTCGGTATTGCCGGATCTCCGTGGCTGAGCCGCCCATTTCCGCAAGATCTTGTCGCGGTGCAGCATCGATCGGGCAAGTAATGCCATGCGCCGCAGCATCTATTTTGCTTGATCTCACACCTATTTGTCGCGAGCCTCCCTGGGATAACGATAAGGGGACGAGTCGATGGAGTGGATCAAGGTCCTGGCGGTGGTCGCCATGGTCTATGGCGTCTGGGCGGCCTATCGTTCGCTGGGCGCACCAGTTCTTCACAACGGCAATCGCTATTTCCGTCAACCCGACGGCAGCTTCCGCCGCTGGTATGGCGGCCAGCGTTTCAGCGCGTCCGATGTCGGGGTTGCGGATCAGGGCTGATCGCGTCACGGTCAGCAACGGTACAGACGGATTCCGCGATATAGCCTAATCCGGCCTTTCCCTGGCCCGACAAGGATATAGCGGTTTCATGTTTGTCGATTGGGGCATCCCCACGCCCTTGCTGCTCGTCGTCGTGGCGATCGTCGTCGCAGGCATCGTCGCGCGTCGCGTGCCGTTCCTGCGGTTGGCGATCAACCTGGTAAGCTGGCTGGTGCTGGGCGGCCTGCTTCTGGTCGTGCTGCAACAGCGCGAGCAGTTCGATCCCTATATCCAGCGGGTGATGCAGGTCCTCAATCTGCAGGACCAGAGCGTCATGGGTGACACGGTACGCATCCGGATGTCGCCGGACGGGCATTTCTGGGCACGGGTCACGCTCGACGGAGTCAGCCGACGGATGCTGGTCGACAGCGGCGCGACGCTGACCGCCTTGTCGACCGACACTGCGCGCGCCGCCGGGCTGCGACCGTCCGCCCCGGTCTTCCCCGTGGTGCTCAACACGGCCAACGGCATGATCCGCGCGCAGACCGGACGCGTGAAGACGCTGGAGATCGGTACGATCCGTGCCGACGGCATCCCCGTCGTCATCTCCCCCGCATTCGGCGAGACGGACGTGCTGGGCATGAACTTCCTGTCGCGGCTCAAGAGCTGGCGGGTCGAGGGATCGACGCTGATCCTGGAGCCGCACCACCCACAGCCATTAACCCACCGGTCATCGCTATCATGACAAGAAGATGATGGAAATCAGTGCAATCGGCGACACCGCCGATTGACTTGGCGGTTTAGCTTACCCATGCGTCAATCCATGAACACTCCCCTGTCGCGAATGCTGCCGCTCCCGGCGCAGCTCGACCGATATGTCGTCCATGCCATTGAAACCGGCCGTTTTCCCGACGAGCACGCGCTGCTGGTCGCGGCGCTCGAGCGGCTGCGCGCGGAGCAGCCTTTCGACGAGGCGACCGCCTGGCTGGTCGGCGGCGGCGAATGCGGGCAGCGGGTGCGCGATCATGACTGGGCCGCCACGGCGCTGGGGGCGATCGGCGGCTGGCCCGCCGCGCTGCGCACGACCGTGGCGAACATCGTCCACTCGCCGATTGCCAAGGTCCTGATGTGGGGTCCGGATCATGTGATGATCTATAACGACTCCTATCGCACTATCGCCGGGCCGCGCCATCCCTCGGCGTTCGGTGGCCTGGTGCCGGAGGTCTGGCCCGAAATATGGGACTGGAATCGCGATATCCTGTCGCGCGGATTCCAGGGCGAGGATCTGGCCTTTCACGATCAGAAGCTGATCGTCACCCGCGCAGGGCAGCCCGAAGAGGTGGTGTTCGACCTCTATTATACGCCGGTCTATCTCGACCATGGCGATGTCGGCGGGGTGATGTGCACCGTCGTCGAGAATACCGGGCGGGTCGCGGCGGAGCGGCGGCTGGCGGAGAGCGAGGCCGAGCTGCGCGTCATCACCGACTCGCTGCCCGTGCTGGTCGCCTTTGTCGATCGCGAGGAACGCTATCGCTTCGCCAACAGCTATTACCGCGAGTTCCTGGGCGTCGACCCCGACGCCATGCTGGGAACGCGGATCAGCGACGTGCTGACCGACGAGGATTATGCCGAGCGGCGCCCGTTGATCGAGCGGGCGTTGGCGGGCGAGACGGTCGTCGCCGATGTCCGGATCCAGCATCGCGACGGCAGCCATCGGCGCGCCGAGACGCGCTATATTCCCCGGCGGGACGAACAGGGCGCGGTCGTCGGCTTTCATATCCTGGTCTTCGATGTCGATGAGCGGATGCGCCATGCCGAAGTGATCGAGCGCAGCAATCGCCGGTTCCGCGCTGCGATGGACGCCGTCCACGGGGTGCTGTGGACCAACAGCGCCGATGGACGGATGGTCGGCGAGCAGCCCGGCTGGGCCGCGATCACCGGCCAGACCCGCGAGGAATATCAGAATTTCGGCTGGGCGAATGCCGTCCATCCGGACGATGCGGCGGATAGCATCGTCGCCTGGAACAAGGCGGTGGCCGCCAAGGGCATGTTCGTTCACGAACACCGCGTCCGTCGCCATGACGGCGAATGGCGCACCTATGCGATCCGGGGCCTGCCGATCATCGGGACCGATGGCGAACTGGTCGAGTGGGTCGGTGTGCATACCGACATCACCGAGCAGCGCGCGGCCGAACAGGCGCTGCGCGACCAGGCCAATGTGCTGGCGCGTCAGGTCCATCACCGCGAACGCGCCGAGGCGCAGCTTCGCCAGCTCAACGAGACGCTGGAAAGCCGCGTCATCGAGGAGATCGCCGAGCGCCGCCAGGCCGAGATGAAGCTGGCCCAGGCGCAGAAGATGGAGACGATCGGCAAGCTGACCGGCGGCGTCGCGCACGACTTCAACAATCTGCTTCAGGTCGTGTCGGGCAATCTCCAGCTGCTCGGCAAGGACGTGGCGGGCAACAGCCGCGCCGAGCAACGGGTCGCCAACGCCATGGCGGGCGTCTCGCGGGGCTCGAAGCTGGCGTCGCAATTGCTGGCCTTCGGGCGGCGGCAGGCGCTGGAGCCCAAGGTCGTCAACGTCACCCGTTTCGTGCAGGGCATGGACGACATGCTGCGCCGTGCGATCGGCGAGGGCGTGGAGATCGAGACGATCGTCGGTGGCGGCCTGTGGAACACCTTCATCGACCCCGCCCAGATCGAAAATGCGCTGCTGAATCTGGCGATCAACGCGCGCGACGCGATGGATGGTCAGGGCAAGCTGACCATCGAGCTGGGCAATGCACATCTCGACGACGCCTATGCGCGCACCCATGACGAGGTGGTGCCGGGCCAATATGTCATGCTGGCGGTGTCCGACACCGGCAGCGGCATGTCCGAGGACATCATCCAAAAGGTGTTCGAGCCTTTCTTCTCGACCAAGAGCGAGGGCAAGGGGTCGGGGCTGGGCCTGTCGATGGTCTATGGCTTCGTCAAACAGTCGGGCGGCCATGTGAAGATCTATTCCGAGGTCGGCCACGGCACCACGATCAAGCTCTATCTGCCGCGCGCGATGGAGGCCGAGGATGTCGAGGTGGCGGTCGACACCGGCCCGATCACCGGCGGCACCGAAACCGTGCTGGTCGTCGAGGACGATGCCGAGGTGCGCGCGACCGTGGTCGAGCTGCTGTCGGACCTGGGTTACCGCGTCCTGAAGGCGGTCGACGCGCAAAGCGCGCTCAACGTCATCGAAAGCGGCATTCCGATCGACATGCTCTTCACCGATGTCGTCATGCCCGGCACGCTGAAAAGCCCCGAACTGGCGCGCAAGGCGCGCGAGCGGCTGCCCGATATCGCGGTGCTCTTCACTTCCGGCTATACCGAGAATTCGATCGTCCATGGCGGACGGCTGGACAAGGGCGTCGAGCTGCTGTCCAAGCCCTATACCCGCGAGGCGCTGGCGCGGAAGTTCCGCCATGTCCTGGCCAATCAGCGGCAACGCAAGATGCCCAGGGACGATGCGGGCCACGCCGCCCCGGGCGACCCGGTCGACAGCCAGCCGGTCGTCCATCCGCTCCACGACGGACAGACCATCCTGCTGGTGGAGGATGACGATCTGATCCGCGCCAATACGGCCGAGGTGTTGCAGGAAGCGGGCTTCGTCGTGGTCCATGCCGTGACCGCCGAGGAAGCGATGACCGCGCTTCAGACGGCGCAGATCGACGTGCTGGTGACCGACATCAACCTGCCGGGCGAATCGGGAATCGAACTGGCGGGACGGGCGCGGCAATTGCGGTCGACGCTGTCGATCGTGTTCGCGACGGGCGACGGCGGAATGGCGGGCGATGCGGCGGAACTGGACGCGGCGCTGCTGACGAAGCCCTATTCGGCGGGGCAGCTGCTCAACGCGATCCGGGGACGGCTGGATGTTACGGAGCAGGCGGCCCGACCCTGAGGTCGGACCGCCCACCCCCTTCGATCGGGCTCATGCCGGAGGGGGGCGGCAGGGGAGCCCGGACGAAACCGAGTAAGGGGTTAGCGGGCCTTCCAGCCCTCGATCGCGGCGAAGGTGATGATCACCGCGAGCACCAGCAGGGCGCCCTGCAATTCCAGTGCGGTCAAATCAAACTCCATCGTCATCGGTCATGCTCCCGAATGATGTCAAAACAACGAACCGTTCGGCGGTCTTTCCACAAGGTGCGGATGACCGTCGCAGGATGGTGCCGGAGCATAAAGGCGCACCGGCGTTCGTGACGGACCATCGACCTTGCGCCTCTTCCATGATCGCTGGCTTCAATACTTCTGAAGCCGGTCATGGCCGCCGATCGACGACCCGTCACTCCTCTCCTCTACGCACAGGATATACGCGCTGTTTTTTGCTGTCGTGCAGCGCGTTCGTGACAAATCATGTCCGGCAATGCGGCAGGCTAATTTCCGCGCACAGCCCGCCTTCGGGCCGATTGGCGAGGGTCAGCTCCCCGCCTTCGACCGCGACGACCCGCGCGACGATCGACAGGCCAAGACCAAAGCCCACCGTGTCGCGCCGCCGCGCCACGTCCAGCCGGACGAACGGTTCCAGGACCAGTTCGAGCGACTCCTCGGGAATGCCGGGCCCGTCATCCTCGACCCGGATGCGCACCGCGTCGCTGCGTTCGACATCCAGCGTGATGACCGCATGCTGGCCATAGTGCAGCGCGTTCTCGACCAGATTGGTCAGCGCGCGCTTCATCCCGAAGCGGCGAAGACGACAGTCGAAATGATCGGGCCCGGCATAGCGGACGTCGCGCCCGTGATCGGCGGCATCGTCGGCAAGATTGGCGCATAATATGGCCAGGTCGGTCAATTCGGGCTGCTCGACATCCCCTTCCCCGCCCAAAAACGCCAGAAGCGACGAGACCATCGCTTCCATCTCCTCGATATCATTGCCGATCGCATCGCGAACCTCGACCTCGCGGATGGAATCGGCCCGCAAGCGCAATCGTGCGAGCGGCGTGCGCAGGTCATGGCCCACCGCGGCCAGGGCACGAGTCTGTTCGTCGATCAACCGCCCGATCCGCGCCTGCATCCGGTTGAAGGCACGGGTCACGTGGCGCACCTCCTTGGGGCCCCGCTCGGGAACGATCAGCGCGCTCGCCCCCTGCCCCCGCCCCAGCTTGTCGGCCGCGCGGGCCAGGGTGCGGAGCGGATGCAGGATCCGCCCGATCAGCGCGCCGCTGACGAACATCAGCGCGATCGCCGGGATCAGCGCCAGCAGCACCCGTCCCAGGGCCAGGTCGAGCGTCCGCACCCCCTCGCGCATCCGGAAGCTCAGCAGCGACCCGTCGTCCAGCCGCAAATCCCCCGACACCATCGAGGTCCGCCCCGGCGAGGTCAGCCGCAGATGAATGTCGGTCGCGGCCAGCGACGGCTCCCAATCGACGATCTGGCGGCGCATGCTGTCCATCGCAGGCGCAATGGTCGGGCGTGGCGGGGTCTGGGTGGACCAGCCGACGATATAGCGGTCGGTGGTCAGTTCCTCGGCGACTTCGGGGCGTTCGATCGCGGGCCGCTCGTTGAGGACGCGGCGCGCGACGATCAGATGCTCGGCCAGCCGCCGCGCCTCGTCGTCACGGACCGAGACATGGCTGGCGCGCTCGTAGAGATAGGTGGAGACGGCGAACTCGATCGTCACCGCCAGCAGCAGGATCGCGACGATCCGGCCGAGCAGGCCGACCGAGGGACGGATCACCGCCGGTCCACCGGAACGTTGAGCATGTAACCGACACCGCGCACCGTGACGATCGGCGCGGCGCCCCCCGCCCCCGACAGCTTGCGGCGCAACCGGCTGACCAGCACGTCGATGCTGCGATCCGAACTGTCGCCGATCCGCGCGCGCGACAGCTCGATCAGGCGTTCGCGCGCGATGACGCGCTGGGCATTGTCGAGAAAGGCGACGAGCAGGTCGAACTCGGCCCCGGTCAACTCGACCTGGGCGCCCGATGGCGACATCAGCTCGCGCCGGGGCAGGTTGGCGGTCCAGCCGTCAAAGCCCAATATGCCCGCCTCGCGCTCGCCCGGCGTGCTCTCCAGCCCGCCGCGCCGCAGCACCGCGCGGATGCGGGCGACCAGCTCGCGCGTGCCGAACGGCTTGGCAAGATAATCGTCCGCACCCAGCTCCAGCCCGACGACGCGGTCGACCTCGCTGCCCTTGGCGCTGATGAAGATGATCGGGACCGGGCTCTTCTGGCGCACCTGACGGCACAGGTCGATGCCGCTGGTGCCGGGCAGCATGATGTCGAGCAGGATCAGGTCGATCTGGCCGACCTCCAGCGCCTGCCACATTTCGGGCGCGGCATTGGCCAGCTTCACGGCAAATCCGTTCTCCTGAAGCGCGCGCGCGGTCAGGGTGCGGAGGGCGGGATCGTCCTCGACGATCAGGATGGTAGGCGGCGTCACCCCATCTGGCTAGGCAGGTGCGACGCCGTCGTCAACGGCCGCTCCGGACCGATCCCCGTCAAGTCGCTGCAACTGCACGGCATATCGCTGCGCACGGTCGGCATAGCCGTCCGCCGACCGCCGCAGCCGCGCCAGATCTTCCGGCGTGAGCGTCCGGATCGCCTTTGCGGGCGCCCCCACGATCAGGCTGGCGGGCGGGAAGACCTTGCCCTCGGTCACCAGCGCACCCGCGCCGACCAGCGAACCGGCACCGATCACCGCATCGTTGAGGATGGTCGCGCCCATGCCGATCAGGCAGCCCTCCCCGACGGTGCAGCCATGCAGGATCGCCCGGTGGCCGATGGTGCAGTCCTGTCCGATCGTCAACGGGCTGTCCGGATCGGAATGCAGCACCGCGCCGTCCTGCACATTGGTCCGCGCGCCGACCCGGATCGGCGTATTGTCGGCGCGCACCACCGCCCCGAACCAGAGGCTCGCCTCCGCCTCGATCACCGCCTGTCCTATGACATCGGCGGAGGGGGCGATCCAGGCGCTGGGATGGACGTCCGGGCGATGCGCGCCCAGGGCATAGAGCGGCATCAGGCGGCCTCCCCCAGTGCCGAGCCCTGTTTTGCGGCCTGGCGGAAACGATGGAGCAGCGGCTCGGTATAGCCGTTCGGCTGGGCCACCCCCTCGAAGATCAGCGCACGGGCCGCGGCGAGCGCCAGGCTGTCGGCCCGTCCGGCCATCGGACGATAGGCCGGATCGCTCCGGTTCTGGGCATCGACCTTTGCGGCCATCCGCATCAGCGCCGCCTCGACCTGGCCCGCATCGACGATCCCGTGGTGCAGCCAGTTGGCGATATGCTGAGCGGAAATACGCAGCGTCGCGCGATCCTCCATCAGTCCGATGTCATGGATGTCGGGCACCTTGGAGCAGCCGATGCCCTGATCGATCCAGCGGACCACATAGCCGAGCAGCCCTTGCGCATTATTCTCCAGCTCGTCGGCGATCTGCTCGGCCGTCCAATCGGGATCGACCGCGATCGGCGGCGTCAGCAGGCGTTCGAGCGCGGCGACCGGCTCGGCTGCACGGGCCCGCTGGCGGGCGGCGACGTCGACGCGGTGATAATGGGTCGCGTGGAGCGTCGCGGCGGTCGGCGACGGAACCCAGGCGGTCGAGGCGCCGCTGATCGGATGCGCCTGTTTCTGCGCGAGCATATCGGCCATCCGGTCGGGTGCGGCCCACATCCCCTTGCCGATCTGCGCCCGCCCGGCAAAGCCGCAGGCCTGGCCGATCTGGACGTTGCGATCCTCATAGGCGGCGATCCAGTCGCATGCCTTCATCGCGCCCTTGCGGACCACCGGACCGGCCTGCATCGCGCTGTGGATCTCGTCGCCGGTCCGGTCGAGAAAGCCGGTGTTGATGAAGACGACCCTATCCTTCACCGCATGGATGCAGGCCGCCAGATTGGCCGAGGTCCGGCGCTCCTCGTCCATCACCCCGATCTTGATCCGGTGCCGGTCGAGCCCCAGCATATCCTCGACCGCGTCGAACAGCCGGTCGGCGAAGGCGGCTTCCTCGGGGCCGTGCATCTTGGGCTTGACGATATAGATCGAACCCGTCCGCCCGTTGCGCAAGGGCGCTCCATTCCGGCCGTCGCGCATTGCGATCAGGCTGGTGACGATCGCGTCGAGAATGCCTTCCGGTGCTTCGGTACCATCGGCCAGGCGGACGGCGGGCGTGGTCATCAGATGCCCGACATTGCGCACGAAGAGCAGGCTTCGACCGGGCAAGGTGAAGGGCGTCCCGTCGGGAGCGCGATAGGCGCGGTCCCCGGCCAGCCGCCGGGTGGTCGTGCGACCGTTCTTCTCGACCGATGCGGTCAGCGTGCCGTCGATCAACCCCAGCCAATTGGCATAGCCCGCCACCTTGTCGGCCGCGTCGACCGCCGCAACCGAATCTTCCAGATCGCAGATGGTGGTCAGCGCCGATTCCAGCACGACATCGGCGATCCCCGCCGGGTCGCTCCGGCCGAACGGGTGGCTGCGGTCCACCGTCACCTCGATATGAAGCCCGTGATGGCGGAACAGCCATCCCGTCTCGCTGCGCCCGACGAATTGCGACGGATCGTCCAGCGCGGCGACCGCGGCGGCCAGATCGGTCACCGCCGACCAGCCGCCCGCGACCGGCACCGCCGTGTCCAGGAAAGCGCGGGCCCAGTCTATCACCCCCGCCCCGCGTTCGGGATCATAGCCCCCGGCATCGCCGATGGGGGCGATGGCATCGGTGCCGTAGAGCGCGTCATACAGGCTTCCCCAGCGCGCATTCGCCGCGTTGAGCAGGAACCGCGCGTTGAGCATCGGCACGACCAGCTGCGGCCCGGCGAGCAGGGCGACCTCCGGATCGACCTTATCGGGGGCGATGGTGAACGGCGGCGGTTCGGGCACCAGATAGCCGATCCCGGTCAGGAAGCGCCGCTGCGCGGCACCGTCATGCGGACCACCACCACGATACCAGTCGTCGATCGCCGCCTGCATCGCATCGCGCTTGCGCAACAGCGCGGCGTTTTCCGGCGCGAAGCGTGCCATGATGGCGGCCATGCCGGTCCAGAAGCGATCCGCATCGATCCCGCTTCCCGGCAAGGCGCGCACCTCCAGGAAGCGGACCAGTTCCGGCGCGACGGACAGGCCCTTGCGATCGATCATCGATACTCTCCCGAACTGGCATTTCGGGGGTCAGGATAGGCCATCGCCATATCCTTCGGTAGAGGGCATAATCGCAACGCTGTCGATCGCGGGAGGAACGAATGGACCCCGATATCGCCCTGTTCGTCGATGTGGTTCGCGAATCCAGCCTGGCGGGCGGGGCGCGGGCATGGCGACTGTCCCCCGCCATGGTGTCCAAGCGGATCGCACGGCTCGAGGCTCGGCTGGGCGTCCGGCTGCTTCATCGCACGACGCGACGGCTGACGATGACCCAGGCGGGAGAGGCCTTTCACGCGGATGTCTCGCCGCTGGTCGCCGGGCTCCGCATGGCCGAGGCGCGGATCAGCCAGACCGCCGCCGCCCCGGCCGGGCCGTTGCGGCTGACCGTTCCGACCTCCTTCGGGCGGCTCTGGGTCGCGCCCTGCCTGCCCGCCTTTCTCGATCGCTATCCGGCGGTCCGGCTGCAACTCGATCTGTCGGACGATTATGTCGATCTGGCCACGGCGCGGGTCGATCTGGCGATCCGGATCACGACCGCGCCGCCGCCGGGGCTGGCCGGGCATCGCTTTGCCGACAATCGCCGCCTGCTCTGCGCCAGCCCGGCCTATCTGGAGCGCGAAGGCCGTCCCGCGACGGTCGCGGAACTTCGCCGCCACCGGCTGATCGCCGCACAGGGGCAATTGCCCTGGCGCCTGACCGGCGCGACGGTCGAGGGCGAGAGCCGCGTGGAAACCAATTCCAGCGAAGCCGTGCGGGAACTGGCGCTGGCGGGCGCGGGCATTGCGCTTCGCTCGCTCTGGGACGTGGCCGATGCGCTGGCCGATGGACGGCTGGTTCGCGTGCTTCCCGAACGGCAAGGATCGGTCGAGGTCGGCATCTGGGGCCTCCACGCGCCGGTCGGCGCCCCCGCCGCGGTTCCCGCGCTGATCGCCCATCTGACCGAGCAATGGCGCGGGGCGGCCTGGATGACATGACGGCCCCGTCATTTTTCCGTGCATCGGCCCGACACAGGCTTTAGGCACTGCCCATCAATTTGGGGAGTTACGGTTCGATGGCAGGGGGTCTGGTCGCATTGCTGGACGACGTGGCGGCGATCGCCAAGCTGGCGGCGGCATCGCTCGACGATGTCGCGGCGGCCTCCGCCCGCGCCGGGGCCAAGGCCGCCGGGGTGGTGATCGACGACACCGCCGTCACGCCGCGCTATGTCGTCGGACTGTCGCCCCAGCGCGAATTGCCGATCATCGGCAAGATCGCGCTGGGGTCGCTGCGCAACAAGCTGTTGTTCCTGCTTCCCGCCGCCCTGCTGCTCAGCGCCTTCGCGCCCTGGGCGATCACCCCGATCCTGATGGCGGGCGGTGCCTTCCTATGCTTCGAGGCGAGCGAGAAGATCCTCGAATCGCTGATCGGCGGGCATGGCGAGGCCGAGGAGGAAGCGGCGGTCGATGCCAAAACGCTGGAGGAGCGCCAGGTTTCGGGGGCGATCCGCACCGACCTGATCCTGTCCGCCGAGATCATGGCGATCGCGCTATCCGAACTGCCCGACCTGTCGATCGGGACCCAGGCGATCGCGCTGGCGCTGGTCGGCATCGCCATCACCGTCGGCGTGTACGGGCTGGTCGCCGCCATCGTGAAGATGGACGATATCGGCCTGCACCTGGCGCAGCGCGACAATGCGCTGGCGCAGACGGTCGGGCGCGGGCTGGTCAAGGCGATGCCGGTCTTGCTGCGTATCCTGGCGATCGTCGGCACCGCCGCGATGGTCTGGGTCGGTGGCGGGATCATCGTGCACGGCATGGAAGAGTTCGGGCTGACCACCCTGCCCCATCTGATCCACGACACCGCGCATCACGCGGGCGAGGCGCTGCCCTTTGCCGGGGCCGCCATCGCCTGGATCGTCAGCGCGATCGGTGCCGCGATCGTCGGGCTGATCGTCGGCGGGGTGATTGCGGGGGGGCTGCACCTGCTCCCGTCCCGCAAGGGCGCGCACTGATCCGCTCAGGCGGCGCGGACGCCATCCGCCTCCAGCAGGTCGGGGCCCAGCAACCGGCCGGTGATCGTCACCGACTTGCCGACATGATCGACGGGCACGCGCGACAGACGCAACTCGAATGTCGCACCGTCATCGCATTGCAGGATGAAGGCGCCGTGCCGCCGCACCAGCCGGCCGGTCAGCGAGTGGGTGGGCGTGTCCGAAAGGGCGTCGTCGCTCGTCATCATCGGGCCAACGGTGACGCCCACCTCCGGTTCCCGCAAGGTCATCCATCGGCCCTTTCCAGATCGCGGGCCTGCTCCACCCTGTCGCGGCCGCCCCGCTTCGCGCGGTAGAGCGCTTCGTCCGCGCGGCGCATCAGGTCGCCCGCGATATTGCCCGCCCGCCAATGGGCGACCCCTGCGCTCATCGTGACGGGCACCGGGCCATGTTCGGCCATGACCGGAGATTCGGCGATCTGGCGCCGCAACCGCTCGACGATGGCGGTGGCGATCTCCAGCCCGGTGTCGGGAAACAGGATCGCGATCTCTTCCCCGCCATAGCGCGCGACGCAGTCCTTCGCGCGCACCGCCCCCTGGATACGTCGCGCCACCTCGACCAGCACGGCATCGCCGACGCTGTGGCCATGTTCGTCGTTGATCCGCTTGAAATGGTCGAGGTCGAGCAGCGCGAAGGCGAAGCCGCCGCCCGAACGGCATGCCCGCTCGGCGGCCTGCTCCATTTCGTTCATCAAGGTGCGGCGATTGGCCAGGCCGGTCAGCGGGTCGGTGCTGGCCAGCCGGTCGAGCTGGGCGTTCGCGACGCGCAGCGCGCTGGTCCGCTCGGCCACGATCGCCTCCAGCACGTCGGCACGCCGCCGGATCACCGCCGTCACCAGCCAGAAGGCGCCGCCGATCGACATCAGCAGCAACAGGCTCAGGCCGATCCGGGCGGGCCAGGTTTCATACCATTGCGGATCGACGGTGATCCGCACCTGTCGCGTCACCGTTCGCGCCGCCAGCCCCGGCACATGCGCGCTGAGCGTCAGCCAGTAATCGCCCGAGGGCAGGTTTGTATAGATGGCGGTGGCAGGGGTGCCCGCGGGCACCGTCATCCAGTCGGCATCGAACCCCTCGAGCCGATAGCGATAGCGTATCTCCTCGGGCGCCGCATAATCGGTCAGCGAAAAGCCCAGCCGCAACGTCCGGCCCTGACGATCGAGATGCACCACCGGGTCGCGCGCGACCGAGTCGATCGCCAGCAGCCGCCCGTTGATATCCGCCTGGCTGACGATCAGCTGGGCGGTATCGCTCCTGTCCCGCCGCCCCAGCAGCAGATCGGGTTGCAGGACCATCAACCCCTCGGGCGAGCCGAACAGCAATGATCCGTCGTTCATGGTGGCCGCCGCACGCTGGTTGAACGCACGCATCGGCATGCCGTCGCGCTGGCTCATTTCCAGGACATGGAGCGTGGTCGGATCGATGACCGATATCCCGCCCGCGCTCGCCGTCCACAGGCGACGCCGCGAGTCGCGCGTCAGCGAGGCGACATTGTCGCCCGCCAGCCCCTGCGCCTCGCCGATCGCGCGGAATTTCCAGCCGCCGCGCGTCGTGTGGCCGAGCGCCACGCCGCCATAGGTGCCGACCCACAATCTCTGTCCGTCGGGCACCATCGACCCGACATAATCCTGCGGCAGGCTATAGGGATCGTTCGCCCGATTGGCATAGCAGACGAACCGGCCGCTGCGCGGATCGAACTGCCCGATCCCGGCGGGCGTGGCGACCAGCACCTTGCCATCGGGCCGTGGCAGGATGTTGATGACCTCGTTATTGGGCAGGCTGCGCGGGTCCGCCGGATCGTGCCGGTACACCGTCACCCGCCCGGTCGCCCGGTCGCGCTTGTACAGTCCCTTATAGGTGCCAATCAGCAGATCGCGCTTCGTCTCGGCCAGCGAGATGACCGGCAGGTCGCCAAGCTCGGGAATGGCGAGATCATGGGTGGCGAGCGTCCGGGGATCGATCGCCACGACGCCACGCGCGCCGATCAGGATCGCGCCATCCGACGATTCGAGCAGCGCCTTGATATCCTGACCCGCATGATGCCCGGCGAGCGCGAGGTGGCGGACCTGCCCCGCCGCCCGGTCGAGCCGATCGACCGAGCCGTTGCTGAACCCCAGCCATATCTGCTGGCGACGATCGACCAGCACGCCCCGGACATTGTCATCGGCCAGCGACAGCCGGGGGTCGTGCATCGCCGAACCGATACGCAGCACGCCGCCCCCCGGCCCCTGGGTTCGCGACGCGCCCAGTTCGGTCGCGGCCCAAATCCCGCCGCCATCGTCCATCGCAAGGGCTCGCACCGTATCCCCGGCCAGCGCCAGCGGATTGCCCGTGTCGTGACGCAGCCCGCTGGCGGCGAACCCGCGCGCCGGGTCGAGCAGCACGATGCCCATGCCGTCGGTCGCGATCCATATCCGCCCGAGCCGATCCTCGGCAAAGGCGCGGATCGTCCGGTGCCCGATCAACGGTGCATCGCTGGTCAGCGTGGGCAGCTGGACGAAGTGCCGGGGATCGCCATTCTCCGACAGGTACACGCCATCCGACCCGGTGCCGACCCAAAGCCGCCCCCGGCGGTCGCGCAGGATCGACCAGACATCGCCCGATGGCTTGTGCGCGCCCAGCGGAACAGGGCTGAACGGGCGCGTACCCGGCGTACGCCTCCATAGTCCATGGTCGGAGCCCGCCCACAAGGTGCCGTCGCCGTCGCGGAACACCGCAAAGGCGCCCTGGGGGCGGCCATCGGGCGAGGGTATCGCGCTATCGGTCATCGGATCGACGCGATCGAGCCTGGCGATATAATGGTGCACGCCGCCGTCCGAGCCGATATAGGCGCCGCCCGCCCCGTCCGGCGTGAAGCTGAAGATGCGGGCTCCGATCGCGCCGTGAGTCGGCTTGAGCCGGATGAACGCGTCCCGTTGCGGGTCGTAGCGGGCCAGGCCGCCGACATTGGTGCCGATCAGCACGCCCCCGCCCGGCAGCGCCATCAGCGAACGGACATAATTGTCGGGCAGCGAATGGGGATCGGTCTGGCGCTGCTTGAAGGTCCGCACCCGCTGGCCGTCATAGCGGGTCAGGCCGCCACGGGTGCCGATCCACATCGTCCCGTCGCGCGCGCGCACGACTGCGGTGGTCGTGATATGCGGCAGGCCGATCGCTTCGCCGAGGCTCGCGAACGACGTCCATCGCCATGCCGCCCACGAATCGGCCGCCTGAAGGCGCCCAAAGGGCAGGATCATGACCGAAAGGAACAGGGCCAGCACGGCCAGGGGACGGTATGGCTTCATAGGCTTAATCCTGGGAACCCATATCAGGCGACCTCATAAAACCAGGTTAATTGCGCCATACGTCGCGTGTCGGCCTTCCCGACGAGCGGCGGGATCCGACTTGACGAACCGCCCGCGTTCCTGTTTCGTTTCCAGGGCCGTGCCTGATCGGCCGACAAACCTGACGAGCTTTTTCCGTGTCGCTCCAGCCCCCTGCCCCCGACGCCGTCGGCGACAACCGCAAGATCATCCATGTCGACATGGACGCCTTCTATGCGTCGGTCGAACAGCGCGACGATCCGGGTCTGCGCGGGCGGCCGGTCGCCGTGGGGGGATCGCGTGCGCGGGGTGTGGTGGCGGCGGCCAGCTATGAGGCGCGGGGCTATGGCGTTCGGTCCGCAATGCCGTCGGTCACCGCGCTGCGCCGCTGTCCTGATCTGGTGTTCGTTCCCCCGCGCTTCGACGTGTATCGCAGCGTTTCGCAGCAGATCCGGGCGATCTTCGCGCGCTATACCGACCAGATCGAGCCGCTGTCGCTGGACGAGGCCTATCTGGACGTCACCAGCGACCGGGCCGGGCTGGGTTCGGCCACCGCGATCGCCGGGGCGATCCGGGCCGCCATTCGCGAGGAGACCGGGCTGACCGCCTCGGCCGGGGTCAGCTACAACAAGTTCATCGCCAAGCTCGCCTCCGACCAGAACAAGCCCGACGGCATTTGCATCATCCCTCCGGCGCATGGACCGGCCTTCGTCGCCGCCCTGCCGGTCAAGCGTTTCCACGGCGTCGGTCCGGTCACCGCGCGAAAGATGGAGGCGCTGGGCATCCTGACCGGGCAAGACCTGCGCGAGCGGCCGCTCGATGTCCTGCAACGGCATTTCGGCAGCTATGCCGACTATCTGCACGGTGCGGCGCGCGGCGTCGACCATCGCCCGGTCCGCGCCCATCGCGAGGCGAAGTCGGTGGGCGCCGAGCGGACCTTCGAGAACGACCTGACCGAACGCGACGCGCTGCGGGCCGCGCTGGAGCGGGTGGTCGAGGCCGCATGGGTCCGGATCGAGCGGAGCGGCGTCGCCGGGCGGACCGTGACGCTGAAATTGCGGTACAGCGATTTCCGTACCATCACCCGCGCCCGCTCGACCGGCCAGCCGATCACCGAGCGAGCGCAATTCCTGGCGATCGGTCTCGACCTTCTCGACCAGCAATTGCCGGTGGCCGGCGGCGTCCGGCTGTTGGGACTGACGCTGTCGGGCCTCAACTTGGCGCATGGCGGCGAGGATGGGCCGAGCCAGGCCGAACTGCCCTTATAGGCCTTTGGTCACACGGCCCGGTCGGCGTCCGCTTCCGTCTCCTCGGCCGCTTCGAGGACCAGTATCGCGACCGCCCCCAATCCTTGCCCATGGCTATGCAGTTCGAGCGATCCGCCCATCGCGGCCGTGGAATTGGCGCACCAGTGGAGGCCCAGCCCGCCGGATTTCTCGGTCCGGGTGGAAAAGCCCGACCGGAACAGCTTGGTCGCCAGCGCCGGGTCGAAGCCCTGCCCGTCATCCATGATCCGCACCGTTACCCGGCCACCCTCCGATTGGATGGTGACGGTGATCGCACCATGGTCGCGCCCGGTTTCGGCGATCGCCTCGATCGCATTGGCAAACAGATTGCCGACCACCTGGCTCAGGATCACCCGATTGGCCAGCACGGGAAAGGGCCGGGCGGGAAAGGCGAAATGGATCGAGGCCGCCTGCGAATAGCGGGCGATGGTGGCGTTGCGCGCGATGATGTCGGTGACGTCGCAGCGTTCGCGTGGAGGGCGTTCATGCGCTCTGGCCTGTTGCGCCCCGATGATCTCCAGCGTCTGACGCATCGCATCGCGCCCGATATCGAGCCGCGCCCGCACCGCCTCGCGCGCCTTGGCCTCGGCATCGAACGCGCCCGCGACGAACGCCACCAGCTTGACCCGGCGTTCGGGCGCAACGCCCTCCCCCGCCAGTTCGGCCAAGGCCCGGTCGATCAGCGCGCGATCATAGGCGGGCGACCGCTCGCCGCCATGGCTGAGGATGGCGCCGAGCGGGGATAGCGCGTTACGGACATTGTGCAGCACCGCCACCGCGCTTTCCGAGCGGCCGAGCGCGAAGCTCTGTATCTCATTCTGTTCGCGCAGGTCCTTCAACTGGCTGAGCATCGCGTTGAAACTGCGGCCGAGCGAACCGAATTCGTCGTCGCGCCCCTCCCTGTCGTGATAGGGAGAAAGGACGCCCGACGCCTGGACCCGCTGCATATGGCGCTCGACCCGGCCGAGCGGTGCCAGCACCAGCCATCCCAGCGCACGCCGCAGCATCAGCAGCGTGAAGACCAGGAGCAGAATCGATCCGGCCGTCGCCAGCAGGAGCACCCGACGGCCAAGCAGCGTGACCTCACGCGAGATCCGGAACCGCGCCATGCCGACCGCGCGACCATCCAGACCCTGAACCGGAACGGCAATCTCCATGCGCCGCGTCTCCTTCGACATGGTCCGGTCCGGTCCGGATGCGGGGCCGGTCAGGCGCGCCGTCTTGTGCATCGCGTGGGACAGGTGGGCGGGGGTCAGAATGCGGGCGACGGCGAGATAGTCGCGCGGTCGTCCCACCGTGCCGGTGACGGTGGCGATACCGATGGCGGCGATCCGCCCGCGTAGCGGCAGATAGAAGCTGTTCGAATCCCGTCCTTCAAGCAGCTGCGAAAGCTCCCTACGGTTCAGCGCATCGGCCAGCGCCGACGCCATGGCGTCCGCCTCGTCCGGATGTCCGGGATCGCGCCACCGTGCCTTCCACCGCCCATCGGCAGCGGTCCGATAGGCCAAGCCTTGAATCGGATGATTGGGAAACACATCCGGCACGATACCGGCATGATCGCGCGCGATCTCCTCGACCCGCTGGGTGATATCGGCCAACAGGGTCTGCGCCCGTTGGCGATAGCCCATGATCGCCTGCTGCTCCAGCCGATCGAAACCGGGTGAGATCACCAACGCCAGAAAGGTCGCGACCGCCACCGCACCGCCGATCCCGGTCAGCGTCAGCATCGCGACCATCGTGTTGCGCAGCGATCGACGACGCGACCATTCGCCCAACCACCGGATCGCGGTGCGCATCAGGGTCAGCCTTGCACGCCGGCCATCGGGGGTTGCGCGGGCGGCATACCGTCCAGCGACATGTAACGCTGCACCGCCAGCGCCCGCGCCTGTGCGGCGGGAACCGGGTGGGAGAAGAGATACCCCTGTAGGTGGCTGGCCCCTGCGACGCGCAGCGCCTGGGCCTGCGCCTCGGTTTCGACCCCCTCGGCGATCACGCCCAGCCCAAGGGCACGGCCGAGATGGATGATCGAATGGACGATCGCGGCGGACTCGCGCTCGCGGCCCATGCCGTCGATGAAGCTGCGATCGATCTTCAGGCAGTCGAGCGCAAATTTGCGGATATTGTACAGGCTGGAATAGCCCGTGCCGAAATCGTCGAGAGCGATGCGGAAGCCCAAGTCGCGCAGTTCGCACAACGTCTCGGCCGCGCGCTCGGCATCATCGAAGATCGCCGTCTCGGTGATCTCGATCTGGACCCGACCGGGTGCGACCCCCGCCCTCTGCACGCTGTCGAGGACATGCGCGACGAAATGCGAACGGCGGAACTGGATCGGGCTGAAATTGACCGAAACATATTGATCGGGCCAGTGGCGCAACTCGGCCAGCGCATGGTCGAGCACCCAGTCGCCCAGTTCGTGAATGAGATTGCTCTCCTCGGCGATGGGGATGAAGATGGTTGGGCTGACCGCGCCATGTTCGACGGTGTCCCACCGGACCAGCGCCTCGAACCCGACAATGTCGAGATCGGCGCGCCCGACGATCGGCTGGAAGGCCAGGGTCAGCTCGTCACGGGCGATCGCCTGAGTCAGCCCGGCTTCGACACCGCGACGCAGGCGAATGCCGTCGTCCATCTGCGCATCGAACAGCCGGACGACGCCGCGCCCGGCGCGCTTGGCCTCGTTCAGCGCCATGTCCGCCTGGCGGATCAGGTCGATCGAATCGCCATCGGTGCCGCCCTGTCGAACCACCAGCCCGCATGACGCTCCGCAGCGCACCGAATGCCCCAATATGCTGAAGGTGGTCGCACAGGCGGTCACGATCCGCTCGCACGCGGCAACGGCCTCCTCATGATGCGCGCTGTCGAACAGGATGCCGAATTCGTCGCCGCCCAGCCGGGCGATCAGCGCACCGGCGGGTGCGGCCTGGTTCAGCGTGGCATACACCTCGCGGATCAGTTCGTCGCCCGCCAGATGGCCGAGCGTGTCGTTGACCAGCTTGAACCGGTCGAGGTCCAGCATCGCCGTTACGAACCGGCCGCCCCGGCGACCCCGTTCGTCCAGCGCGCGCAGAAAGGCGACGCGGTTGGGCGCGTCGGTCAAGGCATCGTGCAGCGCCAGATGCATGGCGCGGCTCTCATTGGCCTCCAGCTCGGCGGTCTTTTCCTCCAGCGCGGCGACCTGCGCGGCCAACAGGACCCGCGTCGCCGCCAGCTCGCGCTCATTCTGCCAGCGACGACACAGTGCCAGCGCGGTCTGCCAGATCTCGGCGACCTCGAAGGGCTTGGCGATGTAGAAGATCTTGTCGGCGGGCCCGGCGACCTTGCTGATCTCAACCGGCGAAAAGTCGGAATAGCCGGTGACGATCACCAGATGGATATCGGGGTCCAGCGCCCTGATCCGCCGTGCCGTCTCGCGACCGTCGAACCCCGGCGGCATCCGGATGTCGATGAAGGCGACGGCAAAGGGCGTGCCGTCGGCCAGCGCCCGCTCGACCGCCGCGACGGCATCCTGGCCCTGACGATAATGGTGACGCTCGAACACCGCGTCGCCTTCGTCATCCGATATCTCGGGCTTGCCGAACAGGTCGGCGGCCATGGCGTCGAGCATCGCGTCCTGCGCCAGACCCTGGCCGGAAAAGCACAATGCATAGCTGTCGTGGATTGCCGGTTCGTCGTCGACGATCAGTATGCGCATCCGGTCACCATGAATCCATCGATCCCCGTTATATGGATCAATGGTAACCGGATACGCTTAAAGTGACGTAAATGGTCAGGTCTGGCCCCCCGTCACTCGACGGTGACGCTCTTGGCCAGGTTGCGGGGCTGGTCGACATCGGTGCCCTTGGCGACCGCGACATGATAGGCGAGCAGCTGGACCGGCACCGCATAGACGATCGGCGCGATCAGCGGGTGGACCTTGGGCATGGTGATGGTCGCGATACAGCCCTCGCCCGCCGCCTCGATCCCGTCATAGTCGGAGATCAGCACGACCTTGCCGCCGCGCGCCTGGACCTCCTGCATGTTGGAGACGGTCTTCTCGAACAGCGGGCCGGACGGAGCGATGACGATCACGGGGACATGCTCGTCGATCAGCGCGATCGGGCCGTGCTTCATTTCGCCCGCCGCATAGCCTTCGGCATGGATATAGCTGATTTCCTTGAGCTTTAGCGCACCCTCCAGCGCCAGCGGATAGTCGGTGCCACGGCCCAGATACAGCACGTCGCGCGCGCCCGCGACGGTGCCCGCCATGCCCTCGATCGCCTCGTCATAGGCCAGCGCGCCGTTGATCGCGGCGGGGGCCTCGGCCAGATGACGGACGATCTGGCGTTCCTCGTCAGCCGACAGCCGCCCCTTGGCCTTGGCGAGATTGGCGGCGAGCGCGGCCAGCACGCTCAGCTGGCAGGTAAAGGCCTTGGTCGAGGCGACGCCGATCTCGGGCCCGGCATGGGTCGGGAGCAGCAGGTCGGCCTCGCGCGCCATCGAGCTGGTCGGCACGTTGACGACGGCGGCGATCGTCTGCCCCTCGGCCTTGGCGTGGCGGAGCGCGGCGAGCGTGTCGGCGGTCTCGCCCGACTGGCTGATGACGATCATCAGCCCGCCCGGCTCCATCACCGGCGCGCGGTAGCGGAATTCGGAGGCGACATCGAGGTCGACCGGCACGCGCGCAAACTGCTCGAACCAGTATTTCGCGACCATGCCCGCATAGAAGCTGGTGCCGCATGCGACGATGGTGACGCGCTTGATCCCCGACAGGTCGAATTCGGGGATGGGAAGTGCGATCTTGCCCTCAAGCCGCTGAAGATACGAGCGAAGCGTCTGGGCGACGACGATCGGCTGCTCGTAAATCTCCTTCTGCATGAAGTGGCGGTGATTGCCCTTGTCGATCAGCGCGCCGGTCACGCCCGAGATCGTGACGGGCCGCTCGACCGGGTTATTGTCGCGGTCATAGACCTGTGCGCCCTCGCGGGTGCAGACGACCCAGTCGCCTTCGTCGAGATAGGCGATGCGCTGGGTGAGCGGGGCCAGCGCGAGCGCGTCCGATCCCAGATAGGTTTCGTCATCGCCATATCCCACGACCAGCGGCGAGCCCAGTCGCGCGCCGATCAGCAGATCGGGCTGGTCGCGAAACAGGATGGCGAGCGCGAAGGCCCCGTGCAGGCGCGGCAGCACCTCGCGGACCGCCGCAACCGGATCGAGCCCCTGTTCGACCTTCTCGCTGACCAGATGGGCGACGACCTCGGTGTCGGTTTCGCTGGTGAAGACATGACCACGACCGATCAGTTCGTCGCGCAACGCCTTGAAATTCTCGATGATTCCATTGTGGACGACCGCGACATGATCGGTCGCATGGGGGTGTGCGTTGTTGGTGGTGGGGCCGCCATGCGTCGCCCAGCGGGTATGGGCGATGCCAATGGTGCCGGGCAGCGGGTGCGCGGCAAGCTCGCGCGCCAGATTGACCAGCTTGCCCGATGCGCGACGCCGTTCGATCGAACCCTGGTCGATCGTCGCGATGCCCGCCGAGTCATATCCGCGATATTCTAGGCGACGCAGCCCGTCGAGCAGCCGCTCGGCAACGTCGTCACCGCCCAGAATTCCTACGATACCGCACATAAGCCTTTTACTCCCCAGCCTTTTTCGCGGCCTTCTTGGCCGTCATCATCTCTCTGAAACGCTTGGCCCAACCCGGCTTGGTCTGCCGCTCCGCCCGGACCAGCGCCAGCGCGTCGGCCTCGACATCGCTCGTCACGACCGACCCCGCGCCGACGATCGCGCCCGCACCCACCTGGACCGGGGCGACCAGCGCCGAGTTGGAACCGATGAAGGCGCCCTCGCCGATCACGGTGCGATATTTGAGGAAGCCGTCATAATTGCAGGTGATCGTGCCCGCGCCGATATTGGCGTTCGCACCGACCTCGGCATCGCCCAGATAGGTGAGGTGGTTCGCCTTGGCGCCGGGGCCGAGCACCGCCTTCTTCATCTCGACGAAATTGCCGACACGTGCGCCTTTCCGCACATCGGCACCGGGGCGGAGGCGCGCATAGGGGCCGATATCGGCGCCGCTCGCCACGGTCGCGCCCTCCAGATGGCTGAAGGCATGGATGGTCACGCCGTCCGCCACATGGACGCCGGGGCCGAAGACGACATGGGGTTCGATCACCACGTCACGGCCGATCCGGGTGTCATGAGCGAACCACACCGTCTCCGGCGCGATCAGCGTAGCGCCGTCGGCCATCGCACGGGTGCGGCGACGGACCTGCCAGTCGCCCTCCACCACCGCCAGCTCGGCGCGGCTGTTGACGCCCGCCACTTCCCCGGCGCTCGTCTCGATCACCGCCGAAGGACGTCCGTCGCCGGCCGCCAGCATGACGATATCGGGCAGATAATATTCGCCCGCCGCATTGTCGTTGCCGACCCGGTCGAGCAGGCCGAACAGATCTTCCGAACGGACCGCCATCAAGCCGGAATTGCAAAGGGTTACGGCACGCTCTTCGGCACTGGCATCCTTGAACTCGACCATTCTGTCGATGCGCCCGTCAGCATCGGCGATCACCCGGCCATAGGCGGCGGGGTCGGCGGGTCGGAAGCCGAGCACCACCGCCGCGGGACTGTCCGCCTCGGCCAGCCGATCGATCATCCGGCGCATCGTCGCGGTCTCGACCAGCGGCACGTCGCCATACAGGATCAGCACATCGCCCATAAAGCCCGACAGCGCCTCGCGCGCCTGCGCCACCGCATGCGCCGTACCGAGCTGCTCGGCCTGAAGCGCGGTGCGCACGCCCAGCGGCGTCACGGCCGCCTCGACCTGCTCGCGCCCGGCGCCGGTCACCACGACCATGCGTTCGGGCGAGAGCGCCCCGACGCTGTCGATCAGGTGGAGCAGCATCGGCCGTCCGGCGATCGGGTGAAGGACCTTGTGCAGGTCCGACTTCATGCGGGTGCCCTTGCCCGCGGCAAGGATGATGGCGGCGACTGGTCTCGTCATGATGGTTGCGCCTGCCATGGATTTCTTGCCAAAGCCATACCAAGACTTGGCGCAGGATGGCTCATGGACGCGAATTCACCCGACCGTTTTCCCTTTTCCATCGTGGGCTTCGATCTGGACGGCACCTTGCTCGACACCAGCGGCGACCTGGCGGCGGCGGTCAATCATGCGCTGGCCTCGATCGGGCGTCCGGCCCTCGATGTCGAGGCGGTGAAGCCGATGATCGGCGGGGGTGCGCGGCGGATGCTGGAGCATGGGCTGGCGGCGACCGGGGGATGCGATACCGAGACGCTGGATGTTCTGCACCAGCGGCTGCTGGACCATTATGAGGCGCATCTGGCGGACCATACATGCCCCTTTCCGGGTACGCTGGCGGCGCTCGACGAGCTGGCGCTGCGCGGCGTCCGGTTGGGCGTCATGACCAACAAGCTGGAACGCTTCGCACGGGCGATCCTGGACGGGCTCGGGCTGACCGATCGGTTCGATGCGATCATCGGCGGCGACACGATGGGCGTTGCCAAGCCCTCGCCGGTGCCGATCCAGGCGCTCGTCGCCCGGTGCGGCGGCGGGGCGGCGGCCTTTGTCGGCGATTCGATCTTCGACGTGCAGGCCGCCAAGGCCGCGGGCCTGCCGGTGATCGCCTGTTCCTTCGGCTTCCTCAGCCAGCCGGTCGAGACGCTGGGCGCCGATGCGATCATCGACGGCTATGAGGGCCTCATCCCGACGCTGGAGCGGCTCGCGCCTTCCGCCCCTTGATCCACAGGTGCCGTAGGAGGAGCGGCAGGGGCATCCGGATCAGGTGCGAACGCAGATAGAAGGCCAGACGCGTCAGGGGATGCCGCCCGCGTCCCCAGCCGTCGCGCGCCAGGATGCGGCGGCGATAGAGACGGTCGGCCAGCGTCAGCGCCTGCCATTGCGGCGGCACGGGCGTGCCGAACAGCGCATGGCTCAACCGCATCGCGCGGGCGACGGCTCGGTCCAGTCCGTGATGGCGGGCCCGCTCGGCCAGCCCCTCACAGCCCCCTTCGCCGACCAGCGCGTGGATATCCCAGAGATTGCGCAGCCCGCCCGTCAGGTCGCCATCGGCGAACAGATGCGCGGCAGCATGGACGATCATGTCGAGGTGCGACAACACGGCCAGCCCGTTGGCCAGCGGCACCGCCCCCGCGATCAGCCTGGCCGCGTCGGGCTTGGGTCGCGCGGTCGGGGGCAGGATGGTGTGATGCACGTCGAGCATCCGGTCGCGGTCGCGATGGATCAGCGGCGGCAGTTCGTGCATCCATCGCCGGTAGTAAAGATCGTCATAGGGGTCGGGCTTGACCCACTCCCATCCCGCCTCGATCAGCCAGGCCTCGGCCCGGTCCAGATCGGCCTGGGGCAGCAATATGTCGCAATCGCCGATCGATCGCCCGCATCCCGCCGCCAGCCCCGCCGCCACGAAGGCCGTACCCTTCAGCAGGATGACCGGACGACCCAGCTGGGCCAGCGCACGGGCGACGCGGTTCGCCTCCCACAGCGCCGCACGCCGCCCCTCCTCCGCCGCGGCCTTCGCATCAGACAGGCACAGGGCGACGTGCGGCGGCAGGTCCAATCCGTGCAGCCGATAGGCCAGCGTGCCGATCAGCAGCTCGGCCCGCGCGACGGTCAGTACCGCCGTCCAGTCACTGGCCGTCAGATGCCGCGCATACCCCGGCTCGCGCAGCAGGGCGATCAGCCGCTCGGCGGGGGTCAGAACGGGGGTCATAGCGCGACCCATAGCGCCTCCACGGCGGCGATCCCCGCTTCGCCATCGGGATAGTCGACGGCGACCGCCGGAACCTCGGCACGCAGGCGGGTCAGGGCGCGGAACCCCGGCTCGCCCATCGCGACATAATTGGTCGATGCCTGGGTCAGGCGCACGAAACATTCGGCCGGGGGCAGCGGGCGGATCGCCGACGGGAAGCCGAAACGGGGAAACAGCAACAGGGCGGGCCGCGCGGGTTCATCCATCGCGGCGATGGCGGCGGGGTCGGGGGCGACATGGCGGATGTCGCCCTTGGGCGTTCCCGACAGCAGCGGTCCGGTGACCCGGCCTGCCGGAATCGCCGCCAGGCTCTCATTCTTCAGGCTGACCGGGCGGGGGAACGGAAAGGCGAGCCCCGATGCAGGATCGATCAGCGCGAACTCGTCGCCCATGAACCGCCAGCCCCGCTCGGCAAGGAGCAACGCCAGCGTCGACTTGCCCGCACCGGATATGCCGCTCATCACAATGGCCCTGTCGCCGCGCGCCACGACCGAGGCATGGAGCAGCACATGCCGTCGATGCCCCAGCGCCATTTGCAGGTTCATGCCCAGTTCGGCCGCCAGCAGCCCCTGGGCCAGCGGCAGCGGCGCCGCCTCCGGCAAGCGGTAATCGCCGCCGATATGGATGGAGGGGCGAAGCCACCGCCGCCAGGGCTGCCCGGCCTCCAGTCGCACGCTGAAATCAGCGAATTCGGCACGTGGATAATCGCGGTACAGCGCCTCGACCGCCGCGATCGGCCCCCGCCAGTCGGAGCCGATGCGAAAGCCGACCGGCCCGACGCGCAGGGTCGTCCGATACCTCATACCCGCTCAACCAGCCCCGCCGCCTCCAGCTCGGCCAACCGAGCCAGCAGCATCGCCTCCGCATCGCCCGGCTCGCCGAGATCGAAGTCCCGCGATAGCCGGGCCAGCAGCGCCCCGGCGTCCAGCGGCGCATCCGCCAGCGCGCGCAGGATCTGCGGCGCGGGTTCGGTCAGCAAATGGGTGATGCCCGACGGCCGGTGGAAGACGGCGGTGAACATGTCCAGCGGCTCGACCAGCAACAGCTCCGCCCCCGCCGCGCGGTAGCGCGGAGCGGCCATGGGTCAGCCGCCCGGCATCTGGAGCGAGGCATAGCAGGTGAAGCCGCCCTGCCCCCGCTGCAACCGGCGGATATAGTTGAGATAGGCCCGGTTGCTGAGGGAGTTGGAATTGGGGAGTTGGCCACCCTGCAGGGCGCGCTTCACTTCCTCGCCGGTATAGGGCCGGCCGGGGGGCGCGAACGAACCCTGCGTGCGCGCGGGCACGGTGGACCCGTCGCGCGCGATATAGCTGCCCGCGCGCCCAGGATCGGGAACGGGGATCTGGCAGTTCAGTACCGAGCCCGTCGTCTGCGCCAGCGCGGGGCGGATCGCGACCACCGTGCTCGCCCCGATCGCCCCCAGCATCAGCGCGCGGCGGCTGGATGTGGCGGCACGCGACGGCTCGGGGCCGTCATCGTCGGTCCGGTGGGGCTGGGGCGTCTCGTCCATGTGAAGCGGATGTCCCATATTCGCGCTTTCGCGACAAGCACCTGTGCGATCCCGCCTGCCCCGCATCGGGAGAGGGCGGATGTTGCGGGAAGACAGGGCGACCTGCGCCCGCTACATCGGCGACATCATGGGATTCGGCATTCGCACCTTGTGGGGCATCGTGGTGGCGGTGGTCGCTGCGGTCGTGGTGTTCCTGACCGCCGGGCCGGGGCCCGCGATCATCACGCTGGTCGGCGGGATCGCCGCCGCGCTGGTCGCAAGCGAGGGCGAGGCGACCGACGCGGAGGAGGACGATGCGCAGGTCGAGGACGGCGATACGCTGTCCCCCCTGCTGACCGAGGCGCTAGATGCGATCGTCGAGCCGGTGCTGCTGATCGAACGCGGCCGGGTGACGCTGGCCAACCGCGCCGCCCGCACGCTGCTGGGCGCGCATATCGTCGGTGAGGATGCGCGGATCGCCATCCGCCATCCCGCCGCCGCCGAGCGGTTGATGGCTCCGGGCGCGACCGCCCCCGACCATCCCATCTCGCTCGTCGGGCTCGGCTCGCTCGACCATCGCTGGGAGATGCGGCTAGCCGACACCAGCGGTGGGCAGCGGATCGTCCATCTGATCGACCAGACCGCGCACGACGCCGCCGAGCGGATGCGCGTCGATTTCGTCGCCAATGCCAGCCACGAACTGCGCACCCCCCTCGCCTCGATCCTGGGGTTCATCGAGACGCTGGGCGATGAGGCGGGCGAGGATGCCGAGATCCGCGCACGGTTCCTGAAGGTGATGTTCGACGAGGCCCGCCGGATGCAGCGGCTGGTCGAGGACCTGATCTCGCTCAGCCGGATCGAAGCGGACAAATATCGCCAGCCCGCCCAGCCGGTCGCCATGGCCGACCTGGTCCAGCATGTCTGGGACGAGTTCCTCGACTCCGGCTCGCCGCGGGCCGAGGATATCAGCTGCGACGTGGCCGAGGGGTTGCCGCCGATCGCGGGCGACCGTGCGCAATTGTCGCAGATGCTCCACAATCTCATCGGCAATGCGATGAAATATGGGCGGGCCGAAACCCCGGTGCGCGTCACGCTGGACCGCGACGGGCCCATGCTGCGCCTGACGGTGGCGGATCGGGGCGAGGGCATCGCGCCGGGGCATATTCCCCGCCTGACCGAGCGTTTCTACCGCGTCGATTCGGGGCGGAGCCGCAGCATCGGTGGCACCGGGCTGGGGCTCGCGATCGTCAAGCATATCGTCGAGCGGCATCGCGGACGGCTGGATATCGCCAGCGAGGTCGGGGTGGGCACGACCGTCACCGTCCGCCTGCCCCCGATAAAATCCAGCGAGAAACCCGTTTCCGAGGGCACTGTCACAAAACCGCAATAGAAATGTCACACGGAGGTCCGGTGGGCGTGGCAGCGCCGGCCCACACCCGTTCCGGTGTGTTCAAGGATCATGATGCGCCTGCCCTGCCTTCTCGCCGCGATCGTCGCGCTGGCGGCCTGTCACGATCAGGCCAATGGCGGCGGCGCGGGCGTGCGGGATCAGATCACGGCGGTCGGCTCCTCCACCGTCTATCCCTTCACGACCATCATCGCCGAGCGTTTCGTCACCGCCGATCCCGATGCCAAGGCGCCGGTGATCGAGTCGACAGGCACGGGCGCGGGCATGAAACTGTTCTGCGCCGGGATCGGCGCGGCGCATCCCGATATCGAAAATGCCTCGCGCCGGATGAAGGCCGCCGAATATCGCGATTGCGCCGCGCATGGCGCGGCCGCGCTGCTGGAGATTCCGATCGGGATCGACGGCATCGCCTTTGCCGAATCGAAGCGCGGGCCGCGCATGGCGCTGAGCACCGTCGACCTCTACCGGGCGCTCGCGGCGCATCCCGGCGGGCGGCCCAACACGGCGCGGACCTGGCATGACGTCAATCCCGCCCTGCCAGCCATTCCGATCCAGGTCTATGGTCCCCCCGCGACCAGCGGCACGCGCGACGCCCTGGCCGAACTGATCCTGATGCGCGGGTGCGATGCGGTCGAACCGGGCGCGGCGGCGCTGGCGCATCGCGATCCCGATGCCCATCGCCTGCTCTGCACCCGCGTCCGCGACGACGGCGCCTATATCGATGCGGGCGAGAACGACAATCTGATCGTCCAGAAGCTGCAATCCAACCCCGATGCGCTCGGCGTGTTCGGCTATTCCTATCTCGAGGAAAACCGGAATACGGTGAACGGGGTGGCGATCGACGGCATCGCCCCCAGCTATGAGGCGATCGCCGCCGACCGTTATCCGGGTTCGCGGCTGCTCTATCTCTACGTCAAGAAGGCGCATCTCGATGCCATTCCGGGGCTGCGCCAGTTCCTGTCGCTCTATGCCGCCAATTGGGGGCGTGGCGGGCCGCTGGTCCGGCGTGGGCTGATCGCGGCGCCCGCCAGCGTTCAGGCACGGGCGCGGTCGATCATCGCGAACGAGACCGCCCTCGATCCGGCGACCCTGCCGTCATGAACGGCGTCATCCTTCTGGTCCTGATCGTCGGATTGGGTGTCATCGCCTGGGCGACGACGCGGATGCGCGCGCTCGGCTTTCGGCGCCGGACGGGCGGACGGGTCCGCTCGTTGCCGCATCATCATGGCTGGTATGTCGCGCTGTGGACCGCCGCGCCGCCGCTGATCTTCCTGGCGGTCTGGGCCGCGACCTCGCCCGCGCTCGTCACCGATATGGTGCTGGGTACGCCCGCCGCCGGACGCTTGCCGCCGCCGGGCTTCGAGCGGGCAGCGATCCTGTCCGAAGCGCGGGCGCTGGCCGCCGGACAAGCGCACGGGGCCTTCCATACGCTTTCGCGCACCCTGGCCCCCGCTTACGCGACCGCCCAGACGCGCATCGACTGGATCGCGACCGCCATCGTCCTGCTGCTCGCGCTGGCGGGCGGCGCCTATGCCTATCTGCGGGTCCGGCCCGACTTTTCGGCGCGGACGCGGATCGAGCGGGTGGTGCTGGGGCTGCTGCTCGGCGCCTCGCTCATCGCGATCCTGACGACCGCCGGGATCGTCGCCTCGCTGCTGTACGAGGCCGGGCGCTTCTTTGCGGTGGTGCCCATCACCGACTTCCTGTTCGGCACGCATTGGAGCCCGCAGGTCATCGATCCGCGCGATCCGGGCGCGTCGCTGGGCGCGGTGCCGCTGTTCTGGGGAACGTTCTTCATCGGCGCGGTGATCGCGATGGCGGTGGCCATTCCGTTCGGGCTGATGAGCGCCATCTACCTGACCCAATATGCCCAACCGCGCGCGCGGCGGATCATGAAGCCGGTGCTGGAGGTGCTCGCGGGTATCCCGACCGTCGTCTATGGCTATTTCGCCGCGCTGATCGTCGCGCCCGCCGTCCGCCAGTTCGCGGTGTCGATCGGCATCGAATGGGCGTCGTCGGAAAGCGCGCTGGCGGCCGGGCTGGTCATGGGGGTGATGATCATCCCCTTCGTCTCGTCCATGGCCGACGACAGCCTGGCGGCGGTGCCCGATTCGATGCGCGACGGCAGCCTGGCGATGGGGGCGACCCCGTCCGAGACGATCACCCGCGTCATGCTGCCCGCCGCCCTGCCCGGCGTGGTCGGCGGCGTCCTGCTGGCGGTCAGTCGCGCGATCGGCGAGACGATGATCGTCGTCATGGCGGCAAGCGGGGTTGCGACCCTGACCGCCAATCCCTTCGCCAGCACCACGACCGTCACCCGCCAGATCGTCGACCTGCTGACCGGCGAGGCGGAGTTCGACAGCCCCAAGACGCTCGCGGCCTTCGCGCTGGGGCTGACGCTGTTCGTCATCACGCTGCTGCTCAACATCATCGCGCTGAGCGTGGTGAAGCGTTACCGGGAAACCTATGAATAGCCCGCCCCCTTCCCCGGCGGACGACGCCCCCACCATCTGGAACAGCCCCGCCATGACGCGCCGGCTGCGCCGTCGCTATGCGGCGGAGCGGCGGTTCCGGTTGATCGGCATGGCGGCGGTCGCCCTGTCGGCGGCGTTCCTGGCCTTTTTGCTGATCACCATGGTGGCGCAGGGGATTGGCGGCTTTACCCAGACGCGCGTGACCCTGCCCGTCGACCTGGCCGCCGCCGAACTGCCGGTCGAGCCCGCGCGGCTGAAGGGGCGCGGTGCCGACCTCGCGCTGGCGGGTGCGGGGCTGGAGCATGCGGTCGACGGCGCGGCGACCCTGGCCTTCGGCGCCGACGGCACCGACCTGTTGTCGCCGGGTGCGTGGATCGTGGTGCGCGATGCGGTCAAGGCGGACCCGGCGCTGTTGCGCGGCACCACGCGCTTCTCGCTGCCCGTCGCCAGCGCCTATGACGTCGCCGCCAAGGGCGAAGGCACGCCCGAGGCCGAGGCGGTGGTCGCGCGGCTCAAGGCCCGCGGCGTCCTGTCGACCGGGTGGAACCTGACCTTCCTGACCGACGCCGATGCGACCGATCCGACCCGCGTCGGCATCTGGGGCGCGGCCAAGGGATCGCTGCTGACCATGCTGGTCACACTGGCGCTCGCCTTCCCGATCGGGGTGCTCGCCGCGCTCTATCTGGAGGAATATGCGCCGAAGAACCGTTGGACCGACCTGATCGAGGTGTCGATCAACAATCTCGCGGCGGTCCCGTCGATCATCTTCGGCTTGCTGGGGCTGGCGGTGTTCCTGGGCACGTTCGGGCTGCCGCGTTCGGCTCCGCTCGTCGGCGGGCTGACGCTGGCGCTGATGACGATGCCGGTCATCGTGATCGCAGGGCGCAACGCGATCAAGGCGGTGCCGCCGTCGATCCGCGACGCGGCGCTGGCGATCGGTGCCTCGCGGGTGCAGGTGATCTTCCACCATGTCCTGCCGCTCGCGCTGCCAGGCATCCTGACCGGCACGATCATCGGCATGGCCCGTGCATTGGGGGAGACCGCGCCGCTGCTGATGATCGGCATGCGCGCGTTCATCGCCGCGCCGCCGCAGGGGCTGACCGATCCGGCGACCGTGCTGCCGGTGCAGATCTTCCTGTGGTCCGATCAGGTCGATCGCGGCTTCATCGAAAAGACCTCGGCGGCGATCATCGTCCTGCTCGTCTTCCTGCTCGCGATGAACGGGCTGGCCATTTACCTCCGCAATCGGTTCGAGACACGCTGGTGAGCATTCCCAAGATAACCGCGCGCAACGTCAGCGTGTCCTACGGCGCCAAGCAGGCGATCCACGACATTTCGATCGATGTCGAACGGGATCACGTCATCGCCTTTATCGGCCCGTCGGGCTGCGGCAAGTCGACCTTCCTGCGCACGCTCAACCGGATGAACGACACCATCCCCTCGGCGCGGGTGTCGGGGGACGTGCGGCTGGACGGGCAGGACATCTATGCGCCCGAGATGGACGTGGTGCAGTTGCGCGCCCGCGTCGGCATGGTGTTCCAGAAGCCCAACCCCTTCCCCAAATCGATCTACGAGAATGTCGCCTATGGTCCGCGCATCCACGGGCTGGCCACGTCGCGCGGCGAACTCGACATGATCGTGGAGCGCTCGCTGACCCGTGCCGGGCTGTGGAACGAGGTGAAGGACCGGCTGTCCGAAAGCGGCACCGCGCTGTCGGGCGGGCAGCAGCAGCGTCTGTGCATCGCGCGCGCCATCGCGGTCGACCCCGAGGTGATCCTGATGGACGAGCCGTGCAGCGCGCTCGACCCGATCGCGACCGCGCGGATCGAGGAACTGATCCACGACCTGCGCGGCCGCTACGCCATCGCGATCGTCACCCACAACATGCAGCAGGCGGCCCGCGTGTCGCAGCGCACCGCCTTTTTCCATCTCGGCACGCTCGTCGAGTACGGGAAGACGTCCGACATCTTCACGAACCCGAAGGAAGAGCGGACGAAGGACTATATTACCGGCCGTTACGGCTGAGGACGAGGATCATGGACCACACCGTAAAGGCATTCGACAACGATATCGGCCGCTTGCGCGGGCTGATCAGCCAGATGGGCGGATTGGCCGAGGAAGCGATCGCCAATGCGATCCGCGCGCTGCAACGCTCCGACCTGGAGTTGGCGCGCAAGGTCCGCGAGGACGACAAGGCGATCGACCTGATCGAGGCGGAGGTCGAGCGGCTGGCGGTGCGCACCATCGCGCTGCGGGCGCCGATGGCCAACGACCTGCGCGAGGTCGTCGCCGCACTGAAGATCGCCAGCGTCGTCGAGCGGATCGGCGACTATGCCAAGAACATCGCCAAGCGCGTGCCGATGATCGAGAGCGAGGACCGGATCGAGCCCGTCTCCATCCTGCCCGCCATGGCCAAGATCGCCTCGGCGATGGTGCATGACGTGCTCGACGCCTTTGCCGCGCGCGATGCCGAGGCGGCGGTCCGGGTCCGCGACAGCGACAACGCACTCGACGATTTCTACGATTCCATCTTCCGCACGCTCGTCACCCATATGGTCGAGAATCCCAAGACGATCGGACAGGTCGCGCACCTGCTGTTCATCGCCAAGAATCTCGAACGCATCGGCGACCATGCGACGAACGTCGCGGAGATGGTCTATTTCGCCGCCACCGGTACCCAGATGGGTGAGCGGGATCGCGGCGGTACTTGGCCTTCTTGAGGGAACAGGCACCATGGCACGGGTAAAGATGTTGCTGGTCGAAGACGATGCCGCGCTGGCGGAACTGCTCGTCTTCCATTTCAAGCGCGAGGATTTCGAGGTCGCCCACACGCCCGACGGCGAGGAGGCGCTGTTGCTGGCGCGCGAGAGCACGCCCGACATCGTCCTGCTCGACTGGATGGTCGAGGGGATTTCGGGGATCGAGGTCTGCCGCCGCCTGCGCCGTTCGCCCGAGACCGCGAACGTGCCGATCATCATGCTGACCGCGCGCGGCGAGGAAGAGGACCGGGTGCGCGGGCTGGAGACGGGTGCGGACGATTATGTCACCAAGCCCTTTTCCCCCCGCGAACTGGTCGCGCGCGTCGGCGCGGTGCTGCGCCGCGTACGCCCGGCGCTGGCGGGCGAGGCGCTGACCTATGCCGATATCGAGATGGACACGGTCGGTCACAAGGTCCGCCGCGCGGGCGAGGTCGTCTCGCTAGGGCCGACCGAGTTCCGCCTCCTGAAGCATTTCCTGGAACATCCCGGCTGGGTCTTCTCGCGCGAGCGGCTGCTCGACGCGGTATGGGGTCACGATTCGGATATCGAGAGCCGGACGGTCGACGTCCATATCCGCCGTCTGCGCAAGGCGATCAATGTCGGCGACCGGCCCGATATCATCCGCACCGTGCGCTCGGCGGGCTATTCGCTCGACGCCGGGGGCTGAACGTGAACGGGCCGTCAGAATTGGGCCGGGTCCGAAACGATGGAGCCAAGTCGCGGGTGGGGCGTTCAATCCACCGCGCTAACGCACTTGCGCTTCTGAACAGGAGATTCGCATGAAGCTCGTAATTCTGGCGGCCGCCACGCTGATGGCAGCCCCCGCCCTCGCCCAGACGACCACCCAGGCGGACGCCACGGCCCAGGCCGGCGCGAGCACCGGACAGACCGGCACCACCGCGTCGGCCGACGCCTCGATGCAGGCCAGTGCCTCGGCCGGGACGGAGACGCCGGGCGGCTATCAGCCCGCGCAGCCGCCGATGGCGTCGCCCCCCGCCCCCGGCGTGCCGGTCATCTTCAAGCAGGCGCCGAGCCCCGAACAGGCCTATCCGGCCCCGGCCGCGCTGAAGAGCTATCCGATCTGCAAGAAGGGCCAGTTCGACCAGTGTCGCCAGCGCGGCGGCAAGTGATCGCCTGACCCGATTGCTCCGACGAAGCGCCGATCCTCTCGCGAGGGTCGGCGTTTTGCTGTCGGAGCGGCTATTCCTCGACCAGCTTCATCAGGCGGCGCTCGACCGGCGCCAGCACCGGCCCCAGCTCATGCCCGCGCTTCAGCACCGCTCCGGCCTCGCCGATCAGCGCCCACATGCCCTGGCGGTTGCGCAGCGCCGGGCGCTTCTCGATCCGGTATTCGGGCCGCTCGGCGGTGCGCCGAAAGGCCGAGAAGATCGCGGCGTCGCGCCCCAGATCCATCGCATAGTCGCGCCAGTGTCCCGCCGCGACCATCCGGCCATACAGGTCGAGGATGCGGTTCAGCTCGGCACGCTCGAACCCCACCTGCACTGGAGTCTTAGGAAACGGGACGATCTCCATCAGGCGCGGTCGCGCTCGATATTCTGTTCGGCCAGCAGCGTGTCGAGCTGTCGCCGCAGCGTGTCCAGCTCGCACCGCAGCATCTCGATCTTCTGGGTCTGGGGGTCGAACACCTCCGAACAGGGCGTGCCATAGGGGACGAAGCGCTTCTCGGGCGCCGCGCCGCCCTCGACCATCGTCGGCCTTGCGGGAATACCGACCATCACCGCACCCTCGGGCACGTCGCGGGTGACGACCGCATTAGCCCCGACCCGCGCACGCGGGCCGATCGTGATCGGGCCGAGCACCTGCGCACCCGATCCGACGATCGAGCCGTCCATCAGCGTCGGGTGGCGCTTGCCCGCCACGCCATTGTCGGGGCTGGTCCCGCCCAGCGTCACGCATTGATAAATGGTGACGTCGTCGCCGATCTCCGCCGTCTCGCCGATCACGACGAAGCCATGGTCGATGAAGAAATTCCGCCCGATCTTCGCACCCGGATGGATGTCGATCGCGGTCAGGAAGCGGGTGAAATGGTTGACCAGCCGCGCGAGGAAGAAGGCACGTGACCGATAGAGCCGATGCGCCACCCGGTGCCCCGCCAGGGCCCAGACGCCCGGATAGAGCAGGATCTCGGCACGCGAGTGCGGAGCGGGGTCACGAGCCCGGATCGAATCGAGATAAGCGGCCAATCGGCTCGGCATGAGCATGTCCCCAGATGCGATACCGGCATTTAAGCACGGCTTTTCCTGAATTCCAGATAGGCGTGGAACCTTGGCGGACGCGACAAAGTCTATCTTTGTTGCAGCCACGCCTCGGGCACGGCATGGGCCGGGCGTCACAGGGTAAGGAGAGATGATGGACCCGACCAGTAGCGAATGGATCCATATCCTGCCCTTTATCGGCGTCGGCTTTGCCGCCCAGGTGGTCGATGGCGCTTTGGGCATGGCGTTCGGGGTGATTTCCAATACCCTGCTGATCAGCTTGGGCGTTCCCCCGGCGGCCGCGTCGGCGGGGGTGCACAGCGTCGAGACCTTCACGACCGCCGTATCGGGGATCAGCCATGCGGTTCACCGCAACGTCAACTGGCGGCTGTTCCTGCGGCTGATGATTCCGGGCGTCATCGGCGGCGCGCTGGGCGCCTATGTCCTGTCCAATATCGATGCGGCGGTGGTGAAGCCGTTCATCCTCGCCTATCTGACCGCGATCGGCGTCTATCTCCTGATCCGTGCCTGGCGGCACAAGGCGCATAGCCGCGAGCCGAAGGTGGTCGAGCCGCTGGGCTTTCTCGGCGGGTTTCTCGATGCGGCGGGCGGCGGCGGATGGGGGCCGGTCGTGACCTCCAACTTGCTGGCCCAGGGCGCGGCCCCGCGGACGACGATCGGGACGGTCAACACCGCCGAATTCTTCCTGACCGCGACGATCTCGGCAACCTTCATCACCCAGCTGGGTTGGGAGGCGTTCACCATGGCGACGGTCGGGCTGCTGATCGGCGGCATCTGCGCCGCGCCGTTCGGCGCGATGCTGGCCAAGCGCGTGCCCGCGCGGGTCTTGCTGACGCTGGTTGGCGTCATCCTGACCCTGACCAGCCTTTGGGGTTTCTATCAGGCCATGAAGGGCTGACCTGTAAGAGCGATGGGGCGCCCGGCCCATGCCGGCGCGCCCCTCGACCGGTTAGGCGATTGCCGCGTGGACGGTCGCCACCGCCTGCATCACCGCCGCGATACGGACCGAGGTCTGGATGACCTCCGCCGTGACGCCCGCCTTCTTCAGCACCGCCTCATGCGCGTCGATGCACATGCCGCAGCCGTTCATCGCCGACACCGCGAGGCTGAACAGCTCGAAATCGATCTTGTCGATGCCGGGCGCTCCGATCACGTTCATGCGCAGCTTGGCGGGCATGTTGCGATATTCCTGGTTCCCGGCCAGGTGCGTGAAGCGGTAATAGACATTGTTCATCGCCATCACCGCGGCCGCCGCGCGCGCCGCATTGGCCGCCTCGGCCGACAGCTTGGGGGCGCATTCGGCTTCCGCCGCCTCGACGAGCGGCTTGTGGCCCGAGCCATGCGCACAGGCGAGCAGCAGGCCGTATTTGCGCTGGTCGTTCAGCACCGGCTCGTTGATCAGCGAGCCGACGTTCAGGCGGATGTCCTTGGCGAAATCGGGCAGCTGCCCGGCAAATTCCTTGAGCGACATGGATGGGATGCTCCAGATATGCGACGCCCCAGTCCGGGCCGTCGATCGCATGGGACCGACGACCCTCGCCGGGGCGTCTGGAAGATGGGCCGGGGGACGATGGCGCCCCCCGACGCGAAGATTACTCGGCCGCGAGCTGGAGGACGTCGTCGCCCTTATTCCAGTTGCACGGGCACAGCTCGTCGGTCTGCAGCGCGTCCAGGACACGCAGCGTCTCGGCCGGGTTGCGGCCGACGTTCAGGCCGTTGATCGTGACATGCTGGATGACATTGTCGGGGTCGATGATGAAGGTCGCGCGGTAGGCGACATGCTCATTCTTGTCGACGATGCCAAGCGCGTCGGCGAGCACGCGGCCATTGTCCGCGATCCAGGGGAAATCGGCCGCGGCCAGATCCGGGTCCGACTTGCGCCATGCCAGGTGGACGTGCGCGGTGTCGGTCGACGCGCCGATCAGCACGGCGTCGCGATCCTCGAAATCGCCCTTCAGCTCGGAATAGCCGACGATCTCGGTCGGGCAGACGAAGGTGAAGTCCTTCGGCCAGTAGAACAGGACCTTCCACTTGCCCTCGTACGACGTGTCGCTGATCGTCTCGCCGGCGGGCAGCGCGCTGGTGCCCTGCTGGACGGGAACGGTGAATGCGGGGAGCTTGTCTCCAACGGTCAACATGGCAATGTGCCTCCTTCTCTAGAAATTCGGCTCCAGCCATCCTCTCGCACGATCGGCGGTTCGACCGCCTGTATTCGTTGTACCGACGGATATGGGGACTGGCGCCTTTGATCCAACAAGCTATTTGTCACATGGCAATCGACTGAGACGATCAATGGCCGCGACCTATCTACCGACCCTGAAACAGCTTCAATATCTCGTGGCCTTGCAGGACCATGGCCATTTCGGCCGGGCCGCCGACGCCTGCTTCGTGACCCAGTCGACCCTGTCGGCGGGCCTGCGCGAGCTGGAAACGCTGATCGGCGTGACGTTGGTCGAGCGGACCCGGCGCGTGGTGCGCTTCACCCCGCTGGGCGAGCGGATCGCCGACAAGGCGCGCCGGGTGCTGCGCGAGGCGGACGAGCTGGGCGACATGGCGCGCGCCGCCGGACGTCCACTGTCGGGAGAGATGCGCATGTCGGTCATCCCGACCATCGCGCCCTTCATGCTGCCGCGCATCCTGCCCCGGCTCCGCCGCGACTTTCCCGACCTGAAGCTGTTCCTGCGCGAGGAGCCCAGCGGCCCCGCCTGCGAGCGGCTGCACAATGGCCGCACCGACTGCGTGCTGCTCGCCCTGCCCTTCGCCTGTGGCGAGGTGACCGCCGAGCCGCTGTTCGACGACCGGCTGTTCGTCGCCTTCCCGACCGACGAGGATCACAGCCCGCCGCCCGCCTTCCCGGCGTCGGCGATCGACGAGAACCGGCTGTTGCTGCTCGAGGACGGGCATTGTCTCAAGGACCATGCGCTCGCGGCGTGCAATCGCCCCGAGCTGCGGGCCGAGGCGACGATGCTGGGCACCTCGCTCCACACCATCGTTCAGATGGTGGACAATGGGCTGGGCATGACGATGCTGCCCGAAATGGCGCTGCGGTCGGGTATCCTCGACAATACCAACATCACCGCGCGGCCGCTCGACGCCGACAATGCCGTGCGCAAGATCGCGCTGGTCTGGCGCCGGGCGAGCCCGCGCGAAAAGGATTTCCGGCTGCTCGCCCAGGTGCTGGCGGAAGCGGCCTGATCGATCGCGTTCATCGACACCCATCGATTTGCAAAGGAGTTTTGGCCCATGACCCATCCAGCGAAGCGCATGCTGGCGGCCCTGCCAATCGCGGCTCTGGTGATGCTGGGCGCCTGCGGGCGGGGACGGGACGAGCGAGAGGCGCCCGCCGCCCCCTCCGCCACGGCGGTCACGGCGCCGGCGCAGGAGGCGCCCTTCGTCGCCGACCGGCCGATGGCGCCGACCCGCACCATCCTGGACAATGCGGCCGCGACGCCGTCGCTCTCGTCGCTGGTCGCGGCGATTCGCGCGGCCTCGCTCTCGACCACGTTGGCGGGCCCCGGCCCCTTCACGCTGTTCGCGCCGACCAATGCGGCGTTCGGGCGGCTCGCCCCCGGTGTCGAGGCGCAGCTGCTCCAGCCCGCCAACCAGGCCTCGCTGGTCCGCGTGCTGCGCTATCACCTGGTGCCGGGGGTGGTGACGGTGACCGAGCTGCAACGGCGTATCGCGGCGGGCGGCGGGACCGCCACGCTGATGACGGCGCAGGGCGAACCGCTGACCCTCAGCATGACCCAGTCGGTCATCACCCTGACCGATGGCGGCGGCAACAAGAGCTATATCGAGGCGGGCGACATGCGTCAGGCCAACGGCATGATCCACATCGTGAACGGTGTGTTGGTGCCAAAACTGGATTAAGTGCGTTACCCTCGACGGGACGTCCGTTTCGCAACCGGTTCGGATGTCCTGCCCTTCCACGCGGCGTGGGCCCCCATGTGTGCTCCGCCGCCCATAGACGGGAATATGCTTTCATGACGAAGACCCTTGCCATCCTGATGTCCGCCACCGCGATGGTCGCTGCGGGCACCGCCGCCACCGCCCAGACGGCGCAGACCGCGCCGACGGCCACGGCCCCCGCCCAGGCTCCGGCCCAGCCCGCTCCGGCCACCCCGGTCGCGACCGGCACCGTCGTTCAGGTCCTCGCCGCCACGCCCGACCGCAGCACCCTGGCCAAGCTGGTCACGACGGCGGGTCTGGCCGCCGATCTGTCGGGTCCCGGCCCCTTCACCGTCTTCGCCCCCAGCGACGAGGCGTTCAGCCGCATGCCCGCCGGCGCGCTCGACACGCTGAGCCAGCCCGCGAACAAGGCGGCGCTGACCACGATCCTGAAATATCACGTCGTCTCGGGCAAGCTGACCGCCGAGCAGTTGAAGCAGCAGATCGCCGCAGGCAACGGCACCGCGACGCTGACGACGCTTGCCGGACAGCCGCTGACCGCGCAGTTGGGGCCGAACGGCAATATCATGCTGACCGACGTGAACGGCCAGAAGGCCTATGTCGACAAGGCGGACGTGGCGGCGACCAACGGCGTCGTCCATCTGACCAACGGCATCAGCGTGCCGAAGATCGGCTGATCCCTCCCCCTCGGGGACGATCGGAAAGGCGGGGCTGCGGCTCCGCCTTTTTCGTGTCGATCAGATGTCGTCCCAGCGCGCGGCCGCCGCCCCGTCGCTGTCGCGCGCCTCGACCCAGCGGGCGTCCGCCCCCCGCGTCTCGCGTTTCCAGAACGGCGCATCGGTCTTGAGCCGGTCAATCAGATAGGCGCAGGCGTCCAGCGCATCGCGCCGATGCGGGGCCGCCGCCGCGACGAAGACGATCCGCTCGCCCGGCTGCATCGGCCCGACGCGGTGGACGATGGTGGCCGCCTGCAACGACCACCGCGCCTTGGCGAGATGGGCGATCCTGTCCAGCGCGGCCTCGGTCGCGCCGGGATAATGTTCGAGTTCGAGCCGGTCGACCCCGTCGTCCGCGCGGACCAGACCGCAAAAGGTGGCGACCGCGCCCACCTCCGCCTGCTCGACGCGCGCCGCCTCGGCCGCCAGGTCGATGGGATCGCGTGATACGAGGATCCGGATCATCCGCCGGTCACCGGCGGGAAGATCGCGACCTCGCACGCCCGACCGATCGCCGTATCGAGCGCGACGAAATTCTGGTCCACCGCCGCGCGCAGCCGTTCCGGCTCGGCCAGCGCCTCGGCATAGCCGCCGCCCCGCGCCGCCAGCCAGCCGATCAGATCGGCCATGGTCGCGACCTCGGGCGGCGGGGTGACCGTCTCTTCGGACAGGCCGATCCGTTCGCGAACCCAGGCGAAATAGAGAATGGTGAGCGGCATCAGCTATCCATATGCTTGAGGCCGACGCGCAGATAGTCCCATCCGGTGACGAGCGTCAGCACCGCCGCGCCCCATAAAGCGGCCAGCGCCGCCAGGTGGAGCCAGGGCCATCCGGGCAGCGCCCCGCCCAGGATCAGGCCGCCCAGCGCGATCAACTGCAACGTCGTCTTCCACTTGGCGAGCCGCGACACCGGCACCGACACCTGCAACTGCGCCAGGAATTCGCGCAGCCCCGACACCGCGATTTCCCGCAACAGGATGACGAGGCCCGCAACGACGCTGATCCCGCTCAACACTTGCACCGCGACCAGCACCAGGATCACCGAAGCGACCATGATCTTGTCGGCGATGGGGTCGAGGAACACGCCCAGCTTCGACACCGTGCCCTTGGCCCGCGCGAGATAGCCGTCGAAATAATCGGTGATGCCCATCAGGCAGTAGAGCGCGAAGGCGATGGCATAGCCCAGCGCCCATTCGGGTTGCCACAACAGCCCCGCCAGAAGCGGCACGGCCAGGATTCGCGAGAGTGTCAACAGGTTGGGCAGCGTCAGCATAAGGCCTTCTAACGACAAGCCTGCCCATGACAAACCGCTTTAAGCGGTTGGCGATGGCCCGCCGGATGGTTATGTTGCTGCCATTCTGTTGCCACGATCGGGCCATTTTTCGTTATGCTCAATGCCCTCGGGCTTCTCAAGCGGCGTCGGTTCCTGCCGCTGTTCGCCACCCAGTTTCTCGGCGCCTTCAACGACAATCTGTTCAAGACCTCGATGGTGCTGTTCGCGACCTATGCGATCTTCACCGATGCGACGTCGGAATCCTATTTCAACGCCGCCGCGACCGGGGCATCGATCCTTCCCTTCGTCTTCCTCTCGGCACTGTCGGGACAGCTGGCGGACAGTCATGACAAGGCGCGGATCATCCGCATCGTCAAGACGGTCGAGATCGGCATCATGCTGGTCGGCGCGGCGGGCCTGCTGATCGCCAGATCGGGGCATAGCACCATCGGGCTGGCGCTGATGCTGGGGACGGTGCTGGCGCTGGGCGTCCATTCGACCTTTTTCGGGCCGATCAAATACGCCATCCTGCCCCAGCATCTGGAGCCCGACGACATTCTGGGCGGCACCGGGCTGGTCGAGGCGGGGACCTATCTCGCGATCCTGCTGGGCACGGTCGCGGCCGGATGGATCCCGGTCGAGGCGGCGGCGGGCGGTGTGATCGTCGTGGCGGTGCTGGGCTGGTTCACCGGGCGGCAGGTGCCCCCCGCCCCGCGCGAGGGACCGCCGCTCAAGCTGAACTACAACCCCTTCACCGCATCCTGGCGGCTGATCTCGGCGACGCTGCATATCCGCCGCCTGTTCCTGGCCATCATCGCGATCAGCTTCTTCTGGACGATCGGCGCGGTGCTGATCATCGTCTTCCCGCCGCTGGTGAAGAATGTCCTGACCGCCGACAAGGAGGTGGCGAGCCTGGCCATCGCGATCTTCTCGGTCGGGGTGGCGATCGGATCGGTGGTCATCAACACGATGCTGAAGGGCGAGATTTCGGCGCGCTATTCGCCGATCTCGGTCATCGCGATGGGGGCGTTCGTCGTCCTGTTCTCGGTCCTGTGCCGCAACTGGACGCCGGCACCCGATGGCGGGCTGTATAGCTGGCAGGCCTTCCTCGCCGAGCCGCGCGCGATCGGCATCCTCGCCACCTTGCTCGCCATCGCGACGACCGGCGGCATGTTCGTGGTCCCGCTCTATGCCTTCCTGACCACCACAGTCGAAAAGGACCAGACCGCGCGCACCGTCGCGGCGAACAACATCGTGAACTGCTTTGCGATGACGATCGGCTCGGTGGCGGTCTTCGGGATCAGCGCGATGGGCGTCACGCCGGAGAATATGCTGTTCGTCGTGGCGGGCATGTGCCTGATTTCCGCCTGGCTGGCGCTCCGGCTCCACCGCGCCTGCGACGATGGGTGCGTCCAGCCGGGCTGATCCCGCCCGGCAAATGGCGGCCGATCAGAACAGGAAGCTGTAGAAGCAGATGAAGAAGGCGGTGAAACTGAGCACGAACAGGCGAATGTCCTGATCGTCGTCCCGGCGGCTGCGCGCGGGCGGCACGGGCGGCAGCGACCGTCGGAAGGGGTGCCGGGCGGCTTCGTTGGTCAGGACAAGGCGGCGTCTCATGGCATGGACGTTAACGTTTTGTTGACCATTGGGGCACGGGTCCATGCCGCACCGGAACCGTCCCCGCTGCCCCATTTGAAGACAGCGGGGACAGGCTCGATCAGTGATCCTGCGGCGCCGCCGCGCCGATCCCGGTTTCCGAGCGGATGCGCTGGGCCGGATAGCCCGCCTTGTCGACCGCCGCGCGGCCGCTGCGATCGGTGATCGACACCAGCCAGATGGTCAGGAACGCCAGCGGCATCGAGAAGATGGTCGGCGATCCATAAGGGAAGATCGGCGCGTCATAGCCGAGCACCTTCACCCAGATGGCGGGTGACAGGATGGTCAGCACCAGCGCGGTCGACAGGCCGACCACCCCGCCCACGACCACGCCGCGCGTCGTGCACCCAGACCAGAGCAGCGACAGCAGCAGCACCGGGAAATTAGCCGATGCCGCCAGCGCGAAGGCCAAGCTGACCATGAAGGCGACATTCTGCTTCTCGAACAGGATGCCCAGCAGGATGGCGACGACCGCCAGCACCAGCACCGTGATGCGCGACACGCGCAGTTCGGAGGCCGAATCCGCCTGCCCTTTCTTGACGACGGTCGCATAAAGGTCGTGGCTGACCGCCGAGGCGCCCGACAGGGTCAGCCCCGCGACCACCGCCAGGATCGTCGCGAACGCCACCGCTGAGATGAAGCCCAGGAACAGGTTGCCGCCGACCGCCTGCGCCAGATGGATCGCGGCCATGTTGCTGCCGCCGCGAAGCGCGCCATCGGCATCGAGGAAGCCCGGGTCGGTGGCGACCAGCACGATCGCACCAAAGCCGATGACGAAAGTCAGGATATAGAAATAGCCGATCCACCCCGTCGCCCACAGCACCGAGCTGCGCGCCGCCTTGGCATCGGGGACGGTGAAGAAGCGCATCAGGATGTGGGGCAGGCCCGCGGTCCCGAACATCAGCGCCGCGCCGATCGAGATGGCGGAGATCGGGTCCTTGATGAACCCGCCCGGCCCCATGATCGCCCGGCCCTTCGTCACCGCCTCGTCGGGCCCCGCCCCGGCCAGCGCGGCGAGCGCCGTCTTGACCTCGACCGCGCGCGCGAACAGCGCCTCGGGGCTGAAGCCGAACCGCGCCAGCACCGCGATCGCCATGAAGCTGGCCGCGCCGAGCAGCATCATCGCCTTGACGATCTGCACCCAGGTCGTCGCGGTCATCCCGCCGAACAGGACGTAGAAGGTCATCAGCACGCCGACGATGACCACGGCATAGCCGTAAGGCAGGCCGAAGAGCAGCCGGATCAGCTGCCCCGCCCCCACCATCTGCGCAATCAGATAGAACAGCACGACCATCAGGGTCGAACAGGCCGCGACCATCCGCACCGGGGTCTGGGCAAAGCGGAACGACGCCACATCGGCAAAGGTGAACCGCCCCAGATTGCGTAGCCGCTCGGCCATCAGGAACAGCAGGATCGGCCAGCCGACCAGAAAGCCGATCGAATAGATCAGCCCGTCATAGCCATCGGCATAGATCTGCGCCGAGATGCCCAGGAACGACGCCGCCGACATGAAGTCGCCCGCGATCGCCAACCCGTTCTGAAAGCCGGTGATGCCGCCCCCCGCCGTATAGAAGTCCGACGCCGTGCGCGTCCGCCGCGCAGCCCAGCGGGTGATCGCCAGGGTCAGCGCGACAAAGGCCGCGAACATGCCGATCGCGGTCCAGTTGGTCGCCTGCTGCACCGCCGGGCCGATCGCATGGGCATGGGCCGCCGACAGGGGCAGCAACGCCAGCGGCACGGCGAGCCATAGCCCCCGCCCCCTCATGCCCTCTCCTCCGCACGCAGGGCGTCGATCACCGGATCAAAGTCGCGATTGGCGCGCCAGACATACAAGCCGGTCAGCAGGATCGCGAGCGCGATCACCCCCAGCCCGACCGGGATGCCCCAGGATGTCGCCCCACCCGAGATCGATCGGGCCAGCAGCGCCTTGTCGAAGGCGATGGTGAGGACGAACCCGAAATAGACGATCAGCATGACGATCGTCAGGATGGTGGTGAAACGACCTCGCTTGCGGACGAGCGCGATATAGCGCGGGTCACGCGCCAGACGGCTGGCGGCATCCTCCATGGCATTCTCCTAACCCTGCGCCGATTGCGTCCGGCGTCGGGACCATGCTCCCCCGCCCCCCGGTCGGCGTCAAGCGGGAATGGCGCCAGGGCCGATCGCCATTCAGCGATGCCTTTCCGTCCCTCGCCCCTCGCAGAGGGGAGAGGGTTGCGCAGACTTGGTCTTTGCGAAAGCAAAGGCCTAGTCGGAGCTGGGTGAGGGGTGGGCGCTCGCTCCGCGAGCGCGCGAGTCTTTGGGCTCGCTTAACCCCTCACCCAAGCTGCGCTAGCCAGCAGGCTGGCAAGCTTCGCTAACCCTCTCCCCTGTCCAGGGGAGAGGGGAGAGGCGATACTGAATGCCGGTCCAGCCTAGCTTCGCTGGGGCCGATAGGCGTTCAGGTCGATGCCGTGGCGCGCGACCTTGTCGTAGAAGGTCTTGCGCGGAATGCCCAGGATGGCGAGCGCGGCGCGGACATCGCCCGCCGCTTCCTCCAGCACCGCGCGGATCGTCGCCCCCTCGAACCGCTCGACACGTTCGGGCAGCGGCAGCGGATCGCCCTCCACCTGTCCCTCGCCCGACAGGCCCAGCGCGACGCGATTGGCGTAGTTGCGCACCTCGCGGACATTGCCCGGCCAGTCGTGCGACAACAGCCGGGCCTGGATCGCGCCGTCGATCATCGGCACCGGGCGGCCGAAACGCTCGGCCGCCTCGCGCAGGAAATGGGCGAAGAGCAGCGGCACATCGGCGCGCCGCTCCCGCAGCGGCGGCACCCGCAACCGCACTGCGTCGAGCCGATAAAGAAGGTCGGCGCGGAACCGTCCCTCGTCCACCGCCCGCGCCAGGTCGGACTTGGCGGCGGCCACGATCCGCAGGTCGAGGATCTGGGGGTCCTCGGCACCGATGGCGCGCACTTCGCGCTCCTCGACCACGCGCAGCATCCGGCCCTGCAGGGCGGGCGCCATGCTGTCCACCTCGTCGAGGAACAGCGTGCCGCGATGCGCCGCCGCGATCCGGCCCGGCGTCCGGCCATGCGCCTGGCCGAACAGTTCGTCCTCGGCGATCGCCTCGGGCAAGGCCGCGCAGTCGACCGCGACGAAGGGGCGCGTCCGCCGCCCGCTCCAGCGGTGGAGCAAGAGCGCGACCAGTTCCTTGCCGGTCCCCGTCTCCCCCTCGATCAGCACGTCGACATCGGCTTGTGCCACCTGCCGCACGGTATCGCGCAGCCGCATCATCACCGGGGTTTCGCCGATCAGCGGATAGGCCCCCTGCGCCTCCTCCGCCGCCAGCCGCAGCCGCCGATTGTCCAGTACCAGCCGCCGCATCTCCAGCGCGCGCTCGGCGCTGGCGATCAGGTGATCGGCGGCGAAGGGCTTGGCGACGAAATCGAACGCCCCCTGTTTCAGCGCGGCGACCGCCATCGGCACGTCGCCATGCCCGGTCATCAGGATCACGGGGATCTCGCTGTCGATCGCCGCGACCCGCCGGGCCAGTTCGATCCCGTCGATCCCCGGCATCCGGATGTCGGAGACGACCATGCCCGGAAAATCGGCATCGATCCGCGCGAGTGCCGCCAGCGGGTCGCCATGCGGCTCGACATCGATCCCCGCCAGCTCGAACGACTGGGCCAGCGCCTGGCGCAGCACCGTGTCGTCATCGACCAGCAGGACGCGCAGCGTATCGCTCATGCCCGGCGCATCCGGATGCGGAAACCCGCACCGCCCAGTGTGGAGGGGATGACCTCCAGCATGCCGCCAAACTCCGTCATGATATCCCTTGCGATCCCCAGTCCCAGACCGAGCCCGTCGGGCTTGCCGGTGACGAAGGGGGTAAAAATCTCGGTGGCGATAGCGGGGTCCAGGCCCGGCCCGTTATCCTCGACGATCAGGTCCACCCCGTCCGGCTGCTCGCTGACGGTCAGCCGCACGCGCGGGGCCGGGCGGTCCGCCACGGCGTCGAGCGCGTTCTGGAGCAGATTGACCAGCACCTGCTCCAGCCGGACCCGCCCCGCCACCACCCGTGGCAGCGCGCCGCCGCCGGGACGCTCCAATGCAACCCCGGCCGTGCGGAAACGGTCGCCGATCAACAACATGGTGCCGTCGAGCACTTCGTTCAGCGATACCGCACCGATGCCATGCGTGCCCCGCCGGACGAAACGGCGCATCTCCTGGACGATCGACCCGATCCGCTCGGTCAGCTCGACGATGGTCGCCAGGTTGGTCGCCGCCCGGTCGGGCCTGTCGCGGGTCAGGAAGGTGCGGGCATTGTCAGCCAGGGTGCGGATCGCCGCCACCGGCTGGTTGATCTCGTGCGCGACGCCTGCGGTGATCGATCCCAGCGAGCCCAGCCGATTGGCCTGGGCCAGTTCCTCGCGCGCGGCGCGGAACCGCTGGTCCGCCCGGATGCGCTCGGAGATTTCGACGGTCAGCTGGTCGTTGGTCGCGCGAAGCTCGGCGGTGCGGCGGGCGACCTCCTGCTCCAGCGCCTCGCGCGCCAGTGCCGCGCGTTCGGCGCGGGTGCGGCGCCAGATCGCCAGCAGCGTCAGACCGATCAGCCCGACCGCGATCAGCGCGGTCGCCGAACGGACCCAGCCATCCGCCTCCTTGAGCGCGGGACGCGACGGCAGGACATGGACCAGCCGCCAGCGTGGCAGCGGCGCCGCCGTGGTCCCGGCGACATAGCGCGCACCGTCGCGGTCGGTCGCGTCCCCCCCGCTGATGCGAAAGGGGCCGGGACGCAGCAGGATGTCGCCGAATTGCTGGCTCTGGCGGATCGCCGCCCGCGCCGCGGCAGTGAGCGGGCGGGTCAGGGTGAAGACCGCGCGCGGATCGGTCGTGACCACCACCACGCCATGCTCGTCGAGCAGCAGCGTCTGGCCCGCGTCGCTGGCCCAGGCCTGCACCATCCGGGCGAATTCGACCTTCACCACCACGACGCCGTCCGGGGCCGAGGCGGGGCCGATCCGCCGCGCGAGGAAGAGGCCAGGGCGAAGGCTGGTATTGCCCAGCGCGAAATATTCGGAAGTGCCGGTGCGCATCGCCTGCCGGAAATAGGGGCGGAAGCTGTAATCCCGCCCGACGAAACTGTCCGACTGGCCTGCATTCGAGGCCGAGATGGTCCGCCCCCGCCGGTCGATCGCATAGATGACGGGCGCGCCGGTCCGCTCCGCCAGCCCGCGCAGCTTTTCGTTCAGCCGCTCGGCCGCGCGGACCGATCCGTTGCGCAACGCGGCGCCGACATCGGGATATTCGACCAGCACGATCGGAAGCAGGCGAAAGCGCTGCAACTCGCTGTTGAGCAGCCGCTCTTCCTGCCGGGCCACGCGGACGGCCTCGGCGCGCAGCTCCGCCACGGCTTGGCGATGCGCATAGACCCGCAGGACCGCCGCCGCCGCGATGGTCAGGACCAGCACGCCGATCAAGGGCAGCGCATAGCGCTGCATATACAGACGGATGACGGACCATGTCGGCGGCATATGTGCGGAATATCGCAACCCACCACCGAGCGCCATGCGGATTTTCGCGCTACGCCTCCGGCCATCTCGACTTATATCATTCTTTTACAACGCGTTAGATACTCATCCGGAAAATTTGTAATGCCGGTTCGCATCCCGCACACTCACGGCAATTCGGAAGCGCGGCCTACCGCGTCCGGCCCTTTTTTGCAGAGGATGTCCTAAAGTCATGATCGCTCAGGATTATGCCGTGGCAGAGGCGCCCCGCCGGGCGCGTATCTGGTCCCATCTCTATGTCCAGGTTCTCTTCGCGATCGCGCTCGGCGCGATCATCGGCCATTTCTGGCCGTCCTTCGGCGAGTCGCTGAAGCCGATCGGCGATGCCTTCATCAAGCTGGTGAAGATGATCATCGCCCCCGTCATCTTCCTGACCGTCGTCACCGGCATCGCGGGCATGCGCGAGTTGGGCTCGGTCGGCCGCGTCGCCGGCAAGGCCTTTTTCTACTTCATCACCGTGTCGACCTTCGCGCTGGTCGTGGGCCTGATCGTCGCCAATGTCGTCCAGCCGGGCGCGGGCATGAACATCGATCCCGCCACGCTGAACGCCGGATCGATCGCCGAATATACCGCCAAGGCGCATGACACGACCGTCACCGGCTTCCTGCTGGGCATCATTCCCGACACGCTGGTCAGCGCCTTCACCCAGGGCAATATCCTGCAGGTGCTGATGGTCGCAATCCTGTTCGGCGTGGCCATGGCGCTGGTCGGCGAGCCCGCCCGTCCGCTGCTGACCAGCCTGGAGCGGCTCAGCGTCGTCATCTTCCGCCTGGTCGGCATCCTGATGCGTGCCGCGCCGATCGGGGCCTTCGGCGCCATCGCCTTCACCATCGGTAAGTATGGCGTCGGCAGCCTCGTCAATCTCGGCGCGCTGGTCGCGACCTTCTACCTCACCTCGATCCTGTTCGTCGTCGTCGTGCTGGGCACCATCGCCCGCGCCAACGGCTTCTCGGTCCTGAAGCTGATCCGCTATCTGAAGGCGGAGCTGCTGCTGGTTCTGGGCACCTCGTCTTCGGAAGCCGCGCTGCCCAGCCTGCTCCAGAAGATGGAGAAGGCCGGTTGCGAAAAGTCGGTCGTCGGCCTCGTCGTTCCCACCGGCTATTCGTTCAACCTCGACGGCACCAACATCTACATGACGCTGGCGGCGCTGTTCATCGCCCAGGCCTGCGGCGTGGATCTGTCGCTCGGTCAGCAGCTGGCCCTGCTCCTCGTCGCCATGCTCTCGTCCAAGGGCGCGGCGGGCGTCACCGGCGCGGGCTTCATCACCCTGGCCGCCACCCTGTCGATCGTGCCGGACGTGCCGGTCGCGGGCATGGCGCTGATTTTGGGCGTCGACCGCTTCATGTCGGAATGCCGCAGCCTGACCAACTTCATCGGCAACGCTGTCGCGACGGTCGTCGTCGCCCGCTGGGAGAATGCCCTCGACAAGGACGCGCTCGACGCCGCGCTGAACGGCACCCCCGTCCTCCCCGATCCCGCCGCCCGGCCCGTCATCGCCTGATCCCGGTACAGGCCCGGCCGCTCCCATCGGCCGGGTCATTTGTTTACCTGGGTGCGATAGGGCCGCCATCGTCTTGGCAAAGTGGTTTGATTGAGGGGGGTATTTCATGAAGTTTCGTTGGCTTGCCGGTACGGCCATAATGACCGCGGGGCTCGCCGCGTCCCCGGTGGCGGCGCAGACCGTCACCCCCAGGGCGGCATCCGAACCCGCCAGTCCCGCCAGCACCGCCTATCCGGCCAGTGCGTCGGGGGACGGCAACACCGCCGGCGGGTACAACCAGTCGCGCTGGGCCGAGGACTGGCGCAAGATGTGCGACCCCGCCAAGCGGGACGATGTCATCGACGCGCTCAAATGCGTGAAGCTGACCGAGGACGGCAAGTCCTATGTCACCTTCTCGGGCGAGCTGCGCACGCGGGTCAACATCACGACCAATCCCAATCTTCGCGAGGTCGAGCAGCAGCGGCAGGATATTGCGCGCATCATCGGTGGCGCGGACGTCCATCTGGGCGACCATTTCCGCGTCTTCGGCGAACTGGGCCGCGCCGAGCTTCAGGGCATCAACCTGGGCACGCCGGGCGGCAACCTGCGCAACAAGCTGGCGGTGCAGCAGCTGTTCGCCGAGGTGAAGGGCAAGGCGCTGGGCCTGGATGTCGGCGTGCGCGCGGGCCGTCAGGAATTTTACGACGGGCCGCAGCTTCTGACCGTAGGCCGTGACAACAACACCCTTTATTTCGTGCTGGACGGCGTTCGCGCTTATGCCCGCGGCAAGGACGCGCGGGTCGATGTGTTCGACCTGAACTATGTCACCTATGGCTTCCAGGGCATCAGCGACGACAAGACCAACCCGGACGTGCGCTTCACCGGCGCGACCTTCGGCTTCCGCCTGTCGCCCAAGCTGTTCGGCGGATCGAAGCTCTATCTCGATCCCTTCATCTGGCGGCTGCGCAACCGTCGTGCCGTCTGGGGGCCGACCACCAGGTTGGAGGAACGCTATTTCCTGGGCCTGCATGCCTATGGCGATGCCGGGCCGGTCAATATCGACTGGACGGTCAACAACCAGCGCGGCACCTTCGCCAACCGCCCGATCTCGGCGTGGCAGGCGTTCATCGCGCAGACCTATCGCCTGGGCAAGAAGCCCGATGCCCCGCGCGTCGGCGTCCATTTCGACTATGGCTCGGGCGGCGGTTCCTATCAGCGGACCGGCGAGCTGAACACGACCAACGGCCTGTTCGGCAACAATATCTATTACAGCTACGGCCTGTTCCTGACGCCGACCAACCTGCTGTACGCGGCGCCGAACTTCACGTTCACGCCGATCAAGGGCGTGCGGCTGGCGACCGAATATGGCTTTGCCTGGCGTCCCGACGAGTTCGACGCGGTCTATCGCGCCAGCGGTGCCCCTTGGGCGGGAACCCAGAATGTCCGGGGCAAGAAGATCGGCGAGGTCGCCCGCCTTCAGGCGGTGTGGACCATCACGCCGCGCTTTTCGTTCACCGGGCGGTACGAACATTTCAAGGCGGACACGGTGATGCAACGCGCCAACCTCAAGAGTTCGGATTTCTGGGCCGGCTGGCTCAGCTTCCGCTTCTGAGGATCGTTCGCGGGCAAGATGCAACCAAAGGGAGTATGACATGACCACCAGTATCGCCGACCCCGGGCGCGAGCGGCTGAAGGCCATTATCGGCGGCTCGACCGGCAATCTCGTCGAATGGTTCGACTGGTATGTCTACTCCGCCTTCACCCTCTATTTCGCGCCGCACTTCTTTCCGTCCGAAGACCGCACCGCGCAGCTGCTGAGCGCGGCGGCGGTCTTCGCGGTCGGTTTCATCATGCGGCCGATCGGCGCATGGGTGATGGGCATCTATGCCGATCGCAAGGGGCGCAAGGCCGGGCTCAGCCTCTCGGTCACGCTGATGTGCCTGGGGTCGCTCATCATCGCGGTGACGCCCGGCTATGCCACGATCGGGATCGCCGCCCCGGCGCTTCTCGTCCTGGCGCGGCTGATGCAGGGCCTGTCGGTCGGCGGCGAATATGGCGCCAGCGCGACCTATCTGACCGAGATGGCGGGCAAGGACCGGCGCGGATTCTTCTCGTCCTTCCAATATGTCACGCTGATCTCGGGCCAGTTGCTCGCCATCTGTGTCCTGCTGATCCTGCAGGCGACGCTTTCGGAGGCGGCGCTGGACGAATGGGGCTGGCGCGTGCCGTTCGCGCTGGGCGCGGTGCTGGCGGTCGTCGTCTTCTATATTCGGCGCGGGCTGGCCGAGACGAAGAGCTTCGAGAACGTCAAGAAGGACGGCGCGCCGCAATCGGGCCTGATCCAGCTGTTTACCAAGCACCCGCGCGAGACGCTGACCGTGATGCTGCTGACGGCGGGCGGCACCCTCGCCTTCTATGCCTATTCGATCTACATGCAGAAGTTCCTGGTCAACACCAGCGGGTTCAGCCGCGAGGTCGCCAGCCAGATCAACGCCGTCACGCTGTTCGTCTTCATGCTGCTCCAGCCGGTGGCGGGCGGACTGTCCGACCGGATCGGGCGCAAGCCGCTGATGGTCGCGTTCGGTATCGCGGGCGTCCTGTTCACCTATCCCATCTTCTCGACGCTGGCGACGACGCGCGATCCGATGGTGGCGGGCACGCTGGTGATGATCGCGCTGATCATCGTGACCGGCTATACCTCGATCAACGCGGTGGTGAAGGCCGAGCTGTTCCCGGCGCATATCCGCGCGCTGGGCGTCGCTTTGCCCTATGCGCTGGCCAACACCATCTTCGGCGGCACGGCCGAGTCGGTCGCGCTGCTGTTCAAGAAGGCCGGGTTCGAACAGGGCTTCTACTGGTATGTCACCGCGATGATCGGCGTCTCGCTGATCGTCTATCTGCGGATGCGCGACACCCGCAATCACAGCCAGATCGTCGAGGACTGATCCTCAGCCCCGCGCGGCCAGGACGCGCGACACGATCGGGCCGAGGCTGTCGGCCTTGGCCCGGTCGATATGCGAACCATGGGTGATCAGCGCCTGGTCGAGCACCGTATCGATCGGCGACGCGGTCCGCTCCGCAGGTAGCAAGGCCGCCAGTTCCGTCACCAGCCCCCGCGCGGTCGCCGCATTCCGGGCCAGTTGCGCCAGCACCGCGTCGACCTCGACATGCGCCTCGTCCTCGCGCCAGCAGTCATAATCGGTGACCATGCCGATCAACGCATAGGGCAGCTCCGCCTCGCGCGCGAGCTTGGCCTCGGGCATGGCGGTCATGCCGATGACGTCGGCGCCCCATTGGCGGTAGAGAAGGCTTTCGGCACGGGTCGAGAATTGGGGGCCCTCCATCGCCAGATAGGTGCCGCCATGCGTCACCGACGCCCCGGCGCGCTCCCCGGCCTGCGCCGCCAGCGCCGACAGGCGCGGACAGACGGGGTCCGCCATAGAGACATGCGCGACAAGGCCTGCGCCGAAGAAGCTGGTGTCGCGGTGCACCGTCCGGTCGATGAACTGGTCGACCGCGACGAAACGGCCCGGCGCCAGTTCCTCGCGCAGCGACCCGATGGCCGAGATGGCGAGGATGTCGGTGCAGCCCGCCAGCTTCAGGGCATGGATATTGGCGCGCGCATTGACCTCGGTCGGCGACAGGCGATGCCCCCGGCCATGGCGGGGCAGGAAGACGAACCGCACCGCGCCGATCCGCCCGCGCACCAGCGTGTCCGACGGCGCGCCCCAGGGCGTGTCGATCACCAGCGGCTCGACATCCTGCAGCGCGTCGATCGCATACAGACCCGATCCGCCGATGACCCCGATCGTCCAGCCCGTCATGCCCTGCTCCTGTTCCATGACGGGCCGGTTAGGCGCTCCGGGTCGCAAAGCAAAGGGGTGGCCGGCGATCCCCCTGTCCGCATGCCGAAGCCACCAGCGGCGACGGCCCGAAAGGCGGAAATTTGGACCGGCCGTGAAACTCCCCGAACCTCATGACGTTCAAGTCATGCAATTCCCCTGGATTACGCATTTTGCATAAACGACACGACGCGGTGCAGTTGAATTTGACGGCGCAGGGATAAGGCCGCAGAAGGGGGATCATGGCCATTACGAAAAGGACTGCTGGTCGCCCGACCCGGGAGCAGGCACAGCAGATCGACGATATCATCATGTCGGGCGCGCGCGAGGCGTTTTGCCGTCGCGGGATCGAGGGCACCTCGATGGAGGAAATCGCCCTTTCCGTCGGCGTGAGCAAGCACACCATCTATCGGCGTTATGCGGGCAAGATGGCGCTGCTCGACGCGGTGGTGTCGCGCGATCTGGATCGCCTCAACCAGGCCATGGTCGAAGACAGCAAGGGCAGCGATCCGCTGGAGCGGCTGAAGAATTCCGCGCGCCGCTTCTTCTTCTTCTGCGTCGAACCCGACACGGTTCGTTTCCTCGCCTTCCTGACCTCCGAAGCGGTGTTTTCCGACGAACTGCGTCGGCGCTTCGCGACCTGGGACCGCGTCCTGTCCGATCCGATCATCGCCTGTATCCAGGCGTCGCAAAAGGTCGGGCTGCTGCGCGCGGACGAGACGCCGATCGCACTGTTCAACCTGCTCGCCGACATGATCGACGGCCCCAGTCGCCGGATGCAGTTCGAATTGCCCGATCCCTTTTCGGGGTTGGACCCCAGCGACTTCTTCGAGCATCGCTGGTCGGTCTTCCTGAAGGTCGCCAGCGCCGGATGAGCGGGAACGGGCGATGACAGCAGGCGTTGGCGGCACATGTCCGACGACCTGCTGATCTTTCGCCCCGACGATGTCGACCTGTCCCGGTCGCCGCTGCGCCGGGGCATCGCCGAGCCGACCTATGTCCTGGGCGCCTTCAATCCGGGCATGACCCGGCTGGCCAATGGCAATCTGCTGCTGATGGTCCGGGTAGCGGAGGCGCTGTCGAACCCGGTCGATGGCGATCATGTCCGCGCGATCCGCTGGACCGGGGCGGGCTATGGACTCGACCGCTATCCCATCGACCGGGTCGACATGACCGATCCGCGCCAGTTCGCGATCCGCGGCTCGGCCCATCGCATATTGGCGCTGACCTCGCTGTCCTGGTTGTTGCCGGTCGAGCTTTCCCCCGACGGCGCGACCGTCCTGGCGGTGCATTACGACAAGGCGATCGAGCCCGCTGCCTCATGGCAGGATTATGGGGTCGAGGATGCGCGGATCAGCCGGGTCGGCGATCGCTGGTACATGACCACCTGTTCGGTCTCGGCGGAGCGGCATTCGACGACGCTCCACATTTCGGACAACGGGCTCGACTATCGCCTGGCGGGGATCATCCTCGACCATCAGAACAAGGACATGCTGTTCTTCGAGGGGCTGGTCGACGGGCGCTTCATGGCGCTGACCCGGCCGCTGGGCGAAGTCTATTTCGCCTATCCCGAGGACAGCCCCTTTGTCGGCGGTCCGTCGATCAATTTCGCGACATCGCCCGACGGGCTTCACTGGAAACCGCTCGAGGCACCCGGCATCCGCGCGCGCAAGGCCTCGACCTCGGCGATGAAGGTCGGTGGCGGCACGCCGCCGATCCTGACCGAGCGGGGCTGGCTGACCCTGTATCACGGCGTCGAGCGGCGGGAGTCGGTGGGCATCTACCGCAGCTTCTGGGCGCTATTCGACAGGGACGATCCGACCCGTATCCTGCGCATCGAGGACGAGTGTCCGCTGCTGGAAGCGAACCCCAGCCTCACCGCCTCCATCGCGCACCAGATGTACCTGCCCACGCCGGTCGTCTTCTCGACCGGCATCGTCGATATGGGCGATCATTATCTGGTGGCCAGCGGTGAGGCCGATCTGGCCTGCCGGATGACGCGGCTGCCCAAGGATCTGTTCCAGTGAGCGCACGGCCCTGGTGGCAGTCGGCCGTCCTCTATCAAATCTATCCCTGGTCGTTTCAGGACAGCGATGGCGACGGGATAGGGGATTTGCGCGGGATCGAGAACCGGCTCGACTATCTGGGCGAGCTGGGGGTGGATGCGATCTGGCTTTCGCCGATCTTTCCGTCACCTATGGCGGATTTCGGATATGACGTGGCCGATTATTGCGGGATCGATCCCCGGTTCGGGACGTTGGCGGATTTCGACTCCCTGCTCGCCTCGGCGCATGCGCGCGGGTTGAAGCTGCTGCTCGACTTCGTGCCCAATCACAGCTCCGACCAGCATCCCTGGTTCGTCGAGAGCCGGGCATCGCGCGACAATCCCAAGCGCGACTGGTATATCTGGCAGGACGCCGCGCCGGACGGAGGACCGCCCAACAATTGGATCAGCGATTTCGGGGGTTCAGCCTGGACCTGGGACGCAACGACCGGCCAATATTATTATCATGCCTTTCTGAAGGAGCAGCCCGACCTTAACTGGCGCAACCCGGCGGTGCGGGCGGCGATGCTCGACGTCCTGCGCTTCTGGTTCGCGCGCGGGGTGGACGGCTTCCGGATCGACGTGCTGTGGCACATCCTCAAGCATGCCGGCTTTCCCGACAACCCGCTCAACCCGGACTGGGACCCGGCGACCGGCGAGATGAACCGGGTGTTCCAACTTCATTCGACCGATCAGCCCGAGGTCCACGACATCGCCGCCGACATGCGCGCGATCGCCGATGCCTTTGGCCGCGAAGGTGACGACCGGGTGCTGATCGGCGAGATCTATCTGCCGGTCGAGCGATTGATGCGCTATTATGGACTGGCGGGCGAAGGCGTCCACCTGCCCTTCAATTTCCAGTTGATCGATGCGCCCTGGAATGCGCGCGGACTGGCCCGCATGATCGCGGATTATGAGGCTGCCCTGCCACCGGGCGGCTGGCCCAATTGGGTGCTGGGCAATCATGACCGCCCGCGCAGCGCCACCAAGCGCGGACGCGCGCAGGCGCGGGTCGCCGCCATGCTACTGCTGACGCTGCGCGGTACGCCGACGCTCTATTATGGCGACGAACTCGGCATGGAGAACGGCCATATCCCGCCCGAGCGGGTCCGCGATCCCCGCGAACTGCGTGAGCCCGGACTGGGGCTGGGTCGCGATCCCGTCCGCACGCCGATGCCATGGGACGACAGCCCTCATGGGGGGTTCACCACCGGCGAGCCCTGGTTGCCGCTGGGCGGTGAATGGCTGCGCCGCAATGTCGCCGCCGAGTTGGAGGAGCCCGCGTCGATCCTTGCACTCCACCGCGCTCTGCTAAGGCTCCGGCGCATGACGCCCGCGCTCGCCACGGGAGCGATCCGGCTGATCGAGGCGGACGGCGATGTCCTGGCCTATGAGCGGGAACAGGATGGCGGGCGGCTGGTCGTGGCGCTGAACCTGGGGTCCGCCCCGGCGCCGGTCGTGCTGCCGCCGGGCGTGGCGCTGCTCTCCACCCTGTCCGGCCCGCTGTCCGACGCCGATCCCACCCTGCTTCGCCCCAATGAGGGGCTGATCCTGAAAGTCGATACCGACGCATGAAAATCGCGATGATTGCCCCGATTGCGTGGCGTACCCCGCCCCGCGCCTATGGCCCGTGGGAGCTGGTGACGAGCCTGCTGACCGAAGCCCTGGTCGCGCGCGGCGTCGATGTGACGCTGTTCGCCACCCAGGACAGCATCACGAAAGCCAAGCTGGCCGGGCCCGTGCCCGCCGCCTATTCGGAAGACCCGTCGATCGATGCCAAGGTCTGGGAGATGCGCCATCTCGCCGCCGTGTTCGAGCGGGCGGACGAGTTCGATCTGATCCACAATCAGGCCGATTTTCCGGCCCATGCCTTTTCGGGGCTGGTCGATACGCCGATGGTCACGACGATCCATGGCTTTTCGTCCGAGCGCATCCTGCCGATGTACGCCCCCTATCAGGATCGGGTGCATTATGTCGCCATTTCGGACGCGGATCGGCACCCAGATCTGCGCTATGCCGCGACTATTCACCACGGCATCCCTATCGAGGATTTCCCCTTCGATCCAAAGGGTAGCGACGACCTCCTCTTCTTCGGTCGCATCCATCCCGACAAGGGCGCGGCGGAGGCTATCGCGACCGCGCGGGCGGCCGACCGGCGGCTGGTGATGGCCGGGATCGTACAGGATCAAGGCTATTGGGAGCGCGAGGTGCAGCCCCATGTCGATGGCGACCGGATCGTCTATCGCGGCCCCGTCGGCGGTGCGGACCGGACCGCGACGCTGGGGCAGGCCTTTGCCCTCCTGCACCTCATCAATTTCGACGAGCCCTTCGGCCTGTCGGTGGTCGAGGCCATGACCTGCGGCACGCCGGTCATCGCCATCCGGCGGGGCTCGATGGCCGAGCTGATCGAAGACGGCGTGACCGGCTTTCTGGTCGATACGGTCGAACAGGCGATCGAAGCGGTGGCGCGCATCGGCGAAATCGATCGCGCCGCCTGCCGCCGGGCGGCGGCGACCCGCTTTTCGGTCGACCGGATGGCCGACGAATATCTGGCGCTCTACCGCTCGATCTTGGGCTGATCGCGTAGCGACAGGGCGACCGCGTCGATCCGGTGGAGCATGGCGACGAATGTCTCCAGCTCCTCCGGCCTAAAACTGGAGAATAATTGTTCTTCCAGTTCCAGGGCCTTGGGCGACACATCTGCGTAGAGTTCTCGCCCCGCATCGGTCAGGACGAGCAGGTGCGAGCGTCGGTCGCCGTCATGCGCGGTGCGGGCCAGCAAGCCGCGCCCGACCATCGCGATCGCCGCGCGCGAGACGGTGACCTTGTCCATCCGGCTGCGCTCACACACCGCCGACTGCGCCACCGCGCCTTCCTCCGCCACGATCGCGATCAGCCGCCATTCCGGGATCGTGAGCCCGAACAGCTGCTGATAGGCGCTGGCGATATGGTCGCTGACCAGGTTCGAGGTGATCGACAGGCGATAGGGCAGAAAGGCGTCCAGCCGCAATTCGCGAGATCGTAACATTTGACACCAATTCTCCGGTCTGCGATTTAGTCTCCAACGTTACTGGATCAGGAGTTGGACGTCATGGCAACCACCCCGAACAATCCGCTGGGCCTCGACGGCTTCGCTTTCTGCGAATTCACGACCCCCGAGCCCGACATGCTGGCGCGCCAGTTCGACATGATGGGCTTCGTCCCCACCCATCGTCACCCGGCCAATGCGATCACCCGCTACAAGCAGGGGCGCATCACCCTGCTCCTCAACGCCGAGGCCGAAGGTCAGGCCGCCGAGTTCCGCAGCCAGCACGGCCCCTCGGCCAGCGGCATGGGCTTTTACGTGGCCGATCCGGCGGAGGCGTTCGACCATGCGGTAAAGGGCGGCGCGGTGCCGGTCGACGCGGCGCGCGGCTGCCTGAGCCCGGACGCCCGGGCGATCGAGGGCATTGGCGGCAGCTATCTCTATCTGGTAAAGGCGGGCGACGACCTGTTCGCCGACTGGACCGAGGTGGCGGGCTGGCAGCAGGCGGAGGCCGAGAACAATGTCGGGCTCGACCTGCTCGACCATTTGACCCACAATGTCCGTCGCGGCGAGATGCGGACTTGGTCGGGCTTCTATTCCAAGCTGTTCGGTTTCGAGGAACAGAAATATTTCGACATCAAGGGCAAGGCGACCGGACTGTTCAGCCAGGCGATGATCGCCCCCGACAAGGCGATCCGCATCCCCCTGAACGAGAGCCAGGACGAGAAGAGCCAGATCGAGGAATTCATCCGCGAATATAATGGCGAAGGCATCCAGCATCTCGCGCTGACCACCGACGACATCTACGAAACCGTCGAAAAGCTGCGCGCGCGCGGCGTCCGTTTGCAGGACACGATCGAGACCTATTACGAACTGGTCGACAAGCGCGTGCCCGGCCATGGCGAGGACCTGGACCGGCTGAAGCGCAACCGCATCCTGATCGACGGCAATGTCGGGGAAGAGGGCATCCTGCTCCAGATCTTCACCGAGAATATGATCGGCCCGATCTTCTTCGAGATCATCCAGCGCAAGGGCAATGAGGGCTTTGGCAACGGCAATTTCCAGGCGCTGTTCGAAAGCATCGAACTCGACCAGATCCGGCGCGGGGTGATTACGGTCGACGCCTGACCAGGATCGGCCGGCCAGCACGGCGGGGCCACGCCACAGGGCGCGGCTTCGCCGTGACCGACGGCGTGGAGGGTAAGAGTGCCCGGACAAAGGAGAGGATCATGAACGAGACGGCAACCCCGCGCTACATCCCCGGCTTCGGCAACCACATCGCGACCGAGGCGGTCTCCGGCGCGCTGCCCATCGGTCGCAATTCGCCGCAGCGCCCCGCCTTCGGCCTCTATGCCGAGCAGCTGTCGGGCACCGCCTTTACCGCACCGCGCCACGAAAACCGCCGTTCCTGGCTCTATCGCCTGCGCCCGACCGCCGAGCATCCGCCCTATCGGCCCTATGACGGCGCGCCGCGTTTCGCGCCCGGCACCGGCGACGCCCCCCTGCCCCCCAACCGGCTGCGCTGGGACCCGGCACCGATGCCGTCCGCCGGGACGGACTGGCTGGACGGCATGACGACGATGCTCGCCAATCGCGACCCCGCCGATCTGGAGGGTGTGGGGGTGCATGTCTATGCCTGCAACCGCGACATGGCACGGGTCTTCGTCGACGCCGATGGCGAGCTGGTCTTCCTGCCGCAATCGGGGCGCCTGACGATCCTGACCGAACTGGGCCGGATCGACATCGCGCCCGGCCAGATCGCGCTGGTGCCGCGCGGCGTGCGCTTCCGCGTCGCGCTGCCCGATGGCGAGGCCTCGGGCTATATCGCCGAGAACCATGGGAGCCTGTTCCGCCTGCCCGACCTGGGACCGATCGGCGCCAACGGCCTGGGCAATCCGCGCGACTTCGAGACGCCGGTCGCCTGGTTCGAGGATCGCGACGAGCCCACCCAGGTCGTCCAGAAGTTCCTCGGCTCGCTCTGGACGACGACGCTCGACCACAGCCCGCTCGACGTGGTGGCCTGGCACGGCAATCTGGCGCCGTGGCGGTACGATCTGTCGCGCTTCAACACGATCAACACGGTCAGCTTCGACCATCCCGATCCGTCGATCTTCACCCTGCTGACCTCGCCCAGCGACGTGCCCGGCCGGGCCAATGCCGATCTCGTGCTGTTTCCGCCGCGCTGGATGGTGGCGGAGGATAGCTTCCGTCCGCCCTGGTTCCACCGCAACGTCATGTCGGAGGCGATGGGCCTCATCACCGGCGCCTATGATGCCAAGGCGGAAGGCTTTCGTCCCGGCGGGCTGTCGCTGCACAATCTGATGGCGGGGCACGGCCCCGACCTCGCCAGCTGGCAGGCGGCGAGCGCGGCCGACCTCAAGCCGCACCGGATCGAGGGGACGATGGCGTTCATGGTGGAAAGCTGCTGGCCCTATCGTCCCACCACCCATGCCCTGTCGCACGCGCAGCTCGACTATGACGCGGTGTGGAAGGACTTCCCCAAGGCCCGGCTGCCATGAGCCTGACGCTCCACGGCTATTGGCGGTCAAGCGCGGCCTATCGCGTCCGGCTGGCGCTGGCGCTGAAGGGACTCTCCTATGACAGCGTGTCTCACGACCTGCGAACGGGGGAGCAGCGGGCGGAGGCGTATCGCGCCCTGCAACCGCAAGGGCTGGTGCCGGTGCTGGACGGCCCAGACGGCGCGCTGATCCAGAGCCCGGCGATCCTCGAATGGCTGGAGGAGCGCTATCCCGATCCGCCGCTGCTTCCCGCCGATCCGGCGGGGCGCGCGGTGGTACGGGCGATGGCGGCGATCGTCGCGTGCGACATCCATCCGATCAACAATCTGCGCGTCCTGACGGTGCTTCGCCAGGACATGATGGCCGATGACGACGCGGTCCGGCGCTGGATCGCCCATTGGATCGCGGAGGGCTTTGCCGCGCTGGAGGGGCTGATCGCGCGGCATGGGCGCGGCTATGCCTATGGCGATACCCCGACGCTGGCCGACTGCCATGTCCTGCCGCAGCTCTATAATGCCGAGCGGTTCGCGGTCGACCTCAGCCCCTACCCGCATCTGACCGCTGCCGCCGACCGGCTGCGACGCCGCACCCCCGAAGCCGCGCCCGAAGCGCAGGAGGACGCGGCATGAGCGACGAACGCCTGACCGCCACCCCGGCCGGAATCACGCTCGGTCCGCTGGAGACGATCGCGGACGGCGCGGCGCGCAACTTCGTGATCCAGATGCGTGCCGGACGCTTCCACGGCTTCGTCGTCCGGCGCGGCACCATGGTGCATGGCTATGTCGACCGCTGCCCGCATATGGGCCTGCCGCTGGCGCAGGAACTCGATGCCTACCTCACCCCCGGCGGCGAGCGCATCGCCTGTTCGTGGCACGGCGCGCTGTTCGCGGTCGAGGACGGGCATTGCCTGGGCGGCCCCTGCATGGGGCAGGCGCTCAGCCCCTGGCCGGTCACCGTCCGCGACGGAAAGATCGTCACGGAATAGCTTGCGTCAGCTCGGCCTGGGCGATCGCCTGCAACCGGCCGACCACGCGCGGATCGAGGCCCAGATCGCGCCCCGCCCGCTCCTGCTCGCCCAGCCGCTGGACGTCGTAGCCGGTCACTTTTCCGAACACGACCAGCGCCTCCAGATAATAGCCCGCCGCGCTGGCATGATACTGGTCCCAGGTCCACAGATCGACCTGACCATAGGCGATACCGTCATAGGGGTTCGGATCGGCCACCCGGTCGCGCCATGCCCGGTTCCAGGCCTGTCCCACCGGGATCGCCCCCGCGATCTCCGGATTGCGACGCAGGGCATAGGCATTGCCCGCCGCCAGATCGTCCGCCATCGCGTCGATCGGTTTGCCCCGCCACGGACTGGGGGTGCGATAGGTCAGGTCGGCGCGGCTCCAGGTGGTGACCAGTTCGATGCGGACGCGCGGATTGGCGCGGCGGAGCATCGACGCGATCAGCCCCGCCGCCTCGGCATGGCGGGTCGGATCGCCGGGGCGCTGCGCATCGAGCGTGCTGTAATCCTGAAGGATCACGACATCCCAGCGCCCATCGATCTCGCGCCGTTTCTGCTCGTAATGGAACGCCAGGTCCTTGCCCGGCGAGGTCTCCAGACTGACCGTCCAATTCTGCCCCGCCTCTTCGGCAAAGGTCTTGAACAGCGCGGGCACGCCGCCAATCCCCTCATTGTTGAGGTCGCGGACCAGATCGGGGCGATAGCGCATGACCGGCGAGTGGGCGCCGAAGGTGAAGCTGTTGCCGACGAACAGGATCGTCTCCGCCCGAACCGGCAGAGCTGCCGTCCCCGCCAGCAACGCCGTCAGCGCCATACTCCATCGCCGCCATGCCTTCACGTCCGCCGCCTCCTGCCGTTGCATCCGCCACCTTGGCCGAACCGACGCCGCCCCGGCAAGCCGTCTTGCGAAACCGCCCGATATACCCTATACCCCTATGCGTTATGGCGCATGTCACCACCAGCAAGGAAAAGATCGTCGCGCGCGTCCGCCGCATCGCGGGGCAGGTCGCGGCGATCGAGCGATCGGTGACGGCGGATGCCGATTGTGCCGAGACGCTTCATCTGGTGGCGGCGGTGCGGGGTGCGGTGGCCGGGTTGATGGACGAGCTGGTCGAGGATCATCTCCACGCCCATGTCGCCGCCCCCGACCTCGGCGATGCCGAGCGGACCGCCGCCGCCGCCGAGCTGGCCAAGCTGCTCCGCCGCCATTTCCGCTGAACTTCTATCCCGTGACCCGATGCTGCCGAAGGACCCGACCGTGACCGCCCACAGCCATGATTATCTGGGCCATGCCCATGACGAGAATGCCCGGCGGACGCGGGCGGTCGTCTGGCTTTCGGCCGGAATGATGGTCGCGGAGATCGTCGCGGGCTATCTGACCGGATCGATGGCGTTGCTGGCGGACGGCTTTCACATGGCGACGCATGTCGGCGCGCTGGGGATCGCCGCGCTCGCCTATTCCTATGCCAAGAAGCATGTCGCCAATCCCCGTTACAGCTGGGGCACGGGCAAGGTCGGCGAACTGGCGGGGTTCGGATCGGCCATGGTGCTGGGCATCGTGTCACTGGGCATCGCCTATGAATCCGTCGTCCGGCTGGGCGATCCGCATCCGGTCGCGTTTCGCGATGCCATATTGGTCGCGGTGCTGGGCCTGGCGATCAACCTGATCAGCGCGTGGATGCTGGCTGGCGGCCACGGGCATGATCACGGGCACGGGCACAGCCATGGGCATGACCACGGCCATCATCATGGGCATCATCATCACGACCATGCCCATGACCGACATGGCGGCGACACCAATATGCGCGCGGCCTATATCCATATCCTTGCCGATGCGCTGACCTCGGTCATGGCGATCGTCGCGCTGGTCGCGGGGCGCTATCTGGGTTGGGTCTGGCTCGACCCGGCGGTGGGCCTGTTGGGCGCGCTGGTCATCGCCAACTGGGCGGTCGGGCTGATGCGACAGGCCTCCGCCGTGCTGCTCGACGCCGCCGATCCCAGGCTGGCCGCCGAAGTGCGCGAGCGGATCGAGGCGTCCGGCGATACGCGGATCCATGACTTCCATATCTGGCGGATCGGCCCGACCGCCCATGCCGTCGTCCTGTCGATCGAGGGGATCGGCACCACGCTGGATTGTGCGGAGGTCCATCGCCGCCTGGATGGAATGCCCGCGGTCGGCCATGTGACGGTCGAAATCCGGTAACGCTTCGTTGAAGCCATTCTGCTAAAGCGCTGTCCATGCGCCCCATGCAGATCCTGGCCGGTGCGATCCTGATCGGCGCCCTGGGTGGCGGCGTGATGCTGATCCGGCATTCCGCCGATGCGGACGTCACGCGGATGAAGGTCGCGGCGGCGCCACGAGCGGCGGCTACCCGTCCCCCCGCGCCCTCTCCCAGCCCGAGCCCCTCGCCCGCGCCTTTCGTCGTACGCCGCATTCTCGACCTGAAGGCACCGCTGCACCATGGCGACTTCGTGTGGGACGAGAGTGGCGCGCCGCAGGGGCCGGTGGTGATTACCGTCGACCTCGCCGCGCAGGTCGTGTCGATCTTTCGTGACGGCTATGAGATCGGCACGGCGGCCATCATCTATGGCGCGGACAATATGCCGACCCCGCTCGGCGTCTTTCCCATCCTGGAGAAGGACGCCGACCATGTGTCCAACCTCTATGATGCGCCCATGCCCTATATGTTGCGGCTGACCCGCGACGGTGTGGCGATCCATGGCAGCGATGTGCGTTATGGCTATGCGACCCATGGCTGTGTCGGCGTGCCCACCGCCTTTGCGCGCAAATTGTTCGCCGCGACGCGGATCGGTGACCGAGTGATCGTCACCAACGGCAAACGGCTCGCCATGGGACAGAGCATCGTCGGGTAAAACGCATTTCCCGCACAGCCCCATTAGATCACAGCTATTTCAATAGCTTGCACCAAATACCTCTGGTCAGAAACCAAAACGCGACACGAAATCCGCGCAACTGGCGATGCACCGCCCCTAGTGTTAGCTCGTAGACCATAATGCGAGTCATTTGCATTTTTCCATTGAGAATTGCACCTTAGCGTCTTATTGCGAGTGATAGGCAATAGATGAAAGGGGTCATATGCTTCTGGCGCTCGCCGTAATGGCTGCGATCGGGGAACCCGGGGAAAAAGCTGACGAAAAGACCGAACAGCGCGACATCGTCGTGACGGCGACCCGCGCGCCGATCGAGGCGCGGGATGCGCCGGTCACCATCTCGGTCAAACGCGCCGAGACCATCGCCGACGAACTGGCGACCGACATCAAGGATCTGGTCCGCTTCGAACCGGGCGTCAGCGTCCGCCGCGCGCCCACCCGCTTCGGCGCCGCATCGGGATCGACCGGACGAGCGGGCAATGAAGGCTTCGTCATCCGCGGCATCGGCGGCAACCGCGTGCTGATCCAGGTCGACGGTGTACGCGTACCCTACGGCTTCAGCTTCGGGGCGCAGGATGCCGGGCGCGGCGACTATGTCGATATCGGCCTGATCAAGTCGGTCGAGTTCCTGCGCGGCCCTGCCTCGGCGCTCTATGGCAGCGACGGGCTGGCGGGTGCGGTCAGCTTCGTCACCAGCGACCCCGTCGACATTCTGGGCGACAAATCCTTCGGCGGATCGCTGCGCACCCAGTATAACTCGGCGGACGAGGAGTTCACCCAATCGGGCATCGTCGCGGGCCGATCGGGCGCGGTTTCGGCCATGCTCGCCTATACCCGGCGCGACTTTTCCGAACTGAAGAACCGGGGCGATGTCGAGGGCACCGGCGTAACCCGCACCGCGCCCAATCCGCAGGACGGCCACTCCAATGCCCTGCTCGGCAAGCTGGTCTGGAACGTCGCGCCGGGTCACCGCCTGCGCGCGACCGGCGAGTATCTCGGCAACCGCGTCGCCACCGACGTGCTCACCGGGATCAACACCAGCGTCGCCGGGTTGCAGGCCCGCGATACCGCCGAGCGCTGGCGCGGCACGCTCGACTGGACCTATGACGGGACCGGCCTGATCGAGTTCGCGCGCGCCGCCGCCTATGTCCAGAATGCCGAGGATCGCCAGTTCAGCGCCGAGGACCGCCGGACGCTGGCCGACCGCACCCGGCTCAACACGCTGGAGAACCGGGTCTATGGCGGCTCGGGCGAGGTCCGGCTCGGCTTCTCGACGGGGGCGATCACCCACCGGCTGGTGACGGGCGCCGATGTCAGCGTGCTGCGCCAGCGGGGCGTCCGCGACGGCACCGTGCCGCCATCGGGCGAGACATTCCCGACCCGTGCCTTTCCGACGACCGACTTCACCCTGGCCGGGGCCTTTGTCGGGGACGCGATCGGCATCGGGCCGGTGACGCTGCACCCGGCGCTGCGCTATGACTGGTATCGCCTGTCGCCCCGGCGCGATCCCCTGTTGCCGCAATTCACCGGCGCCGGGCAATCGGCCGACCGGGTCAGCCCGCGCATCGGCGCGGTCGTCACGCTCACCCCCATGGTGCGACTGTTCGCCAGCTATGCCCGTGGCTTCCGCGCGCCCGAACCGGGGCAGATCAACCAGTTCTTCTCCAACCTCGCCTTCGGCTATACCTCGATCCCCAATCCGAACCTTCGCCCGGAGACGAGCGAGGCGGTCGAGGCCGGATTGCGGCTGAACAGCGATGCCGTGGACCTGTCGGCGAGCGTCTTTCGCGCCGATTACCGCGACTTCATCAGCCAGGAGGTGGTGGGCGGACGCTTCACCCCCAGCGATCCGGCGCTGTACCAATTCATCAATCTCGACCGCGCAAGCGTGAAGGGCGCCGAAGCCCGGTTCGAGGGGCGGGCCCGCAACGGCCTGACCGGCCAGCTCGCCATTTCCTATTCGCAAGGGAACCAGATCGCCGCCGACGGCACCCGCAAGCCGCTGGCGACGATCGACCCGCTCAAGCTGGTGATGGGGGTGGGCTGGCGCGAACCCGGCCAGGGGCGCTTCGGCGGTCAGGTCGTGATGACCCACAGCGCGCAAAAGGCGGCGCGGGACACCAGCGGCCTGTGCTCCACCACATGTTTCCGACCCGCCGCCTTCACGATCCTCGACGCGACGCTGTTCGCGAAGCTGACCGACACGCTGACCATGCGCGCGGGCATCTTCAACCTCACCAACGCCACCTATGCCTGGTGGTCCGATGTGCGCGGCCTGTCGGTGCCGCGCCCCCTCCCCACCGGCGCCGCCGATGTGCCCCCCGCCGCCTTCACCCAGCCGGGGCGCAACGCCAGCGCGTCGCTCTCCTTGCGCTTCTGAAAGGACTGACCCGATGATGAACCGTCCGATGCTGATGCTGGCCGCGCTCGCGCTGCTCCCCGTTCCCGCTCATGCCGATGGCCCCGTGAAGCAGACCATGACCGAGGCCCAGGCCGCCAAGGCCGCCGACCGGGCCGAGATCCTGGCGATGGCGGGCAATTACAAGGTCCGCTTCGACATGCAGGAAACCACGCCATGGGCGGCGGACTATGTTCCGTTGGAGCGCAAGATTTCCGGCGGCAACGAAGTGGTCCGCGTGATCGCGGACACGCCCGACCATATCGCGCTCCAGCATCTTCTGGTCGTCGAGCATGGCGGCAAGACCCATGTCATCAAGCATTGGCGGCAGGATTGGGACTATCAACCGTCCCGCGTGCTGGTCTATGCGGGACCGGGCCGATGGGTGTGGGAGGCCGTGCCCGAGCGGATGCGCGCCGGACGCTGGTCGCAGACCGTCTATCAGGTCGACGACAGCCCGCGTTATGCCGGATGGGGCCAGTTCGAGACACAAGCCGGCGTCCGGCGCTGGCGGTCGAACTGGACCTGGCGCCCCCTCGCCCGCCGCGATGCGGTCCGCCATCCGGTCTATGACCGCTATTATGCGATCAATCGACACCAGCCGACCCCGACCGGCTGGATCCATTGGCAGGACAATACGAAGATGGGCCTGAAGGACGGCAAGCTCGTCCCCATCGTCCAGGAATCGGTGCTGAACAGCTATGAGCGCTTCGACGGCTATGACGTGAAGGCCGCGGACACCTATTGGGCGAAGACCAGCGCCTATTGGGCGGCGGTGCGGGCCGCATGGCAACGGGTCGCCGAGACGAAGGGCGGGATCGCGATCCAGGAAGAGCCCGAAACCGGCACGGTGATCAGCGGCCGCCTGCTGACGATCGCCGACGATATCCAGGCGGGCAAGATCACCAACGCCGCCGGAACGGCCGAGGCCATCGCGCTGATCGACGGACATACGAAGCGGATCGGGTGATCGGCTGACGGGATTCCGGGACCGTTCGCATTTTGCCGTCGATCACGACCCGCCGGTTTGCCGACCGGCGGGTCGAACCGCTTGATGACGTGGCTTTTGTCGGCCCAAGCGTGTGGCGTTGAATTTGGGGGGGGCAGGGCCGCGTTGCAGCGATCATCATCCGGCGATCGGAAATCTGCCGAGCAGGACCATTCCTATCAGAATGGAGCGGGTGAAGGGATTCCGTTCCAATATCTTACGGCGCCGAAAGCCACGGAAATCCGCGGTTCTTGGTTCGTCCGATCAGCCTTGTGCTACAGGTTAGTGCACAATTCAATGCACAACCTGGAACCCCACCTCCTTTGAAACTGATCGGATCATTTGGGTTGGCTTGGTGGGATGCACGAACCCGCTGCGCGGGAGGGCGTGCGGGGCATGGTTGAGGTGATGGAACGGGCGTTACGCGCCAGTTGAGCGTTTCAGGAGGCAGGCAGAGCATAGGGGTTCCACGAAGGGAGTCCTGCCATGACCATCCTTCCCCCGGTTGTTGCCGTCAGCTCGTCACGCCCGCGTCTTATCGACGAGATGGATCTGCGCCGTTTCGGCCATGAGACGCAGCGCAATTATATCCGCGACGTCGGGCGGTTCGCGACGTTCCTGGGGCGGTCACCCGACACCGCGACGGCAGAATAGGTGCGGTGCTTCCAGATCGAGCAATGTGACCTGGGCGTGCCGGCGCCGACCATGAACGCCAACGTGTCGGCGCTGCGGTTCTTCTTCGCGCAGACGCTCGACCGCCCGGACTTGGTGCGGAAGCTGCCGGTGGTGCTGAGCCAGGACGAGGTGGCACGGCTGCTGGCGGCAACCACGTGCTTGAAGCATCAGGCAGCGCTGTCCGTCCCCTATTCCCCTGGGTTGCGCGCGTCCGATATCGCCGCGCTCAAGGTCGGCGACATCGACAGCGAACGCATGCTGCTCCGGGTCGAGCGCGACAAGGGCGGACGGTATCGCAACGCGATGCTGCCGGCCGGTCTGCTGGCGCTGCTGCGGGAATGGTGGAGGGTCGGTCGGCGGGAGGGCGTGTTGCACATTGATGGCTGGCTGTTCCCCGGCCAGAATTATCTCAAGCCGATCAGCACGCGGCAGTTGCACCGCATCGTCGTCGAGGCGAGCCTGAACAAACGCCCGCTCACGCGCGACCAGCGGGCTAACGCAAATGACCGCAACCGGGTCGTCCCATTTGCGGCAGCTTTCGACCGAGGCTGTGTAAAAACGTCGGAATCTGCTATGCTTCTTTGGCGTTTCGGGAGGCTTGGGCATGGGCCGTTTCGTACACGGGGAAGACCGTCGGCAGGCCTATCTGCTGCCTGCATCGCTTGATGATTACGTATCGACAGATAACCCGGTGCGGGCGGTCGAGGCGTTCATCGATGCGCTGGATCTGAAGGCGCTGGAGTTCGCGGGCATGACGCCAGCTGAGACGGGACGGCCCGCCTATCATCCGGCGACGATGCTCAAGATCTACCTCTATGGCTATCTGAACCGGGTCCAGTCGAGCCGACGGCTCGAGCGTGAAGCGCAGCGCAACGTGGAATTGATGTGGCTGACGGGGCGGTTGGCGCCCGACTTCAAGACGATCGCCAACTTCCGCCAGGCCAATGGCGCTGCGATCCGGGCGGTGTGCAGCCAGTTCATCACGCTGTGCCGGCAATTGGGGCTGTTCACACGCGCGGTGGTCGCCATCGACGGCAGCAAGATGAAGGCGGTCAACAACCGCGACAAGAACTACACCGCCGCCAAGGTCGCCTCGCGGATGAAGCAGGTGCAGGACAATATCGACCGGTATCTCGACGCGCTTGATCGTGCCGACCGCGAAGAAAGTGATATTGCCGAGCCGAAGGCGAAGCGATTGACGGAGAAGATCGCCCGGTTGCGCGCGCAGTTGCGCGATCTTGCGGTACGTGAGGAGGAAGTCCGGAATGCGCCGGATCAGCAGGTGTCGCTGACCGATCCGGACGCCCGCGCCATGGCGAGTGCGGGGCGCGGCACGAGCGTCGTCGGCTACAATCTCCAGGCGGCCGTCGATGTCGAGCACCACCTCATCGTCGCGCACGAGCTTTTGAACATTGGCTATGACCGCGGGCAACTTGCCCCCATGGCGGCGAAAGCCAAGGACGCCATGGGGGTGGAGGCTTTGGATGCCATTGCCGACAAGGGCTATTTCAAGGGGAGGACATCCGGACTTGCGAGGGGATGGGCGTTACCGCCTTCGTGCCCAGGCCGCTGACCTCGGGCGCAAAGGCGCAAGGTCGCTTCGGCAAGCAGGACTTCGTCTATCTGGAGCAGGAAAACGTCTATCGCTGTCCCGCTGGCGAAGACCTGATCTATCGGTACACCTCGGTCGAGGCCGGAATGACGCTCCATAGCTACTGGAGCTCGAATTGCCAGACATGCGCGCTCCATGACCAATGCACGACCGGCAAGGAACGCCGGGTCAAAAGATGGGAACATGAGGCAGTCGTCGAGGCGATGGAGCGGCGCCTCGATCGTGCGCCAGATGCCATGCGGATCCGCCGGCAGACTGTCGAACATCCGTTCGGCACGCTGAAAGCATGGATGGGCTCGACGCACTTCCAAACGAAAACGCTCAAGAATGTCAGAACGGAGGCCAGCCTCCATATCCTAGCCTATAACTTCAAGCGGCTGATCGCCATCCTCGGCGTCCGGACGATGATCGCAGCAATCCAGAGTTGAGCGTCAACGCTCAACCTTCAACGCGCCGTGCCGGAAATACCGACCAGCTGCTGTGAAGCCCTTTTTACACGGCCTGTCCCAGTACACGCCGGAAGATGGGTTGGTCGTTGCTTTCCTGCGGCCGCCGGGCATTTTATAGCATGGCGTCCTACCACCCTCCCAAATGATCGTACTTGCAGTCATTTGCTTCTACCGGACCGGCGCCGCAAGCATATCTTCACGACCGCAACACAACCCTCATAATATCATCGATAAAAGTCTCAATTCCATCGCCGCGTGCCAAGGCCTGATAATTGACGATGACCCGGTGCCGCAGAACAGGACGCGCGACGGCCGCGATGTCGTCGCAACTGACGGCGAAGCGATCGTCTAGCAGGCATTGAACCTTGGCCGCGAGGATCAGGCTCTGGACACCGCGTGGAGACGCGCCCAGCGCCACGCCGCGTTGTACCGATTCCGGCGCATAGGCACTGCCCGGCTGGGTCGCCATCACGAGGCGGATGGCATAGCTTTTCGCAACTTCGGGCACCGGCACTTGGCGCACCACGTCGCGCAACCGGCATAGCGTGGCGGCGTCCGTCACCGGGTCGATCGCCACCGCCTCGCCGCCGGTCGTTCGGTCGATGATCGCGTGATACTCCGCCTCGGTCGGATAGCCCACGAGCAGCTTGAAAAGGAAACGGTCGAGCTGCGCCTCGGGCAGCGGATAGGTGCCTTCCTGATCGACCGGGTTCTGGGTCGCCATGACGCAGAACGGCTCCGGCATCTTCAGCGTGCGGCGGCCGACCGTGACCTGCCGCTCCTGCATGACTTCGAGCAGCGCCGACTGAGTCTTGGGTGTGGCGCGGTTGATCTCGTCGGCCAGGACCAGATTGGCGACGATCGGCCCCTGCTGGAAGGTCAGTTCATGGCCGCCCCCCTCGGCCTCGGTCAGCATGGTGGTGCCGATGATATCGGCGGGCATCATGTCGGGCGTGAACTGGATACGCGAAAACGGCAGGTCGACCGCCCGGCTGATCGAGTTGATGAGCATCGTCTTGCCCAGCCCCGGCACGCCTTCAAGCAGGACATGCCCCCCCGCCATCAGTGCGGTCAGGACGCCGTCGATCACGTCCTGCTGCCCCACCATCATCCGACGAACCTGGTCACGGATGGCGCGGAACACCGTCCGAAACTCCTCCGCCTGTTCGCGGGCGGCCTGGGCCTGATCGATCATCTGCATGGATAAGGGGCTCAAATGAGAGAGATAGGCCAAAGGGGTGACACGCCCGGCTTGCACCAGCCTTGCATGTCAGTCGCCTTCGACCAGTTGATAGCCGACGCCGCGGACCGACAGGATCTTTACCGCGCCGGTCTTGGCGGCCAGTGCCTTGCGCAACCGCGAGATGATCGATTCCAGCGAGTTGCCGTTGACGAACTTGTCATAGCCATAGACGCGCGTTTCCAGCGTCTCGCGCCGGACCAGCGCGCCGTCGCGCATCATCAGCGCGGCCAGGACCAGCGCCTCCGACCGCCGCAGCGACATGGGCGCATCGTTGACGAAGAAACCGCCGCCCTCGACATCGTGCAGGATCGGGCCGAACTGACGCATCTCACGCGTTTTGTGCAGGTCATGGCGCAATGCCGCGCGGATCCGCGCGACAAGCTCGCGCGGCTCGAACGGCTTGGCGATATAGTCATGCGCCCCGAGTTCCAACCCCGTCACCTTGTCGTCGATCCCGGCGAGCGCGGACAGGAGCAGGAAACGCTGCGGCCGCTTCTTCGCCTCGGCATAGCCGATCAGCGAGACGCCGTCCCCGTCGGGCAGCAGGCGATCAAGCAGAACCAGGTCGAAATCATTGTCCAGCAACGCATCCTGCGCCATCGCCAGCGTATCGGCCCGGTCGACGACGAAACCCTGCCGCTCCAGATAAGCGGTCAGGGTCTCGGCGACATCTCCATCATCTTCTACAAGCAGCAGTCTCATCGGGCGCGAACCTATACGACCGGATCGAGCGATGCGAGGGCGGCGGCCCAACAGGCAAACCGCCGCCCCGCCACGGTCAGAAGGTCAGTCGCCCGGTCAGCATCAGGCTGCGACCCTCCACGTTGTAGCGCGAGGTATCATAGGGCAGGTAGTCGACGACCGTGAAGGGCGCCGGTGCTTTGAAGATGTTGCGTCCCGCAAACTGTAGGCTGAAACGCTTCGATGCGATCCAGGACACCGACAGGTCGACGGTGGTCAACGGCTTCACGCGGGTGATCAACTCGGGATTGAGCTGCACCCCGGCCGCGTATATCGACATATAATCGTTCAGATAGCTGGGCGTGTGATACACATAGACGTTCGTACTCAGCTTGTCCCAGTTCCACTGGAGCGAGCCCACGATCTTATATTTGTCGACGCCCAGGATGCGACCCCGCTGGTCGATCTTCTGGCCATCGCTCAACCCCGTCGTTTCGGCGACGATATTGTCGACATACATGATCTTGGGCAGGAAAGTGCCGATATTGGTCGGGATCAGATAGCTCGCCTCATAGGTCAGCGAGTCGTAATTGGAACCGATGATGTTGTAGCGGACGTTGTTGAACGAGATGATCTTGTTGGTCGCCGGGTCGCGCGGATAGAAGAGCGGCAGCTTCAGGATGTCGACGGCGGGCATATAGTAGAAGAGCTCGCGCGTCGTCGCGAACTGATTGCGGATCCGGTTGCGGTTATAGGTCACGGCCAGGCTGAGGCCCGACAACGGACCGGTGGGCTGCCACGACAGGCTGTAGATCTGCTGGCGCGAGGTTTCGGGGCGAAGATCGGGGTTCGCCGCGATGACCATCGGGACGTTATAGGCCTTCTGCCCGTTGACCGGGCGAGCGCAATCGGTCGTGCAGCTATAAAGCGGATCGCCGACGATCGACGTCAGCGTCTGCTGCGTGCCCTGCACCGAATAGAGCTGGGTGGGCGGCGGCGCCTTGAAGCCGGTGGTGAATTTCGCGCGGAAGTCGATCGTGTTGGTCGGCGACCACAACATGCCCCAGGACGGCGTCGTGCGGCCGAACCGATTCTTGCCATAGATGATCTGGCCGCCCTGATCGACCGGTACCTTGTTGACGGTGCCGATCGCGCCGACGCTGCTCGTCACGTCGCGGCGCATGGCGATGTTGAACAACAGGCGACGGGCGAATGGCAGGGTATAATCCTTGCCCAGGATCGGCAGGTTGATCTCGCCGAAAAACGCATAGCGGTCCGTCGCCGGGTCGGGGCCAGCGATGCTGCTGATGAAGCTGTTCTTCAGCGTGTTGCGGGCATATTCCGCGCCGACGGCATAGCTGACCGAACCGGCGGGGAGCGCCAAGGCCTCGCCCGTGACGCGCCCTTCCAGATTGCTCAGCGAATTGCCCAGATCGTCGACGACATAGGGATAGAGGAAGGCCGTGACGCTGCTGCCGCCGCCGCTCGTCGTGCTCTTCCATGGGTTGAACGCGATATTCGGATCGCTGCTGGTCAGCGCGGCGCACTGCGCCTGGAACGCCGCCTTATAGCCCGCCAGCTGATTGGCCGGAATACGATTGTTCGCCAGCTGGAAATTATAGCAGGGATAGGACACGACCCCGTTTGTGACCGTGCGTGCAAAGCTGACCAGACTGCCCAGCTGCGTTCCCGAACCCGCAGTCTCGGTGCCCGACCGGGTATAGATCAACTGCAGCTTGGCGGCCTTGCCGAAATCATAGCTGACCCCGCCATTGGCGGTCCAGCTGGTCGATGTATTGCGGATCTGCGCGGGCACCAGCGTGCCGTCCGCGATCTCGGCGCCGGGGAAATAATTGACCCTGCTGGAATAGGCCGACGACCCGAAGGTGAAGGCGGGGAACGGGTTGTAATATTGCCCCGGCGCCAGATCGACCGCCAGCCCGCCGAAGATCGCATTGGCCTGCGAATTGCGCGCCTTGGTGTAAAGGCCGGTGCCGAAGATGCTCAGGCGATCGGTGATCTTCTGCTCGAAATTGACGGTCGCACTGACCGTCCGGCTGCGCGGCCCGGCGAATTCGGGCACATAGTCGCGGCTGCTGCTCAGCGTCACGGGAATCAGATCGGACCGCTTGGGCGCGCCCGTGAAGCCCGGCGGCACGCTGAGGCCCGTGGAAGGAGAGACCTGGCCGGTGGCGGGATTATAGACGCCCGGCACAACCGTCGTCCCAGGCTGCGTCCCCGAATTGAAGGTACGCTTGTCATACGCGGCATTGCCGTTGAAAAAGGGCGCGTAGTTGTTCGTCACATAGCCGGTCTTGGCGTTCACGATCGGATCGACCCGCGCGAATTCCAGTGTGGCCGCGATGCTGCCGCTGCCCCAGGCACGGCCGGTATACAGGCTGATCCGCGTATCGTCCGCGCCGGAGCTGGTCTCGCGGTGCGAAGCAGAAATGGTCGTACCGACGTAATTCTTCTTCAGGATGAAGTTGATGACGCCGCCCATGGCATCGGCACCATAGATCGCCGCTTGGCCGCCCGTGCTGATCTCGACCCGCTCGATCGCACTCAGCGGGATGCCGTTGAGGTTAACATAGCCCTGCTCGACACCCGCCGCTCCGGCAATCCGCCGTCCGTTGACCAGGACGAGCGTGTTGCCCGCCCCGACCCCGCCCAAGTTGGCCGCCGCCAGACCCAGCCCGCCGACCTGGGAAACGATGTTCGAACCGCTGGGACCGACGTTGGAATTCAGCGGTCCCTTACCACGGCTGTTGGTGATCGCGCCGATGGTCGAGACGTTCTGCGGCAAGGTGCGCACCAGTTCTTCGACCGAGGTGACACCGCGATCGCGAATTTCCTTGGCGTCGATGACGATCAGACGGCTGGTCTTGTCGCCGTCGCGCAGACGGCTGCCCGTAACCAGCACGTCGTCATTGCCTTGGTGCTTCCTGATGACCGGGGTTCGCCCGCGGCGAAGCTCGGCCTCCTTGATCTCGGCCTCCGGGTCGCCGGCCCTGGCAGCGGGCGCGTCCTCGCGCTCGACATTCCGGCGTGCCTTCTCCTCTTCTGCCGCGTCGCTGTTCTGCGGAACAGGAACCACGCCTTGCTGACTTTCAACTTGGTCGTTCGCGGCGGCACCCGGCGCCGTCGTTCGATCCTGCTGCGCGGCGGCTGCCCCGGTGGTGGCGAAATAGGCGATGAGCGAACATGCCCCCAGAAAGGCTGACTTCTTCATGATCGTACCCCCCATAGATACTATGATCGTCAGCGTTCGTGATGCGATGCCTTGGCTTGTCGCTCGGTCATTCGGTCCACGAGACGCTGTTCTATGACGGAGCCATGCTGCGCGACGAGGCTTGCACCAACCTTGCAGCAAAGGATTTGGAATGTCGCGATTTGTGGCATCTGCGAAATACTATGTCCCCGGACCGCGACAGGAGACGATGAAAAAGCCTTATGACGCAAACGTCAGGGTGAACTCGGCGCCGCCGTCCTCGACGTTTCGCGCGCTCATTTCGCCGCCATGCAGACGAACGATGGCGGCCACGATCGCCAGCCCCAACCCATAGCCGCGCCGCGCCGACACGGGACGCGCAAAGGGCTCGAACAGGGCGACGGGATCGATATCGCCAAAACCGGGGCCATGGTCGCGCACCGTGATCCGTCCATCGGCGTCGATCGCCACGCGGACTGTCGTGTCCGGCGGCGCGAAGGAGATCGCGTTGTCGACCAGATTGGCGATGGCGGACTCGATCAGCGTCGCATCGCCGGGGATCTCGACCTCGTCTCTCACGCTGTCGAGCATCAGCGTGACGCCTGCCTGTTCGGCAAGAAGTGCCCGCCCCCGGATGACCTTGGCGGCGGAGGCGGCCAGATCGGTAAAGCCCGTCACCTCCCGGCGATTACCGATGCTCATCAGGGTCAGCAGCTGGTTGACCAGCCGGGTCAGCCGCCGGACGTCGCCGACCAGCTTGTCCTTCTGCGCGCCGTCATCCATCAATTCCAGCCGGGTACGCAACACGGTCAGCGGGGTCCGCATCTCATGCGCGGCCGCCGACAGGAAGAAGGTCGCACGCCGCTGGGCCGCATCGACCTGTCCGATCAAATGGTTGACCGCGCGGACGAGCGGCAGGATTTCACTGGCCACGCCTTTTTCGGGTAGGAGCGCATCCAGCCGCTGCGGGTCGATCGACCGGGCCAGCCGCGCGACGCGCCGGATCGACCACATGTGTAGCGAAAAGATGGTGGCGAAGATCAGGAAGACGCCGCCCGCCGCCAGCAGGAAGTTGCCGCTGAACGCCCATAGCCATTTGCCCCGCGCACCCATAGGCCTGGAGCGATCGATGATGACCGGGTGGCGCAGGTCGCGATATTCGAAATAGGTCAATTCGTCGCACATGCGGAAGGACGCGTAGCCATCGCCGTCCTTGCCCTGCATGATCTTCTCGCCCTGGGTGCAGATGCTGGGGTCGGCCAATGTCCGATGAACCCGCTCCAGCGCGGCGAAACCGAAATGGCGGAAGAAGGCGGGCGGCCCGTTGCCGAACGCCCGGTTGCCGACCCGCACATAGAACCGGAAGTCGGGATTGCGCGCCTCGACCTCGCGGATAAGGCTGTCCTTGGTGATGTCGCCCGCATCCGACGGATCGTCACGGACGGTGATCATGAACTGGGCCAGGACGCTGCGGACCTCGGACTCCGTGGCCTGCAGGGGCGGCGCGACGTCGACCTGCACCGGCATGTCGGCCAGAGGCCGGATGACGAAGGCGTAAAGCCCCCAGCCGAGGAAGATCGACGTCAGCACCAGCATCTGCGCGAACATCGACTTGCGCCAGTCCCAGATGCGCCGCAGCAATCCCACCCTTGCCGTTCCCCGCCTCAGTGCGCCGCGCCTCCGTCGAGGGGCGGCATCGGCGGCAAGTCGCCCCCGTTCGGCCCCAGCTTCCGCTTTTCGAGGATTTGCGCAAGAGCGGCATAGACCCGCCGCTGATCCACCGCGTCGGGCCACAAGCGGGCTGTCGCGACCAGCCGCGCCATGGCGGCCGCCAGATCGTCGACATTGTCTAGCGGCCCGGCGGGATAGAGCATCTGGAGGAAGGCGGCACCCAGCATCGCCTCCGCCTGGGGCAGCAGGCCGCTGCGCACATAGACGCGGGCCGCCACGATCCTCCCCTCCGCCGCCATCACCGGCATCGCGCGCAGCCGCGCGTCAAGCGCGGCACCGTCCTCCGCCGTCAACGGGGCCGCGACGCGGTCGGCTAGCGCGAGCAGGCGCGCCACCTCATCGGCATCCGCCTTCCCGGCGCGAAGATCGGCCAGCATCGTCGCCAATTGCGGCCCGCCCTCGCCACGCCGGGCAGGGCCATAGGTGATGACATCGTACAGCGTATGCTGGCGTGCCTGGTCCTCGGGGGCCATCACGCCGGGATAACGCTGCAACTCGACCGACATGGCTGGCTGCGCCAGCAGGGCCGCCGCTGCCCCCTGCCCCTTGGTTGCCGCCGCCAGCGTATAGACGAGCGCGCGGCGGCCCCGCCCGGTATCCCCCTCGGTGGCGATGGCATTGGAGTGGCGCCATAGCGCCCGCAGCACCCGCGATGGCGGCGTGGGATCGTCCTTGCGCGGCTGAAGCAACGGCGCGAGGGTTGCGTCGTCGCCACGCACCACCGGCATGGCACTGCGCCCCTGCCGCGCCTCCACCGCGACCACCGCCGGGCGGGCCGGGTCGTGGCGCAGATAGGCGTCATAGACACTGGCGAACAGCCCGGCGCTCCCGCCACCGCCCCCTCGCCCACGCATCGCCCGCGCGCGGTTGAGAAGGGCGACCAGCCAGTCGGGATCGTCCGCGTCAACCTGCGCCGCCGTTGCGACGGCGGCTGCCTGGTCCGGCTTGTCGATCAGGCGATAGACCATCACCAGCATCGTCGCGGCGGACCGGTCGTCGGGGTGGCTTGCCACATACTCCTGAAGCGCAGGCGCAAGCTCGCGCCAGTCCGCATTGTCGACATACAGCGCCAGCAAATGCTCGCGATAGGCCGGGTTGGTCGGATCGAGCGCGATCATCCGCCGGGTCAGCGCCAGCCGCTGGTCGGGCGTGGTCTGCCCGTCCTGAACGGCGAAGTGCTGATAGACCTGCGCCGCGACCTGGGGATCGGGATGGGGATCGGCGAGGAAGGACTCGATCTGATCGCGACGGACATCGGGGAAGTGCCGGGCGATGGCGCGGTCCAGCCAGGGCGTCTGCTGCCCATTGGCGCGCATCGCCTCGCCCATCGTCGTCAGCTGGACGAATGCCTGTCGCTTGTCCCCGGCATACCAGCGTTCCAGCACGATCGGCAGCGCGGCACTGTCGGCATAGCGCGCCGCAGCAGCCTTGGCCGCGTCCAGCACCACGTCCCGATTGGCGGCCAGCGCATCGAACTGGAGCAGACGGGCGGCGAGCGGCGCACCGCTCCGGGCCTTGGAATCGCGCACCACGGCTATGTCGCGGTCCAGCACCGCCGCGAGCCGCGCCTTTTGGCCTGCGTCCAGCGGATGCCGGAACAGGCCGTCCAGCGTCAGCTCGCTCAGCCCCGAATCCCCTTCGCCACGTTCCAGCTGCGTGACGAGGCCGTTGTAAAGCGTGACCAGCTGATCGACCGAAAACTGGTCGAGCCAGTCCATGCCCCCGCCGCCATGCCGCCGCGATACGGTCAGGCTGATGCCGAGCGGCCGATTGCTCTGCGTGATGGTCAGGCGGACCAGCGCATCGGGCGACAACAGCGTCGTGCCCACCGCCTTGGCCAGCCGGGCATAACGCTCGGGCGATGCCCGGAACAGGTCGAACAGGATGCCGTCCCGCGCCGGTGAGGCCTGAAGTGGCGGCCACACCCAGTCGCGGAACCGATCGGGCGGCAGCAGGTCCAGCGCGTCGCTCAGCAGCAACAGGTAGAGCGGACGACGGAAACCCTCCTGCGGAGCGTTAAGGGCTTTTTCTTCCTCGGCCAGCGCCGCACCCAACAGGCCCTGCGCCGTCGTCTGGTCCCCTCGCGACAGGGCCAGCACCAGCGCCGCTTCGTCATTGCCGGTATCGCCCGCCTGCACGCGCAGCCCCGCCAACGGCCAGTCGGGTGCGGCCGCGACCGGGTCCCCGCCGCGCCCCGTCAGATGATGGCGTAGCCTGCTCACACGACGATAGGCCGGATCACTGCCGAAACGGCCGTCCAGCGCGGCATCCCATGCCGACAGCCTGGCATCGCCGTGTCCGGCATCGACAATGCGATGCCCCAGATCGACCAGCAGCGCGAGGCGCGGATGATCGGCCAGCGCCCCCGGCTTCGCGGCATCGACCTGTCCCATCTCGGTGGTGAAGCGCTGCGCCAGATCGGCCAGCATCGGGTCGGCGGCACCCGCCTCGCCCGGCCATGTCAGCAACAGTCCTTCGACCATCGTCGGATAATAGCGGCGGACGTCCAGCCCCCGCTCGTCGCGTTCGCCCATCGGCGTCGCGGGCTGCCGCGCCAGGAGGGAGCGCAGGCCCCGCCAATACCAGCGCCGCGCCAGCGCGTCCTCGCCCGCGCGCTCCTGAAGGATCGCGGTCTTGACCAGCAGATCGAAATTCGACTGGTCCTGGAGCAGCGCACGGGCATAGTTGGTCAGCGCCTGCGCCGGGCGTCCGGCGGCGGCATAGGCGTCGCCCTTGGCTTCGTCGACATTCACCAGCCCGCCCAAGCCGTTCATCATGGCAAAGGCGCGCTCGGACCCCGCCTCGTCGCCCTGCGTCAACAAGGTGCGCGCCAGATCGGCGTAGAGATCGGGCGGGAAGGACTTGCCCAGGGCCAGCAGCCGACGGGCATAGATCAGCTTGCGACGCGGATCGCCGATGATCGCCACCGCGCCCCCGTCGTTCGCGCCACCGCCGCTGAGCGTCGCCAGTTCGCGCAGCACGAACGCCCGCTGCTCGCCCGCCCCCGGCACCGTCGCCTCGGTCGCGCGGATTTGCAGGTCGAGATCGGCATCCGCCGCCGCGATGTCGGATAGCAGGCCGAGCAACCGGGGCATGGCGCCCCCGTCGGCGATCCGCTCCAGCACGCGCCGCTCGGCCCAGTCGAGCACGCCGTTTGTCGCCGCGTCGCTATCGGCCCCGTCCGCGACCATGTCGATCAGCGCATCGATCGCGGGCAGGAACTGACGCCCGTCGCCATGATCCGCGGCATATTGCAGCAGCCCGATCGCCTCGCCCCGCCGATGCTGGCGCTTGAGCTCGGTGGCCAGCCGCGACAGCGCATCGGCATCGTCGGGCCGCGCCGCCAGCCCCTCGCGCAGCTGCCGGATCGCCTGGGTATCGAGGTCGGCCTGCGCATAGACGGTGGCCTTGAACGCATGGGCGTCGCCTTCCCCGGTATCGGTCAATTGCGCCATCAGCCGGTCGAGGTCCTGCTGCCGCTGCTCTGCCGAGACGCCCGTGTCATCATGGCGCAACCGGGTCAGGATCAACTGGCGGACGTGCGCGTCGCGATTGCCGGGGTCGAGCGCGATCAGCCGCGCCAGCGTCGTTTCCAGCCGATCATAGTCGCGGACCCGCGCATAGAGCTGCGCCAACTGGTTGAGGAGCGACACTTCGCTTTTGCCGCTTCGCGCGGCGAAACGGCGTACCGCTTCGGCAGCGGCCTCGGGCTTGTTCTGCGCTAGACGAAGCGCGACCAGCAGGTCGATCTCGCCGGGCCGGATCGTGCCCGCCTGCAGCCGCGCGGTAATGTCCTTCGCCATCGGCTCCAGCCGGTTCATCCGCGTGGCGAGCGTGACGATTTGCCGCTCGATGATGTTGCGGCGGGCGGGCAACGTCGTGTCGGCCCACAGCGCCCGCCAACGGGTCAGGGCCTCGTCGTCATGCCCGGCCTCGGCGGCGAGCTGCGCGATACGGGCGCGCACGTCGTAGGCGGGCGCGCCCTTCGCCTCCAACCGCTTCAGCAGCGCCAGCGCCTGATCGGGGCGACCCAGCCGCTCATAACCATCGGCGACATCGGCGAGCAGCAGTCCACGGGTGTCGCCGCGCTCGACCGCCTGCAACTCCGCCAGCGCCTTGGCCATGTCGCCGCGATCCAGATAGGTCTCGAACAAGAACAGATGCGTCGCCGTCGCCACCGCCGGGTCGCCTGCGCTGCCCGCCAGCATCGCGACCGCCTGATCCTGAAGGCCCATGCCGATCATCGCGCGCGCCCCCGCCGTCAGCACGTCGGCCCGTCCGCGATTGGCGGCGAACATCTGTCGCCAGGCCGCCACGGCCTGCGCCTCGTCACCCTGCGTCAGATAGCTTCCGGCCAGCCGGGCATAGAGGTCGACCTGATGCGGATCGGCCGCGATCAGGCGACGATATTCCGCCTGCGCCGCCGCCCGGTCGCCCGACAGGTCGAGCACCCCGGTCAGGCGGCGGCGCAATTCGGCGCTCTTCGCCCCCTCGATCGCGGCGATGGCGGCCTTGGTTCGACCGAGTTCGAGCAGCACATCGACCTTCGCATTGGCGACCGGCTCGCTGGGCGGCAAGGCGTCGAGGAAGCTCAGCGCCCCGGCCAGGTCGCCCGTATCACGATACGCCTCGACGACCAGTGCCAGCGCATAGCGTCGATCGTCGGGCGTGGGCGCCGCCGCGAGCGCCGCCTTGGCCGCATCGCGGGCAGGCCCGGCCTCGCCCGCCGCCAGCGCCCATTGCGCCGCCGCCAGCCGCTGCCCGACATCGCCGCCCGGTCCCGCCAGGGCCAGCGCCGCCTTGGGCCGCCCAAGCAGCGCCAGAATATCCGCAAGCCGCCGCGCTCGGGCAGGCGGCGCGCCCTTGGCATAGCCCAGCAGCGTGTCGGGACGGCGGACCGCATCGATGATCGCCAGCCGCAGCGCGATCCGGCGCTTGGCCACCGGATCATGCTCCCGCTCCTCCGCCTGGCGATAGAGCGGCACCGCTTCCGCCACCCGGCCCAGCGCATCGAGCAGTTCGGCCTTGAGGTGATAGCCCTCGGCACTTGGCGCGCTCGCCAACGCCGCATCGGCCGCGGCCAGCGCACCGCTGCGGTCGCCATCGCGCCAGAGGCGTTCGACGCGCCGGACATCGGTCGGGGCTGACGGGTTCGAGCCATCCGTCTGAACCGGACGAGCCATCGCCCAGGACGGGCCCGTCAGGCTGGACGACAGCGACAGGGCCAGCAGCAGCGACCGGAAGGCCGACCGGCGGGGAGAGAAGCGCATCATCGAATTCCTGCGATGCGGCGCGAGGGCCAGCGCCGATAGCCAATGTCGAACAGATAGAGTCCCAGCGCCAGCAACGCGATCCACGGCCAGAGGTCGATCGCGCGCAAGCCGCCGATCCGCTGCACGGCTCCCGGCGCGGCGGCGGGATCGTCGCGGTGCCATCCGCCGGTTCGCGACGACAGGCTGGCGAGCGGCAGCGCCATGAACTCCGGCATCGCATCGACCGGCCGGACATCGGACGAGGCCGGATCGGCGGTCCGGGCAAGATGGTCGCCATCGCGCACCTCGATCCGCGCGGGCTCCCCGGCGGGCCACGCGATGTCCGACACGAACAGGCCCGGCGCGCGCTCCTCCAGACCGTCGATCCGGCGCTGAGGGCGTCCGTTCGCGTCGACCGACGCGACAACGGGCATCGTCCCGCTCAAGGCGCCCGCCCCGTTGCGCCGCACGGTGATCGTCAGCCGATCGAAGCGACGCGCCGTCTCGACGGTCAGATCGGGTCGAGCGCGCGCGGTCATCGCCAGCAGCCGCGCCAGCCAGCGGCCATAATCGGGCCAGCCCCGCCAATTCGCGGTCCCGGCCCCCAGCGGCTCGGTCATCATCACCGTGACACGCCCGCTGCCCACGGGCCAGCTCGACACGATGGGATCGCCGCCATCGGTGCGAAGCAGGACCTGGGCGTCCGGGCGCGCGCGGGTCGGGACATAGCCGGACAGCGGTGGCGGGGCGCTTAGCGACGCGCCGTCCGACCAGCCGGGTCGCGTCTCCTGCCGTACCGCGACCGTTCCGCTGCGATAGCCGGGGTCGGGCCGGGTCTGCGGCTGTTTGAAGTCAAGTTCGACCAGGTTGAACTCGTCCGGCACCGAATAGAAGCGGCCGCGCCCCACCCGCGCCCAGTCGGCCATGCTCTTTTCGTCATCGACTTGCCCCCCGACCGCGACCGTCGAGACGTTGATCCGGTTCTCGGCGATATGACGTAGCAGTTGTTGATAGCGGTCCTCCGCCACGCCACCGTCCGAGATGACCAAGATGTGCTTGTAGCGCGCGTCCAGGTCCTTCAGCCCGTAAAACGCTTCCTGCAGCGCAGGAAACAGGACGCTCGCGCCCTGCGCCTGCATCCGCCCGATCGCTCGCTCGACATCGGGCAGGTCCGTCGCGTGGTGCATCGGCACCGACCATTGCCGCGCGCCATAGAATTCGACGACGCCGACCCAGTCATTGCCGTTCAGCTTGCGCACCGTCTGCCGCGCCACCTGCTTGGCAAGCTCCAGCCGATCGCCCTGCATCGAACCCGAACTGTCGATGACGATCGCCAGTGCGACGCTCGGGCGGACCTGTTTTTCCTGTCCGCGCGCGATGACGGGCAACGCTGCGCCGAGCGGCGTGTCGGCATAGCCGCCCGCGCCGAATGCGGCCATGCCGCCCGAGACGAACAGCCCCGTTCCATCCTGCGCCACCGCGCGGTTGAGGCTTTGCTGAGCGGCGACCGGTAGGTGCGCGGCGGGCAGATCGTCGATCATGACCAGCGGCCAGCGCGCCGGATCGAACCCTTGCGAAAGCGAGCCTGGTGCACGCTGGTCGACGACGAAGCTCGGCCCCAGCAGCCGCTGGAGCTGCCCAGCCGCGCCCTGTTGCCGCTCACCCAGATAGAGGAAATGGCGCGGCTCCTGAACCGCCGCCAGCGTCTCGAAGCCGCCGCGTCCGTCCAGCTCCACGCGCAGCGGCAGGAACCCGGCACGCTCCGTCGGAATATCCAACGCGACATGGGTTTCGCCATCCGCGCGAAAAGACGGGCGGGTCAACAGCCGCCGGTCGCCGCTGAATACCGCCAGTCGATGCAGGGCGCCGTCCCCCTCGACCACGACATCCCCGCGCAAAGTCTCCCCGACCCGCGCCGGGGCCAGTCGCAGATCGGCGACAAAGGCGGGACGCGAGGCGATGGGTACGGAAATCGTATTGACCGGAATGCCCCGCGCGACGAACGCAGCGATACCGTCCCGCCAATGGTCGTCGGTCGACAGCCCGCTGCCGATCAGCGTCACCGCCCCGTCCGAGCCGAGCGGGATCGCCTGCGCCGCCTTGCGTAACGCGCGGGACAGCGAGCCGTCCTGCACCACCACGCGCCGCTTGGCCGCCCCGCCCAGCTGGATCACCGACAGCCGGGCATCGGCGGGTGCCTTCGCCATCAGCCGGTCGAGCACGCGCCGCGCCGCCGCCTGGCCTGCCGCGCCCAGGACGGGTCGCTGATCGAGGATATAGACCTGTGCCCCCGCGCCGTCACGGTGCACTAGGCTGGGCTGCATCATCGCCAGGATCAGGCAGGCGAACACCGCGCCCCGCATCGCCGCCTGCCGCCAGTGCGGCCGCGCCCGCATCGGCCACCAGATCAGCGGCGGGACGAGCAGGAACAGCCAGGCGGCGACCGGAAAGAGGAAGGTGATGCTCACGACAGTCCGGCCCTCAAGGAATTACGCGCCGCTGCACCAGCCACCACTCGATGCCGAGCAGGACGCCCGCCGCCAGCAGCAACAGCAGAAAGGGCAGGTCCGATGGCCAGATCCCAGCGCTGTTCGCCACCGCCGGATGCGCGCTGGTGTCGGCTACTGCCAGCGTGGTGGCACGGTCGGTCAGGGATACCGTCGCTTCGCTCTTGCCCGGCGGGGCTGTCAGGGGATCGCCGCTGTCCCCGGCCTGCGCAAAGGAGCGCCAAGGCTGCCGCTGCCCGAGCCAATGGAGGCCGCGGCTGACGAAGACCGGCATGGCGGGGCTTTGGACGAAGGGTGACGCGGGCGCGAAGATCGTACGCCATGCCGTGATCCGGCGCTGGCGGGCGTCGCGGATATCTACACCGACCGACCGGTGCAGCGCATCCGCCAGCGCCCCGGCATTGAGCTGCGCCAACCCCAAAGCATCGAGCCGCGCGGCGATCGGCCCGCGCTGACTTTCGTCGGGTCCGGCAAAGGTAAAGGCCTGCGCCGACGCATCCGACAGCATGAGGCCCGGCCGCCCGGCCGCGCGAACCGCGACCGGGTTCCCGACCACGACCTGCGCCTCGGCAGCGGGCACGACGGTCAGGGACGGGTCCGCCGTTACCGCCGCACGAACGGCGGGCGGCGTACCGTCCAGCAGCGCGACGTTGATCGGACGGCGATCGGCCACCTGCATTTCGGCCTTGTCGTCTGCCGCAAAGCCGTCGCCCTGCGCGAGCGCGACGCCGACCATTTCACCGGCCGCGTCCACGTCTCGCGCCAGGAAGCGCCCGTCGCCCAATGCCTCGCCCCGTGACGCCGTGATACGGCGCCCATTCTCGGTCCAGCGCAGATCGGCAGCGGTCGGCAAAGGCCGATGCGCCGCCGCGACCGTGACCAGCAGGTCCGCCTTGCCAACCTGCCCCGAAGCTGCCGGGGTGACGCCCAGCGCGACGATACCGCGATTGTCCGGCACGGGGTCGGCCAGATAGCCGTAGCGCAGGCGCGCCGAATGTGGGGCCGCGCGTGCGGCGCCCCAGGCACCGTAATAATGAACCGTGGCAGCATCGGCCGTAGCCGCCCACGTGGCGAAGATCGACGGCCGGATTTCCGCCGACACCATGTCCAGTCGCCGGGACAGCAGGGACACGCTCTCCCCCGGCGTCAGCAACCGCGTCCCGACCGCATCGCCCAGGATCACCTCGCGGCGGTCGGCGGGGGTTGCACGCACATCGGCCAGCAGCGCCCGTTTGGCCCGTGCGAGGTCGCCGCCGCCGGTCATCAACGCCGAATTGTCGAGGTAGAAGCGCTGCAATCCACCGCCGCTCGTCACCGAGACCACTTGCGGATGAGCCGCCGCGAGCCATAGCAGAAGCGCGATCGCCAGAACCAACAGATAGGCCAGCCAGTAGCGGAACCGCCCCCCCAGCACACGAACCGGCGTATCGCGCAACGCCTGCGCCCATAGACCGGCGGTGGGCAGGCGTAGCACCCGCGTCCGCGCGCGCAGCCGTTGCAGCAGGAAGACGATCCCCGCCAGCGGGATCATCCCCGCAAGGGTCAGCGGCCAGCCGAACTGGGTGAAGCTCATGGCAGCACGCTCCCCGCCGTAAGCACCGGCACCAGCTGGTCGAGCACGTCGCCATCCGCGTCCATGCGAACCAGGGTCGCACCGCGCTGCCGCGCGAAGGCGTCGAGACTATCGGTGAAATCCCGGTAGGCGGCGCGATAGCGCGCGATCAGCTCGGGCGTCACGGTCATGCCCGCACCGTCACGCTCGCCGTCCTCGATCACCACATCGCCGTCCAGATCGGCCAGAAGGCTCGGGTCCGCGTCGGAGGCACGAACCATCTGCACCAGCAGCAGCCGATGGGGCAGCGCCTCCAGCCCGGCGAGAACCCCCTCCAGCCCATCGTCGTTGAAGAAGTCGGACACCAGGATCACCAGACCACGCCGCAACCGCATCGACGCCAGCTTGACGACCGCTCCGGCCAACGCGCTGCGGCCCTGCGCCACCTGATCGGCCAGGGTTTGCGCGACGCGGGCGATCCCGCCCTTGCCCGCCACGCTCCTCATCGCGGTGCCCATATCGTCGCTGACCGTCATCAGGCTGACCGCGTCCTGCTGCCCCAGCGCGACGGCGGCCAGCGCCAGAACGGTGCGCATCGCCGGGCCGATGCGGGGCGGGCTTTCGACAAACATGCTGCGCGACACATCGAGCAGGATATAGACCGGCAGGTCCTGCCGTTCCTCGAACACCCGGACGAAGGCCTTGCCCAGCCGCCGATAGATGTTCCAGTCGATCGCGCGCAGATCGTCGCCCGCGACATAGGGTTTGAAATCGGCGAAGTCCGATCCCTGCCCGCGCGCCGATGTCCGCTGATCGGCCAGACGACCGCCCTTCTGCGCTGCCGCGATCCGCAGGGTGAGCGTATTGACCCGATCGAGGAAGACGGGATCGAAGAGTTCGTCGAAGCCGGGGGCGCTGGACAGGTTCACCGCCCTACTCCCGGTCGGGCGAAATAGCGTTCGAGCAGCCGATCCTCCTGCACGCTGCGGGTGCGTTCGGGCAGCGATGCGTCCGGCCCCTGCCCGGCCCCGCGCGACTGGGCCGCAACCGCGCCCGCCGTCATGGCGCGCGGAGGGGCGTTGCGCGTCGTGCTGCTGACCGTCCCGGCATTGACCGTACCGATAACCCGATCCTCCATCGGTACCGCCAGCATCAGCGACGACGATCCGCGCGCCCGCTTGGCCCCTTCCTGACCATCGCCGCGATTGGAGCCTTGCTGCCCATTATTGTTGGCTCGGCCCGAACTGCCCGAACCTTGCGATTGCTGGCCCGACTGTTGCCGATTGCGCGAGCCGGAAGACTGCGGCCCCTGACTGCCACCCGGATTACGCGGCGCGGGCGGCGAACCGGCCGGGGCGGAGACACCCGCCGCCGCGCCATTCTGCGCCCCTTGCGGCGGCGTGGCACGGCTTTCGGCCGCCATGGCCTGACCGTCACCGCGCGTCTTGGCATCCTCGGCGCGCTGGCCGTCAGGTCCCTTGCCCGACGGCCCGGTGCTGTCCGCCTCCCCCATGCGTCCGGTGCTCCCCACTCCATTTGCCCGCCCGCTGCCCGACGATGGCGATGCGCCACTTCCTACGCTTTGCGACTGGCCGAGGAGCCTGGCGGTATCGTCGGAACCGCCACCCGCTTTTGCCATGGCGGATGCCCCGACCGCGCTCGCTGGCGAACCGCCCGTCGCGCCGCGACCTGCCGCGCCGGCTGATGAGTCCCGGCCGCTGCCCTCCCCGCCCCGACCATCTCGATCGAGTTCGGGATCTCGGCCATCGGGCCGAAGACCAAGGGCCATGGCCACCTGATGAAGGGCGGAGGACTCCCCCCCGCCGGACCCGACGGACGAAGAGGGCCGCACAGCCAATGCTGCCATCAAGACGGCCAGCGCCAATATGGGCATGACCCATCGATACCGACCATATTGCGCAGACCGGGCTTCCCCATCGACCTGCGCCGACAGGGCACGATCCAGCCATGGCATCGCCTCCTGAAGGGCCGCCTGGCGGAAGCCGTCCGGCCGGTCATCCGTCAGGAATTCGGCCGTGACGACCGCCCGATCTTTCAGCGCCAGCGCGCGGTCGACCGAGGCCAGCGCGGCGCGACGCTCCACCCGGAACCGCGCCATCCGCACAGCGACCACCAGCAGCATCACGACCAACGGCACGACGACAGAAAACGCGATAGCGGGGAGAGCCGCCACGGGCCGTATCATCGCCCAAGCCGCCACCACGACCGGCACGACGATCGAACTCCGCAGGGCCAGATCGCCCCCGTCACGCCAGGCCGCCCCGCGCGCGGCCGCGGCCAGCGTCGCGCGCCCCTTCTCCTCCAGCCTGTCGAGCCGCTGATGGAGCAGCCCGTCCGATCGATCGTCCATCCGCGTCCCCGCCCCCAATTCGGGACAAGCCCAAGGGTCTAAGGCGGCTGGCTTGCACCAACCTTGCCCCCTTGTCGCGCGATACCGACGAGCCCGGTTCCTGCAAGGCTGATGCAAGCAAATCATGGTTCCTGTGGGTCGTCGCCATGAACATGGGGCATGGGTCATGATGGGATCGTCGACGTGAAATCTGCCAAACGCGCTTTATGGCCTCTCTGGCTCGCCGGTACGGCGGCCTGCCTACCCGCACCCGCATGGTCCCAGGCAAAGCCGACCACGCCCGTGGCCCAAGTGGCCAGCGTGGCCTTCGAGCGCTTCACCCTGCCCAATGGCCTGACCGCGCTGGTCCATACCGATCACAGCAGCCCGTCGGTCTTTGTCGGTCTGTGGTACAAGACCGGATCGCGCGACGAGCCGCCTGGCAAGACCGGCTTTGCGCATCTGTTCGAGCATTTGATGTTCCAGAGCACGGCGCATCGCCCCCAGGAATATATGGCCGCCCTGAAGGCAATCGGTGCGGTCGGTGCCAACGGCATGACCCGCACCGACGACACCGTCTATTTCGAAACGGTCCCGACCAACGCGCTTGATTCGGTGCTGTGGCTGGAGTCCGACCGCATGGGCTATCTGGACGGGGGCATCACCCAGGGTCTGCTCGACGAACAGCGTCGCGTGGTGCTGAACGAAAAGCGTCAGGGAGAACTTCGCCCCGAGGAGATGGCGTGGCGGCATTTCCTGACCGCCTTCTATCCCGCCGGTCATCCCTATGCCCACCCCACGATCGGCTCGACCGAGGATATCGAGGGCGCGACGCTGGATGACGTGAAGCGCTGGTTTCAGGGGCATTATGGCGCGGGCAATGCCGTGCTGGTCCTGTCCGGCGATATCGACGTCGCCGCCGCGCGCGAGAAGATCACCCGCTATTTCGGCGCGATCCGCCCCGGCACGCCGATCAGCCGACCGCTGCAATGGACACCGTCGCTGACCGAGACGCGGCGCGACCGCCTCTATGGCGATTTCGCGCAGACCAGCATCTCGCGAAGCTGGCCCATCCCGAACACCTCGCCGCGCGACACGACGCTGCTGCTCCTGGCCGCGCGCGCCATGGCGGGGCCGAAGGACGCGCCGCTCGTCCGGGCGCTGGTCACGGACGCGAAGGTCGCGACGGGCGTGACCGCGACGGTGGACGAAAGCGCGCTGGGCAGCATCCTGAACGTCGCGATCGCGCTGCGCCCCGGCGTTTCCCCCGAGGTCGCGGAACATGCGCTCGACGCCGCACTGGCGGATTACGCGGCCAAGGGACCGCCCCCTTCGCGGTTACAGAGCATCATCGCCGCCACGGACGCCTCCCTGCTTCGCTCGCTCGACGATCATGGCGCGGTCGGAAACCGATTGGGCGAGGGGGAAGTCGCGCATGGCGATCCCGCCTATTTCCTGAAGCAACGTACCTGGATCAACGAAGCGCGCCCCGACGATGTGCGGACGGTCGCCGCCAAATGGCTCGCCCGCCCTTATTATGAGCTGGTCACGATGCCGGTCCCGGATCGGCAGGCCGCCAGCGCGGATGTCGACCGCAGCCATATGCCGCCGCCCGGCCCTTTCAAATCACAGATCCTCTTTCCTCCCGCCACCACCATGACGCTGGCCAACGGCCTCAAGCTGGTTGTCGCGCAGCGTACCGGAACCGCCACCGTAGACCTGAGCCTGCAATTCGCCGACGGCACGCTGACCGATCCGGGGGTTGCACCGACCATCGTCGCCAATGCCTTCCGACTGCTGGGGGCAGGCGCCAGGACCCGGTCGGGCGATCCGGTCGAACAGCGACTGTCGCAACTTGGTATCCAGATGGGTGCCCAGGCTGGCCCATGGAGCAGCGCGGTTCGCTGGAGCGTGGCGAACAACCGGCTGGACGACTCCTTCGCGCTCGTCGCCGACCTGGTCCGGCATCCCAGCTACCCCCAAACCGCCGTCGAAGACGCGCGCGCCGATGCGATGCACGGTGTGGAGGCACAGGCCCGCAATCCGTTCGCGGCCGAAATGCCGCTGCTGAACCGGGCGATCTGGGGCGACACCGATCCGCGCGGCCACATCCCCACGAAGCCGGATGCCGATGCGGTTTCACGCCAGCGGCTGCTTGATTATCAAAGCCATCATATCGTGCCCGGCGATGCGACGCTCTATGTCGTCGGCGACGTTTCGCCCGAGCGGGCCAGGGCCTTGGCCGAGAAATATTTCGGCAATTGGGGCGGCCCGGCGCCGCATCCTTACCCGCCGATGCCGGTTGCCCCGCCCGAGGCCAAAGGCCCCCGCCTGATCCTGGTCGACGCGCCCGGCGCGCCGCAGAGCAGCATCACGGTCGGCACGCTCATCCCGCCCTTCGACAAGGATCGTTCGGCGGCCGAGAACCTCGCCGTCGCCGCGCTGGCCGATATCGGATCGGGGCGGCTCAACGCCAATCTGCGACAGGACAAGGGGTGGAGCTATGGCTTTGGCGGCGAAATCCAGGATGCCCCGAGCGGCAGTCGCCTCTTCGTGGCGCGCGGCACCGTGCAGGCGGATCGCACCGCCGCCAGCCTGGCCGAACTCCGCCGCGAGTTTCTGGAATTCGTCACGACGCGCCCGCCGACGGAGGCGGAACTGAATGCCCAGCGCGACACGATGATCCGCGCCGCGACGCTTCGCTATTCGCGGAACGCGGCGTTTCTGGATTCGCTGGAAACATCGGGCAGCTACCACTTGGCCTATGACCGTCCGACCACGCTGGCACAGCGGCTGGACGCGGTGACACCCCAGGATGTGCAGGACGGCGCACGCCGTCTTCTCCGGCCCGATGCACTGACCTGGGTCGTGATCGGCGACCTGACGTCCATCGAGCCGCAAATCCGCGCACTGGGCCTCGCCCCGGTCGAAGTCTGGGACGTTCACGGCCGCAAGCTACGCTGATCAACCCTTTCCCTTCTCATCGATCCTCAGGAACCGCCCATGTTTCTCCTCGCCGCCATCGCCCTGGCCCAAGCCAATCCCACCGTGCGTGCATCGCCACAGCCGCCCGCCCCCGCAATGGCCCCGGCGCAGGCACCGCTGCTGCACGATACGCGTGGGCGGCCGGTCATGACCGTACAGATCAACGGCAAAGGCCCCTTCCCCATGGTGGTCGACACGGCGGCACAGACCAGCCTGATGAGCCGCGCCCTGGCCACGGAACTGGCGCTCAAGCCGTTGAACGGCGGCATCGGCGTGAACGGGGCGACGGGCAGCGAACAGGCGCGGCTTTATCCAGTCGACCGCATGACCAATGCACTGGTCGATGCGCGTTATGTCGCGATGGTCGAACTGGCCAATGGCAACGTGACCGATGCACGCGGCATCATCGGCATGGAGTTCTTTACCAGCCGCAAGCTGCTGATCGATCGCAGCACGAACCGCATCGCCGCCGAACCCTCTGCCCCCGCAGGCCCCGGCTTCGCGACGATCGTGGGCAGCAGGACCGGCGAAGGTTTCGTCCAGATCCCATTGACGCTGGACGGCGTCCGCATCCCCGCCCTGATCGACACCGGCGCGGCCGTGACGATCGCCAACACCGCCGCCTTCCGCCTGCTCGGCTGGGCCGATAATGATCCGCGCCTGAGCGACGGCGGCGAAATCCGGGGTGCCTCCGCGGGTAGGCAAAAAATCCGGATCGCCCGGATCGGCACGTTGTCGATCGGCAAGATCGGACTGTCGAACGTGCCAGTCATGATCTCGGACGACAATGATCCCAAGCCCTCGATCATTCTGGGCGACGACCTCCTTAATCTATTTCCTGCTTATTCAATTGATTTTCCGCGCGCCGAGCTGAGCATCAAGGTACCTGCCAAAAATTAAGACATAAAGGCTCCTTAGGGTCAGGACTCGTTGATTACAGCCAGAAGATAACGGTAGCAGCGAGAGCAACAGCGGAGAAGAAGGCTGTAGGACAGCGATCGTAGCGGGTAGCGACACGACGCCAGTCCTTGAGGCGGCCGAACATGATCTCGATACGGCTGCGGCGCCGGTAGCGGCGCTTGTCGTATCTGACCGGGTCGTTGCGTGATCTGCGGCCTGGGATACAGGGCTGGATGCCTTTGGCCTGGAGCGCATCCCTGAACCAGTCGGCATCGTAGCCGCGGTCGCCGAGCAGCCACTGTGCTTTTGGCAGATCATCGAGCAGCGCTGCCGCGCCCGTGTAGTCGCTGACTTGCCCGGCGGTCATGAAGAAGCTCAAGGGGCGGCCGTTCGCATCGGCGATGGCATGGAGCTTGGTGTTCATGCCGCCCCCGGCCTTCGCCGGGGCAGGCATTTGGTGCGGCCGATCAGGCGCCCAAGATCCCCTTTTTAACCCGCAGGCTCGAGGCCGTGCGGTGCGCCTTCAGGTAAGTAGCGTCGATCATCACCGTCTTCGGCTCGGCACCAGCTTCAGCCAGCCCCTCCATCATCCGCGTGAACACACCAGCTTCGCCCCAACGCTTCCACCGGTTGTACAGCGTCTTGTGGGGGCCATAGACGCCGGGTGCGTCTCCCCAGCGCAGCCCATTCTTGTTGACGAACACGATGCCGCTCAGCACGCCCCGGTCGTCCACGCGAGGCTTCCCGTGGCTCTTGGGAAAGAACGGCCGCAGCCGATCCATCTGCTCATCCGTCAGCCAAAACAGGTCGCTCATTCCGGTCTCCTTGCGGAGCGTGAGTCAGATCGCGACCCTCATATCAATGGGTCCTGACCCTAACGCACTGGATTTGCGACCGTGTCACGCCGCAGTGCGCAGTTGGTCCGGCAGCGGTAGCTCGAAGCCGCTGGCACTCTGTTCCTCGAGGATATCGGCGAAGCGCCGATAGGCGCGCATGTAGCCGTCTTGCCGTGCCTTTTCGCCGCGCACCGGGGCGCGTGGGTGGTGGCGGAGCTTCAGGTCGGCGTCGAGCCGGTATGCGCCCCAACCCTCGCCTTCCGGGATGAGCCAGCAGGGACCGCCGCTCTGTGGCAGCCATAGCCAGCAGTGCTCGGCGACGACGGCGCGGTCGTCATCGTCGACGAACACCAGCGCGACGTTGGGGACGCCGGCCCAATCCTCCCGGAAGGAGATGTGCAGGATGTCCTGGCGTGAATTGCGGACCCAGTTGGTCCAGTGGAGCAGATTGAGAGGGCGGACGGGCGGGCCGACGATGATTGCGAGTTTGTCATCGAGGTTCGCCTGCTGGCCGGGCGAGCCGATCAGCAGGTGGCCGACGGCGGCGATGAGGTTGGCGGCCTGCTGCTGAGGGGTACGTTCGATCATATTCATTACCTTCCGTTGCGACCGACGCAGGCCGAGCCATGCGCCGATCTTCTTGTTTTCCGCCCTCCAAAGGGCGCATATTCTTTGTCTGTTCTGATCTGGACTCAGGGCGCGAGCACTTCGCGCTTGAGTGTTTCGGCCGTGATGGCCTCGTGCAGGACGCGGTCGCCGTATCGTCCCCAATCGGCGGCGTAGGGCCGGTGGGCGCAGTGTTCGGCGACGAAGCCCGTCAACCGCCGCATTGCCTCCAGGATCGAGACGGTGCCACCGGACAGGTGGCGCCAGCGCATCAACAGTGCCGCCGTGCTCAGCACATCGCCCTCGCAGACCGAGCGGACCGCCGACCATTTGCCCTGCTGCATCAATTGCGAGACGAGGTCCGGCCGGCAGGTCAGCTTGGCCGGGACGCCCAGACGGGCGGCGACCTCGGCGAGGTGCGCGGGTGCCGCCCCGCCGCACATCTCGCTGCAGAGGTCGAGATGGCCCGACGCATCGCGCCGCCACGGCGACAGCAGGCCGGTGAGGCTCGGCGGCAACCGCAGCCCGGCGTCGATCGCCCCGATCAGCATCTGCGGCAGGTCGGCGTGGAAGCCACCCCAGGTCACGAGTTGGACGTGGTCAAGCTGCTCCATGTCGGTGAAGAAGGCCTTCAGGACAGCGGCTTCGTCCTGCTCCGGCAGGCCGCGCGTTTCCAGCCTGACCGGGCGCAGGCCGTCCTCCGCCTCGGTCATTACCAGCCAACTCAGCGTCGTGATCCGGTGACAGGGCCAGCGCGGTGTCACGCGCGGGTCCATGCGTAATTCGCGCGAAGACAGGTTTGCGGCATCGGCGGGCAGGAAGCGTTCGCTTGCCTGGTATCGGCCATGCGCTTCATGATCATAGGCGAGCTCGGCATCGAGGACGACGACGAAGCGGGGCGCGGTGCTCTTCCAGAGCGCGGTCAGGTCGTGGTGCATAGTGGGTCTCCGGCGGGCGCTCGCGCGCCCGCATGTCGATGGGTAAAGGTCAGCGGGTGGCGGGCTGATCGGCGCGCCAGCGGTCGAGGGCGCGGAGCGTGGCTTGTGCGGGATGGTGGGCGTCGTCGAAATCGCCGAAGCCTTGAGCCCAGCATCGCCATCCGGCGATCGCCTCGCCGATCAGTTCGACCGCAGTGGTCGCCGGGTCCGGCAGCAGGATGGTCGGCATTTCTGCAGCGCACTCGTCAACTGGCGTCTGCGGCGGGCACATGCAGGGCATGAGATGCGCGCGTGCCTGACGAAGGTGCCATGTGTGGCCGAGCGGCAGGGCCCGCCATCGTCCCGCTGTGTCGGCGGCGGCCATTATGATTTGCGGATGGCGCGCTGGATCGGCCAGCGCGAGCAGACGGTAGGGGACGGCGCCAAAATTGTGCCAGCTGATCACGGCATGGGGTGATGCCATCTGGGGCTCCAGCCAGTCGAGCAGATCAAGGACGGTATCCCCTTCGCCGAGGCAGCGAGCCTCGGTCGAAAAGCGGTAGCCGTCATGATCGTGGGTGACGGTGAGCACGCCGATCCCGCAGAGGATGCGGGCATCCGGTCTGTTGCGCGCAGCGGGACAGGCCCCGATGGTGCGGATGGCGAGTGCGATCGATGAGGGCGCAAAACCTCGCGCCTCGACCGACAGGTCGATGAGAGACATAGGCATTTCCTTGAGAATTGGCCGCATAGCGGCCGAGTGGGATCAGTCGGCGGCGGACAGCAGGTCCGCGACATGCGCTTGCGCTGCGGTGTGATCGCTTTCGCCGAGCCAGACGGAGAGATGGTCGCTGAGGACGGCGGCGATGCTGTGTCCGACCGGATTCAGTGCAGAGAAGCGTCGTATGACGAGGCGGAAGGTGGCGATCGCATCGACTTGCACTTGCCCCTCGATCTCGCTGATGTCCGACCGCAGCCAGGCGGCGAAGCGGCGCCCTCGATCGACCTGGGCATGGAGAATGTTCATGTTCGCGCAGGCCTGCGCGAAGGTCAGCCGTTTGTCGTCGTGGCTGGCGGTCAAATTCAAGGCATATTGTTGACCGCATCCCGCAAGCGCGCGGATGCAGGGCGACCATCTGGCACCGGGCAGGCGCTCGAGAAGCGCCGCGTCATCATCCAGGCCATATCCGGCAATGGTTGCCCCATCGCGGAGCAGCTGTTCGTCGAGCCATGTCAGGAGCCACTCTGCGGGATCAGAAGGCTGGAGGACGCAGCGGTCGAGGGCAAAGTGAATGTCTGGACCGTGCAGTTCAGCGGTCAGGATGGCAGCACCGATGGGGATCTGGCGGTCGACGCCCAGGCGATGACCGATATCGAGCCGGGCGACGCTCAGGGCCGTGATGATAGGTGAAGGAAGCATAGGCAATGTGCTCCAGGCACGCGCCATAGGCCCCAGACTGCGTGAAACGGCTGGGGTGAGGACGCGCAGATGGTGGGGGATGACCGGCAGAACCGGTCGACGACGAAGATCCTGACGAGAGTCGAACCGGCGGATGCCAGCTCTGTTTTTCCCTTCTCTCAGAACCTTCGCTTCATCCGTCCGTACGGATCAGCGCCACCAGCGCCCCTTTTCCATGCCAGCGGCATGGATGTGCCCCTTCGGACTGTCGCAATTCGTTAAGGTTTGGCCTATAGCCTGAGGCGGTTCGCGGATTTTGTCTGCGAACCGGGGCGTAGGAACCCCGTAGTGAAAGCCGGTCGCAAGACCAACAAACGGTCGCAAAAGCTCTTTGTGACCGGGTGGCGGACATGCATGTCCAGAGCCGCCCGGCTTAAAGATGTCCGCGCCTGTTTCACTACAGGTTCCTAACATCCGGTCTCCAGGGCCGGCACCCCGCCATTTCACGGGGTGCCGCCGGCTGTCCGGCGCGCATCCCCATCGGGGGATAATATGGTTGGGATACGGGGGATTAGGGCAGCGTCGGCCAGCATGCTGGCGATGACGATCGCCGCCTGCGGGGGTGGCGGCGCGATCAGCAGTTCGGGCAGCATAGCGACGCCACCGCCGACTGGCGGCTCGACGCCGACGCCCAGTCCATCACCGACGCCTGCGCCGACACCGACACCGACGCCCGCGCCGACGCCATCGCCAAGTCCGACACCGTCGCCAACGCCGTCGCCGAGCCCAACGCCCTCGCCGTCTCCGACGCCTTCACCCACACCCACACCCACGCCGACACCGGCCCCCACGCCAACGCCGACGCCGACGCCGCCGGTCTATTCGACGCCGGTGCCGCCACCGCCGGGCTATGTCATCACGCCATCGGACCGCCAGCCGATCCGCTCGGTCAACGACACGCCCGAGTTCCGCCGCAACTACGGTGCGAACGAGTTCATGAATGCGCTCTACGCGCTCGACAGCGGGCACACCGGTCAGGGTGTCACCGTCGCGGTGGTCGACGATGGCGTGATGAACGTGAACGGCGAGCTCGACGGCCGCATCGACCAGACGCTTTCCAAGGACTTCGGCTATATCGTGGCCGCCGACGGCACCCGGACCAAGCGCAACGAGCTGGGCAGCGCAGCGTCGGACCACGGTACGGCGGTCGCCAACATCATCGCCGCCCGCATCAACGGCAACGCGACTGTTGGTTATGCCCCGTCGGCGACGATCGTCGCGCTGCGGGTCGCCGACTGGGACGAGAAGACGCAAGGGGAGATCTTGTGGCACACCGACGAGGCCATCCGCTATGCGGCGGACAAGGGCATCAAGATCGTCAGTTCATCGCTGGTCGGTGGCAGCGCGAGCTGGACCGCAGCAACGGAAAGGCTGGCGACGACCGGCGGGCTGCTGGTCAACTCGACCGGCAATTACGGCGCTCCCGATCCCCACAATAGCCAGTGGATCACCGCCGACAATCGCAAGGCACTTTTGTTCGTCGGCGCGCTCAGCCCGGCGCTGAATCAATACGAAATCGAGGCCTATTCCAATCGGGCGGGGTCGATGAAGGACCGCACCGTCGTTGCGGTCGGCGCCAATGTGACGACGCTGGTCGACGGCACGGTCGGTGTCTTCTCCGGCACCAGTTCGGCGGCGCCTGTGGTCGCAGGCCTCGCTGCCGACATCCTGTCCAAATGGCCGCAGCTGAGCGGCCAGCAGGCGGGCGACGTCATCCTGAAGACCGCCAAGGACATCGGTGCGCCGGGACCGGACGAGGTATTCGGCATGGGTCTGATCGACTTCCAGGCGGCGCTGTCGCCGGTCAATCCGACGCTGTCGAACGGATCGACCCAGACCAGCGTCGCCAAGTCGGTGATGATGGTGCCGACGGCGGTCGGCACCGCTGCGATCCAGACGGCGCTGTCGCATGTCACAGTGCTCGACGCCTATGGCCGCGACTTTGCGGGTTCGGTCGCCGCGCTCGTCGTCCAGCCGCAGGTCATGGCCGACCGCCGGATCGAGCGGCGGGTCCAGCAGATGGGACGACAGGCGAGCTTGTCACTCGGCGGCTTCAGCGGGACGATGGGCTTTACCAGCACCCGCTTCGGCCCAGGACAGGATCAGGTCCGTGCCGAAGCGACGGCGGGCACCTTCGGTTACACTGACGGGATAACCGGGGTGCATGCGGCGTGGAACGGTGCCGACATGCTCCAGGCCGATGTCATGGGTCTGGCGCCCTTCGCCGATGGCGTGCTCGCCTATGCCCCGCAGGCCGCGACCAGCCTCGGCGTCGACCGGGCGGTCGGTGGCGGACGGCTCGGGCTGACCATGGCGGCGGGGCGAGCCAGCGGGAGTGCCGCGCAGGCGCTGACGCTGGGCTGGAGCCGGGGTGGCCTCGATCTGCGCGCCTCGTTCATCGACGAGGACGGCACGCTGATGGGTATGCCGACCGGCAGCGGCGCTCTGCGGCTGGGACGCGGTGCCCGCACCGTCATTGTCGAGGTGCATCACCGCATCGGTGTGACCGATGGCTGGGCGCTGGAGGGCTATGGCTCGCTGGGCGTGACCCGGCTGAAGATTGACACCGCCTCGCTCGTCACCGGCGCCACCCCGATCCTCGGCAGCCGGATCGGCGTGCAGGCAACCGGTGCTGTGCCCGGCGGTCTGCTGACGCTCGGAATCGCGCAGCCGCTCGCCATCGAGGCGGGCGCGGCGGAACTGACGCTGGGCACCGGCTACGACCTTGCCAGCCGTTCGGTCATGTACGGCGTCACCCGCGCCAGCCTTGCGGGGCGACGCCGTGTCCAGCTGACCGCCGGTTACGTCAGCCGCACCGCCATGCCGCTTCGCCTCGGCGTCATGCACGACGTCACCGACGGCTCCGTCGCCGCGCTCGTCGGCTGGCACACCGGCTTCTGATCCGACTAATTCAAGGGAGACACACATGCGTTTGACCATTGCACTCGTCATCGGGCTGGCCGCCGTGCCCGCCGCCGCCCAGCGGGCACCGATCACCAAGTTGCTCGACAAGATCCCATCCGTCTTCGGCAACGGGCCGAAGCAGCCTGCCATCACCATGCCGACCACGCCGGTGATCGTCGGCCTGACCCGCGCTGCCGATCGCAGCGTTGCCGGTGATCCGGTCACCTTCGATCTTGGCGGCTTTCGCCTCGGCATGAGCGAGGCGGAGGTGACCGCTGTCGCGACATCCCGTCGATTGGTCACCAAGGGCGCGACCCGCTTCGTTGATTTTGAAAGCGAGGTACGCGGTGCGATCAATATCGCGGGTGGCGCTGGTGGAGCCCCGACCCGACGCAGCGTGCTCGGCGAGGCGACGCTTCAGGACGACGCGGGCGGGCGATATACGCTACGAATGCTCGTCTGGCCGGATGGGGCGCATTTGTCCGGGATCACCTATATCGCGCCACAAGGTACGGCGGTCGCCGAATGGCGGCAGATGCTCGTCACCAAATGGGGCACGCCCCATCAGGAGAGCAGCCGTGACACCTTCTCCGCGCGTTGGGGGAAAGCCGGGCTGGATGGCTACCACGCCGACGCCGATGTCGGACCTCGTGGCGGTACGGTCGGCATCGGTTCACCCGATGGATCATCCCAACGGCCAGCCGCTCTGGTGGCACAAGCGACTGACGCCTTCATTGCCTCTCGTGCCAAAAAGCCGGTGCTGTGATGGGCGCGATCCTGAAGGGGACGATGCACATCCGTCCAATTGTCGCAGCCGCCGCACTTCTGGCGCTGACCGCCTGCGGCCAGGGACCGGGTGACGCCGCCCGTGTCGCGATGGAGGCGGCCGGGCGCGGTCAGACCGCCGAGGCGCTCGAACGCATTGATCCGGAGATCAAAGCGACCGCCGGGATTTTCATCACGCCAATGCTGCAAGACAAGGCTATGAAAGCCAGGGCAAAGGGCGGCGTAACGTCGGTCGAGGTCGAGAAGGTCGACGAGACGGACGGGGATCACGCCGTGGTGACCACCGTCACCCGCTTTGGCGATGGATCGACACAGACCGACACCGGCAAGGTACGCCGCATCGATGGCAAGTGGTACATTACGATGTAGAATGGAGGCGTGTGGGGTTCGATCGTCTCCCCATGGCGGGTGGATGGAGGAAAGGTATCGCCCTCATCCACGGGCCGGCCGCGTCGATCAGGACTGCTTAACGAACAGGCGTTCGAATGCCTGTTTGCAGCGGCGGACCCCGTCCTCGGTCAGCGCCACCGACTTCGCCTTGCTGGCCGGATCAGTGATCAGCCCCTGCTCGTGAAGGCGGTCAAGTGCCGACCAATCATACGTCTTCCACGCACGCCATGTCGAATGACCGGCACCATCCCGGTGTAGAGTGAGGTAAAGCAGCGCCAGCACGGCTTCGTCGATGCGATCGGTATCAACGGGCGGTATGGACATGACCTATCCCCTCACAATTTGATCCGAAAGGGTGCCCCGCCGATATCGGATCGGTCAATCCTTCCGCCATCAGCAGAGGCGTGGCTGGCGTGACGCGGCCATGGCGAACCCCGTCACCGGATATGTGGGGACGGACCCGATCGGCCGGCGACACGCTGTACATACCGCCGGTTTTCGGTCGCCTGCGCTGTCGCCTCCGCCAGTAGTGAGGGAGCCAGCCGAGCCAGTTCGGCCGCCGCCACCTTGTCGGCCAAGGCCACCGCCGCGCGCCGGTTGCGTTCACCGATGGTGATGGCGCTGCCGGGCCGGAGATTGGCGTCATGCGCCTCCTGCCAACGGACGACGAGCGGATGGGTGGTAACGGGCGGCACGACCGACGCATGCTCGACCATCTCTGCCGCTGCGGGAGCCGTGATATCCGGCTCCTTCAATGGGACTGGCGTTGATAAAGATGCGGGCGGGGTCGTGGCCTCGATCGGCGGATGTGGACACTCGGTCGCCGACGGTGACACAATGGTGGGCTGCGGGGCAATTGGTGCCGTCTGCTTTTCCTGCGACTGACGGATACCCTCCAGCCGGCGCTGCACATCTGCTGACTGCAATGCCTCTGGGGTGATTCCCAGACGAGCCGCATCGGTATCGCGAAGGACAAGCCCCTCGTCTTGCTGCCGAACCGGGATACCAGTACGCGAAATTTCGTCGATCGCGCGGTGGACCTGCGATGGCGCCTTTCCTGCCCTCGCTCGGCGCTCCAGGCCCTTGTTGCGGGCCTCACGCAGTCGATCCTGGACACTGGGGTCGGCGATATAGCACCTAAAACCGTCCTGAAGGGTCCCGTCACGGTGGGCCAATATCCATTTGCCGCTGGGGTCGTCGGGAATGGTGAGAATGCCGGGAGCGGCTTTTACGGCCTCGACGATATCGGCGATCAGCCGGTTCTGCCGGTCGCGGATCAGGTTCAGCTTCTTTACCTGCTCCGGTGATGCCAGATCGAGCATGCGCCGATCCAGATCGTTGATTTTAAGCGGCTCGGTTCGACCGTCGCGGCGCGTGATACGGCGCCGCAAAATCTCGATGCGCGCCAGCCAGTCGTCAACTTCGGCGCTGGATTGGACTTTTGCTGCAACCGGCACCTCGGCCGATGGCGCGGGAGTCGATCCAGGCTCGGTCGTCGGGGTCGGCGGGGCAGTCGCGTCTTCCATCGGCTGGGGCTGGCTGACGGTTTGTTTCGCCGGGGCGGCAACGGTCACCGAGGTTTCGATTGCGGCTTGGGCGCGCCGCCAGATCGCGGTGTCATGCAGGACCTGTAATTCCATCTCGATCCGCTGGCGGGCGATTTGGGCATCGGCCATTAGCGACACTGCGAATTTGACGTCGGGCGCGGCGGCCTTTTCAAGGTCGTCGAGATAGGCGTGTGCCTCCCGCTCACGCTGCTTGAAAGACTGGTAGCGCGGGTGATCCGAAGGGTCTTTGCCTTTCGCTTGCAGCTTGCCGGCGAGGTCGTCGGCATGGCCGCGCATCTTCTCGGCGGTTTGATCCGCATTGCTGCGCGCCATGGGATGGAAAATCGATAAAAGTACATCAGCGGTCCGCTCCTCCGCGCGCCGCTCCGTCAGTTCGCGTTCAAGGTCCGCGAGCGTGGCGCGGTCCTTTGGCCTTTCGCCGATTATGGCACGCAGGTCCGCCACCCGGTCAGTGTCGGCCTTCTCTACCTCGTCATGCCGCTTGAGTAACGCAGCCATCCGCGCCCGCCAGCCCTTACTCGCGTTTTCGACATCCTTTGCGGGGGCGGCGCCACATGCCGCGAGGAACGCCGGTTTGCGAGTAAGGTGCTGCTGCGGCTCGGCCTCGATCCCCATGGCTTCGTACGAGCGCGGATCATAGCGCCGCCGTGATCCGATCGCCTCCAGTTCCACGTTCACCGCAGCGGCGAAGCGCGTCCGCATGTACATCGGCCAGTCCTTGTGACGGACCTCGGCGCATTTCTTTTGGCGATATGGATAGGTCTGTCGGCGATTACGGGATTTGGTGCGCTTTTCCTCCACGATGGCGAAGTCCCATTGACCATCGATCTGCTCGCAAGGCCTGTCATGATAGAGCAGGTGGAAATGCCAGTTGCGCTGATGGTTCGCAGCTGTCGGTGCGTGCAGCGCGATATAGCAGCGCAGGTGACGGCGTTCGAACTCGTGCTTCAACGTTTTCAGGACCCTCTGACAGCCGTCGAGGTCGAGGTCGGCTGGCAACTCGCCGGTGATCCGGCGTTGAGCAATGCCACCACGCCCCTTGCGTAGGTGGACCAGTCCGTTGGGGTCATGCTTTTTCAACCAGCTGGCACAATCGGCGATGTCGGCTTCCACCTGGAAGGGGTGCGTCCTGCTCGGCGACGCGCTGGTTATTTTCCCCGCTTTCTCGACCCGGTACGCCTCCGGATCGGCCATGATCCGCTCGAGCGCGGTCTTGAGCGCTGACGGGATGTCTGGCTCCTGCATCATGACGGCCAACATCACTGGATCAAACCGCTCGGCCAGACAGATGCCGTCGGGATGGCCGCTGTCCTCATGGGCGAGCACGGTGGCGAAGAAGGCGCCCGCATCGCCGATGATGTTGGTCTCAATTATCGCCGCCCCTTCTCCGTCTCGCGCGAGGGCTGCGTCACGTGTCACGTAGGCAACATGCGCGACGGCGTCATGAACCTCATTCGGCTCAGTAGTCGCTACGGCTTCCTCGCGTGTCACATAGTCGACATGACCGACCGGATCGGCGGGAAGGCCGTCATTGGTGCGGCATGCCCCATCGACCCCCTTGGTCACGCTGGTCAGCGCGAAGTGAAACGACTGGTGCCCATCAGCGGTAACGAATCGGCCGATTGGAGGCCGTGGCATATGGAAACGCGCAGGCGGCAGGTCACGGGATGGGCGCGCCGCCCGCTCGACTACGACCTGGCGTTTGGGTTCCTCGACCCGACGGCGTCGCCGAAGGCCCATGATGTCGGTTTCGCGCCCGGTAATGTCATCATCGGCCAGGCGCGAGCGGTATCGCCCGATGGCCGCCTGAGCGCGGGCAACCTTGGCCGAGTCCATTGCGGCCGACGGTTCGAAGTTAAAAGTGAACTGCGATGTCATGGTGGGTAGTGTCCACCGAATACTATCGACGCACAATAGAAATTGTGAATGACATGCGTCTCCACAGTTTATAGGATGAACTGGAAAAGTTCTACGGCTCATTGCCGCCACCGTCGATGACGACGGTGATTATCGCGAAGCGACCGCTCGCCAGAGCATCCCCTTTATCGGGTGTACTGCATACCCGATAAAGGAATTGCGCAACTTATATCTTCTGGGGCTGTGTTCCCAGAAAATGGGTTTGGAATTCGGCTCAATCCGAGTTTTAGGGGAAATGCGGATGGAGGTTTGGCAAGGATCGTGGGGAAATCCTTGCCGACTGACCTTTGGCGAGATCGCTATCCGCCAATAGCAGGTTCCGGGACACCTGCGGACATGAATGGCAAGGTTCGGTTTACGATCCTTGCCTATCTTTGCGGGCCAGCCGTCATGGCGATGGCGACGACGCGAGGTCCCGAATGCTGGATGACGACGCAGCCCTTTGGCGATTTGCACCTGACACGCTGCTCAAGGCCCTGGTCCTGGCGTGCGAAGAGCATGGCGACCGGGTGGAAGCCGAGATCGACGCGCTGATCCAGCGGGGCGATCGCAAGGCCGCGCGGCAGCCCTGGGGCACCAGCACGACCGCGAGTGCGCTCAAAGACCCTCAGCCGGCGATCTACCGACTGCGCAATGAGCTGGTATCCGAGCTTCCCGCGACATTAGGCAAGCTGCTGCGCCTGGCCCAGCTGGAGCAGCAGCGACAGTATGTCGAGCGGTCGACGAAGAAGACGAAATCACCCGCGGACGAACTTGCCGCAGATCTGCCAGCGAGGATCAAGGCAGCGCTCGCCCGCGAGCGCAAGGCCGACATGCCGGCGGCCACGCTTTTCCATGCTGCATTCACGCGAGCGCGTGAAGCGGGTTTGGTTGAACATGACGACGTTTCGGTATCGCCGATGGCTGACGAAACCGACGGAGCGCTTGGCGCGCTGACGACGGGATTCGTCCTGCCGCCGGCCGATTTCGAACGGTCCGGCCGGCCGATCCCGCGCCCATATTGGGACGCGGTCCGGGCCTATCCCTTTCACTGCCCACTCGATCTACCCGTTGGCGACGGGACGGAATTCGAGTGGGAGGATGATCCCATGCCGCGCTTCGGCGACTATGACCTGATGATCGCGCGGGACGCGAAATTCGCCTTTTGGGCGAATGAGGCGCGGCGACGCTTCACCAACCTGTCGATGCATGTCCGGATGATGCGGGACATCCCACGCGATGCCGAAGAGGAGACGCGGCAATGGGCCGACCGCGCCTATGCAAGGATCGTCGCCCAGACCGGCGCGGACATGCCCGACCACGACTTGTCGCGGCTGATCGATCGGGATTACGACATCCTTCAGGACGACGAACGCTGCCGCATCTGGTGGCACTGGGCAGAGCGGCATTGGGCAATCAACGGCTACCTGTCCCAATGCCACGACTACCACTTGGCGGACGATCCGTTCGACGACGACCTCATCAACGGCTGGCTTTTTCTGCTGGTCGGCCGGCATGTGACGGATGAGTGGCTGCAACCCGAATGGCTGCGGGCGCGGCTGTTCGATTGGCGAGTGCTCCCGCTGTTTGCGTCCCCCGTGCCGGCGGTTCGATATCTGGTTCCCAGGACCGCACTTGTGCCGGAGGAAATGGTACCTCCACCGGCACAATGACCTTGCTTTGACCTAATTCGGGGTAGTCGCTGCTGACGGCTGGCAGGGCGCCGATCAGCTCTTCTTGCGTGACGCACACCCGACCGATGACCCGGTCCGCGAACGCTCTTCCAGCGGCAGCAGGGCGAGCGGCGCGCGCGCGAGGTGCGCCGTGACGTTCGGCGTCGCCTCGCACATCAGCGCGAGCCGCTTTTCGAGGATCGCGGCACCGCCTTTGGCGAACCACGCCTTGCTGTAGTTGCGCGGCCCCGTGCCCTTGCGGGCATGGCCCATGATGTCGTCGACGTGGATCTGCTTGGCGCGCGAATCCTCCAGCGCGCTGCCCCCGGCGGTGCGCATCGAGTGGAGATCGGCGCGCTTACCCGACGCGGTGCGGAGGAGCGGCGTGATCCTGTCGACATGGTCGAGCAGATAGCGGCCGCACGTCGCGTAGAACCGGACGCCGCCGCGCTTGGCCAGATCCCCGCGATAGAGTTCGGGAAACAGCATCTTATGCCCTTCGGCCTCGATCGCCGCCACATAGTCCTCGAAGCCGAGGCGCAGGAGTTCTGGATGCAGCGGGATGACGCGATAGCGCGACGGGCGCTTGAGCCCTGCCGCCGTGACCCCGTCCTTGCTCTTCGTCATGTTCGCCTTGACGAGAAGGAAGGGCGTGCTGACGTCGAAGATGACCTCGACGCATTCCAGCCCGCAGGCTTCCTCGCGGCTCATGAAGGTATAGGCCAGCAGCAGCGGCACCCAATAGGCGGCGTCCTGCCAGACCGTCGCGTTTGGATCGTTCTTCAGCCGCCGCTTGCATGCGCCGCCGCCGGTGTAGATGGGGCTGGAGAAGGCACAGACCAGCTGCTCTTCGGTCCACGGCATCCGATCCGTCTCGCCTGGAATTGCTTTGATCGAGGTGGTGAAGGCGTTGAAGTCGACGATCAGGTCCTTACCGAATTTCGGTCGCCACGCGGTCTTGGCCAATTCGCGCGAGAAGCGCGCCATGATCGTCAGGTCACGATTGAAGGTGCGGTCGCTGCGCGGGGTCTTGGCTGGCATCGCCTTGACCTCGGCGAGGACGTCGGCGAGTGGACGGGACATGGCGCCCTCGGTTGCCGTTCCCCAGCGGAAATCGACCGGCAGGTTTCTCAAAGTCTCGGCGAAAAGCTGGGCGTCGGCCGGACCGTAATCGCAGAGGCGTTTGTCGCCACTGATCCAGGCGAAGCCATGGATGACGCGGCGACGCTGCTCCATGTCTGCGTTCCAGTCGCCCGATCCGCGGATGGACGCGATGGTCGGCTCGATGATCTCGCTGAAACGCCGGGTATCCGGCATAAGAAACAGGGAACTGGCGGGAGCCGCGTAGGGATCGCCATCGACAGCGGAACCCAGGTCAGCCGGTGTCTGATGGCCAGCGCTCCCTCGACGGATTGCCGCGACGACGACGTCGTCGAGCAACGCCGCGAATGGATCGCCCTGTCGGACGACGAGCGGATGGCCCGCGAAGGTCGCGCGCGCCTGCGCCTCAGCCCGGGCCAGAAGAAGCTGGACCCGCGCATCGCCGATCGTCCGTTTGGTCACCGGTGCCGAGAGTTGGTGCAGCAGATGCTCGGCGTCCTGCCGGGCGCTTCGGTGCGGCGCGAGCGATCTCAGCATGAGCACGACGGCGGCGCGGTCCTGCGCGGAGAAGCCGTCGGTCAGCTCGTCGATCAGGTCGGATGGAGCGCTATCGGCATCGGCCGGCAGGCAGGCAGCGATCCGATAGGTCGCCTCCAGGACGCGGAGTGGACGACGGTCGAGCCCCGCCGCCATGCCGCCGTCGAGCCGAGAGGCCATCGCCAGCCCCAGTTCCTCGTCCAGACCCGCCCGGAACACGCTCTCCAACTCGCCCGCTTTCAGAAAGCCGCAACCGGCACGATCGAACATCTGCATCGTCAACACCTCCCATTTCGCCGAGAGCCGGGTGGCGAGACGACGTGCCTCGGCCGGATCTGCGGTGGCCAAAGGGACCGTTATAGGACGGTTGACGATTTTCCGCAGGTACAGCCTGCGGCGATAGTGATAGCGCGCGCCGCGCCGCCACAGATAGGAAATCGAGGCCACATCCACGTCTCGCCCGGACGCCGGCGCGGACCTCTCATGCGGGCGGACGATACCATCGTGTGCACAGCTTGGTGCACAATCCGGTGTCCCGCGAGGCGCGGCCGGACGCCGGAATGGCGGATTTATGTGGGTTCAGCGCGAATGTGGAGCGGGTGAAGGGAATCGAACCCTCGTCGTAAGCTTGGGAAGCTTCTGCTCTACCATTGAGCTACACCCGCATCGCGTCGTGTTTACTGGAAAAACCGCGCTTTGCCGTTCGTCGTCCCAACTTCTGTTCCGTTGGAATTCCGACATGGTGTAAGCCCACTATAAAAGTGCGCCTCCCTTGGCAAGCACCCAGATGCCGTTTTCTTCATTCCGTCATTGCGCGGCGGTACCGGTTTCGTCACGCCGCCCCGCCTTGGCGGGTGGATTGCGCTTCGGTAGGGTGCGCAGATAGAGGATGCGCACGACGCACAGGGCCAGTGCGGTCCCGACAGCCGAAATGCCTGCGCCGATCAGGCCGAACAGCCACAGGCTGAGTGAACTCAGGAGCACCGTCAGCAAGACGCCGCCGACATTGGTGATGGCATAGACGCGATCCTTGCCCGCGCTGGTCAGTCCGACGCTCAGCAAGTCGCCACAGGCTCGCAGGACCGCCGCGATCAGCATGAGGATCAGCAACGGGCGGGCCACCGGGAAGCGCCCCGGCGGCGCGAAGCGGATGATCGCCTCGGTCGCCAGGAAGATCACGACGCTCAGGACGGCCGCGAACGCCAGGACCTTGAGAACCTCGCGACGCAACGCCGCCAGCCACTCCTCCATTCCGCGCTGGCGCAGCACCAGCACCATCCGGGGCAATGCCAGCTGGACGACCGCGGTGCTCAACAACGTGTAGAGCGCATTGGTGATCGACCAGTAGAAGCTGTAGATGCCGGTCGCCGCGAGCCCCAGCATGGCGTTCAGGATGAAACGATCGGCATAGCTGAGGCCGACCAGCCCCAGGTCGCTGAGGTAGATATACCATCCGTTACGAATGCGCAGCCACATCCCCGCGCGGTCGAGCCGCTTGGAAAGCGCGGCGCGCACCGGCCAGTGGCGCAGAAAGACGAACAGCAGGGCGATCGCCATGAAATGACTGACGATCCAGCTCGCGAAGACGGTTTCCAGATTGCGGAACGTCGGCGACACCATGCCCAGCCCCACCGCCACCGGAATCCAGAGGGCAGACCGCACAAGGACCAGAATATTGGCCTGCAAGGCCATCTGAAGCCCGACCAGCGGCATATACACGTCAAGCGCCAAGGTTTCGAGCCACAGGAGCGCGAGGATCAGCATATAGACGGTCGAAACCCCGCCGGTCTGCGCGACGATCACGGGAATGGCGACGGCCGTGCCCAGGGCCAGCGACACCAAGGTCACGGTCAGGCGATCGCGCACCAGCGGCGCGGCGCCATCCGGGGTCATGCCGACGACATCGCGGGACACGAAATAGTTCAGTCCCCAACCCAGCAGGGCGGGCACGATGCCGATCGCGCCGATCGCCAGGCCATAGACGCCGGCCGCCTCCAGTCCGAGATAGCTGACCACATAGAAGGACAGCGCGAAGCGGAAGAACAGCGTTGCCGCACGGATTCCCATGCTGACGAAACCGCTGCGCATCAGGCGAGAAAGGAGTGCGGCCATTCGTTCGGGACCTATCCTGTTTCTGCCGTCCTGACCACGGGGATTGCACTCCGGGACATGACGTTCGGGCGTGAAGGGCCACTGTCTCGCAGACGGGCCGCTGGCCGGACCGGGACGTTGATGCAGCGCAGCATGATGTCCCAATGCGGGAAGAGGGTGCCGCTGCGCAAGGGTTAAAAAAGGGACAATCTGTCCCTCAAATAATGGCGATCAGCATATACCCCGGCATATTGCATGCGCTAAGGCATTTGACGGAATGGGTTTCGTCGCACAGCGGAGGCAGGCCCGTCTTGTGGTGTTACGAAGCGGGAGAGTGAACTCTGATGCGTTCCCAACGGGTCGATTCACTACAGGTCCTGCGCTTCGTCGCAGCATTCCTGGTCTTGTGCGGTCACGCGCAGCAGGCGCTGGTCAAGCTGACCGCCCCCCCCCCCCGCCCCTGGTCGGTCATTCCCCTCGATTGGGGTCTGGGCGTCGACATCTTCTTCGTCATCTCGGGTTTCGTCATGTATTATATGATGCATGATCGGTTCGGGGTGCCGGGCGTCGCCGCCGACTTCTTGCGCCGCCGGGTCATTCGGGTGGTGCCGCTCTATTACCTGTTCACCACGCTGACCCTGGTCATGGGGCTGGTGCTGCATGTGCCGCTGCCCAGCACGATACGGATCGTCTTCTCCTACCTGTTCCTGCCGGGGCCGACCTGCGACCTCTATTGCACGCCGCTGCTGACGCTGGGCTGGACGCTCAATTACGAGATGATGTTCTATCTGGTGTTTGCCGCGGGATTGATGCTGCCTTATCGACGGGGATTGACGCTGATCGTCGGCATTCTGCTGCTCCTGATCGCAATCGCCGCGCCCACGCCGCCCGATTGGCGCATGATCCGTTTCTGGGGCCTGCCGATCACCCTGGAGTTCGTGGCGGGCATGGGCGTGGCGCATATGTTCCTGCGCGGTATGGCGATTCCCCGCGCCCTGGCATGGACGATGGTCGGCGCCGGATTTGCACTGGCGGTGCTGTTCTACCAAATCGGGGCCTATGACACGATCGGCCGACCCTTTACCGGGGGGCTGCCCGCCGTGATGATCGTCACCGCTTCGGTCCTGGGGCTCGAGCCGCGGCGGCGGACGCGCTGGATAGGCTGGCTGATCGCGGGCGGGAACGCGTCCTATGCGCTGTATCTTTCCCACCCGTTCGCGATCCATGTCGGCGAGATCCTGGACGCGCGGCTGGGACTGTCGGCGCGGTCGCCGGCGCTGTTCCTGGCGATGGTCATTCTCGGCGCCTTGATCGGATCGGCGATCGTTCATGTCGGTATCGAAAAACCGATGCTGCGATGGCTGAACCGTCGCTGGAGCCGCGAAGGCAGCACCGGGCGGGGCGACGGCCAGCCTGCCCCCGGCCGATCGGGCATCATCGTAAAAGCTGAAACGGGAGTTCGGTAAATGGCGACGACCATCGGCGAAATCCTGCCAGCACGGCGCTGGCGTTCCGCCCCATCGCGCAAGACGACCGAGGCGCCGATCATCGGCGAGCGGGCCTATCTGCTGATCCTGGCGGTGGCGTTCATGTTCTTCTTCCGGGATACGCTGACCAGCTCGCTGCGCTATTACCTGTCGCTGGCTCACCTGAGCGCGGCCTGGTTCATCCCCGACCTGTTCAGCCTGTTCATCTTCTTCTATTTCGCATGGCGCGTCGCATGGCAGCGCCGGTCGCCCTATGCGATCCTGCTCACCTGTTCCTTCCTGTTCTCGACGATCGTCGGCCTCGTGTTCATGCAGTCGACGGTGTTCGCCTTCGTGTCGTCGATCAAGCTGTTCCTGCCCTTCTTCGTGGGGGCGGTCATGGTCGATCGCTCGCTGACGGCAACGCGGCCCGCGCGGTGGGCGCTCACCGCCCTGTTCGTCGCGTCCACCATCGGCCTGCTGATATCCCCCTATGTGGATTTTCCCTGGCTGGGACAGAATCTCGACAATTTCGGCGCGGTCAAACAGGTCGGCAAAATCTGGTGGACGGGCGGCAAAATCCGGTACGGGGGATTCGCCGGAGAATCGACCATGGCCGCCTATATGGCGGTGGTCCCCTATATCGTCATGCACCGCCATTTTCCGCGAATGGTCAACTTCGCGCTGTGGATCCCGCTCTATATCGCGGTGGAGCTTTCGACGAGCAAAACCGCTCTGTTGACCCTCATCGCTTTCTCTGCGATTTATATTGCGGTAGAAATTCAAAGGGATCGCGAACTGCGGGTCGCCCAGTTTCTGGCTCGCGCCTCCTATCTGACCATTCCAATCCCGTTCATCCTGATGCCGCTGATGGGCGGGATGGACCTGACGAAGATCAGCCCCGTCCTTTTCAGCATGCAGGACCGGATCAGCCGCACATGGATCTTCCCCTTCACCTGGCTGGCGGAAAACGCACCGGCGGCGATCTTTGCCGGGTGCGGCCTGGGCTGTTTCACCTATCCGATGGAATATACCAAATTAGGTTATCTTATTGTTCCAGTTGACAATTTCTACGTAGCAACCTTTATCATGATGGGGCTGCCGTTTTTGGTTTTCGTCATCGGGTCCTATTTCACGATCGGCAAGAATCAAAGTATCGAAAAGCTTTTGTTGCTGACCACGCTGAATTTTTATGCGGTCACGGTGCAATGTTACGGTCCTTCGACTGCAACCTTGTTCCTGGGATATGCGTTTAGCAATATGTTCATCAGCGGTGACAGATGGAAAAGGAGTTGGCGTGGTTCTGGTAAGGCTGATACCTCTTCGGATTTTGCCGGACAGACGTAGTATGTATTTCCGGCGGCGAGCCGATTGATGCAAAAGCCGCGACTTGACTGGATCGACGCCGGGCGTGGATTTTGTGGCGTGGGCGTGGTTTTATACCATGTCTGCGACTGGTTTTCCGAATTCTCGCCCGACCGTTTCCTGCTGCAAGATGTCGCGCTGGCATTGGCGCCTCTTCGGATGCCCTTGTTCTTCCTGATCTCGGGCATCCTGTCGCAGAACATCCACAAGGCTCCGGTCGAGAAGCGCGATGCCCGCATCGTCGGCCTGTTGTTCATCTACCTCTTCTGGTCCTGCATATTATTCTCGCGCAGCTTCCTGATCACGCTGGCGACCGGGGAGACGGCCCCGACGGTCGGTGAGTTCCTCACCGCTCTGGCCATTCCGACCATCTACTGGTTCCTGCTGTGCCTGCCGCTGTTCAACGTGCTGATCATCCTGTGCAAGAACCGGATTGGGCCTCATCCCTGGCCGGTGCTCCTCGTCGCACTGGCGATGGCGCTGCTATCCAATGTCGCGCAACAGCGTGTCGAACCGATGGTGACGAACACGTTCGGGCACGTCCAGGTCGGACCGATCCTGTTCAATTTCATCTGGTTCGCGCTGGGGGCCTATTTTGGCGAGATCTACAAGCGGATCGTTCAGCAGGCGAACGGGATGCGGCTGCTCATGACGGGCCTGTTGTGCGCGCTCGTCATCTGGGCGAGCTGGGGGTCCGACGCCGCCGGCGTTCGGCTTATCAAGTCCGTACTATTGCTGTGGTTCTTCGCCAATTTGCTGGGGATGATCCCCGGCCGACTGGCGATCATGCGGATTTTCAAATCGGTCGGCAAACAGACCCTGCCGCTCTACATCTTCCACATTCTGATCATCGCCGGGGTCGGCGGACTGATCCGCATCATGGCGCCGCCGCTGGACGCGATCCATCAATCGTCGATCGTGGCGAACGGAGTCATCCTCGGGGTCACCGTCTTCCTCACGGTGATATGCGTGGTGGCGGGCCAGTGGTTGAGCAACAGCCGATTTTCCTGGCTGATCGTGCCGCGCTATTGGGGGCGGGCCCCGCGAGCGGAAAGGCGGGAAGCCGTTTAGGCCCCCGCCCCATCCCCTACCGCTCCCGCGCCGCTTCGGATACGTCGCGGCTGACCGGGTCGATCAGATATTCGATCAGGCGCCGCTGACCGGTGCGGATGTCCGCCGTGGCGCTCAGGCCCGGCGTTAGCGGCACCTGACGCCCATCCACCCCGATCGTCCGGCGGTCGAGCGCGATGCGGGCCAGATAATAGGGCGCGCTTTTCTCCTCGGTCACCGCATCGCGGCTGACCGACAGGATATGGCCCGGCACCGTGCCGTAGCGGGTGAAGGGATAGGCCTCCAGCTTCACCGCGACCGACTGGCCCGCCCGGACGAAGCCGATGTCGCGGTTGAGGAGCTTGGCCTCCACCGTGACCTGTCCGTTGGGCACCACGACCATCAACGGCCGGACCGATTCGACCACGCCGCCCAGCGTATGGACGCTCAGCTGCTGCACCGTGCCGTCGACCGGCGCGGTCAGGCGCTGCATCCGGCTGTGCTGGCGCGCCTTGGTCAGTTCCTCGCGGCGCTGCATCGCCTCGGTCTGCGCCTTGGACAGGTCGGACAGCGCGATTTGGCGCGCCTGCTCGCGCGAACGGGCCAGTTCCTCGGCATAGCGCCCGGCTTCCGACAGGCCGCGTGAGCGCTGCGCTGCGGCGACGTTGCGGTTGCCCGCCTCGGCCCGCTGCTGGCGCTGCATCTCGAGCACGCGCATGCCCGACGCATAGCCGCGCTGGGCCAGCGTCTCGACCGCCTGGACCTGCCGGTCGAGCAGCGGCTGGTTGGCGGCATAGGTCCGCATCTGCTGCGCCGCCGCCTCGGCATCCGACAAAGCGGAGCGCCGCGCCGCCGCCAGGCCAGCCTCGGTCGCGCGAGCACCGGCGATCTGCGCGGCGACCAGGCGGCGCTGGGTCGCCGCGACATCGGCGGGCGTCCCCTCGGGCGCGGTGAAGACCCCAGCCCCACCGCTCAGGCCGTTGACGATCGCGGCATTGCGCGCGACATCGATCTCGGCCGCGAGCAGCGCCTGGCGCGCCTGTGCCTCGTCGGCGCTCGACAGCGTCGGGTCCAGGTCGACGAGCGGCTGGCCGCGCCGGACCACATCGCCCTCATGCACCCAGATGCGCCGGACGATGCCGCCGGTCGCCGACTGGACGAGCTTGACCGACTCCGCCGGGACCGTCCGCCCCTGTGCCGAGGCGACGACATCGACCTTGCCCAGCACCAGCCAGCCGCCGGTCAGCGCCAGACCGCCCATCAGCAGCCAGGCGGTGATCCGCGCGGTCGGCGATACCGGCCGCTCGATCACCTCCAGCGCGGCGGGCAGGAAGCTGTGTTCGAGAGGACGGGCCGCCCCGCGCCGTTCGGCACGATCCTCGGACCATGCGGTGCGAAAGAGCGCCCAGTTCTGCGCCAGCGTGCTCATGATGCAATTCCATACAGGACGCCCATCTGGCGTCGGTGAAGATCGGCATAGCGCCCGCCGGTGGCGAGCAGTTCGTCATGCGAGCCCGTCTCGACCAGCCGCCCGCGTTCCAGCGCGACGATGCGGTCGCACTGGCGGATCGCGGACAGGCGGTGGGCGATGATGATGACCGTACGACCGGCCGCCATGCGCTTGAGATTGGTTTGGATGATCTCCTCGCTCTCGGCGTCGAGCGCGGAGGTCGCCTCGTCGAAGATCAGGATGCGCGGACGGTTGATCAGCGCGCGGGCGATGGCGAGCCGCTGACGCTGGCCACCCGACAGGTTGGCACCGCGCTCCTCGATCATGGTGTCATAGCCTTGCGGCAGTCGCGTGATGAACTCGTGCGCCCCTGCCAGCTCGGCGGCCTCCATCACCCGCTCCATCGGCAGCGCGGGGTTGGCGAGCGCGATATTCTCGCGCACCGTGCGGTTGAACAGGATATTCTCCTGCAACACCACGCCGATCTGCCGCCGCAGCCAGGCCGGATCGATCTGCGCGACGTCGGTGCCGTCGATCAGGACGCGCCCCCCCGCCGGGACATAGAGCCGCTGGAGCAGCTTGGTCAGCGTCGACTTGCCCGAGCCCGACGACCCGACGATGCCCAGCGTCGAGCCCGCCGGAATGGCCAGGTCGATATCCTCCAGCGTCCAGGGGCCGTCATCGCCATAGCGGAAGCGAACCCGCTCGAACCGGATGTCGCCACGGATCGATGGAAGCGCGGTCTGGCTGCCGCTGCCCGGCTCGACCCGGTGGTTGAGCACGTCGCCCAGCCGGTCGACCGCTATGCGGACCTGCTGGAACTCCTGCCATAGCTGCGCCATGCGGATGACCGGACCCGACACGCGCTGCGCGAACATGTTGAAGGCGACGAGCGCGCCGACCGTCATGTCCTGCGCGATCACCGCCTGCGCCCCGAAATAGAGGATGGCGGCCAGGTTCAGCTTGGAGATCAGCTGGATCGCCTGCGACCCGCTATTGCCCAGGTCGATGACGCGCTGGTTGGCGGCGGAATAGCCCGCCAGCTTGCGCTCCCAATTGTCCTGCCATTGCGGCTCGACCGCAGCGGCCTTGACCGTCTGGATGCCCGCGATCGTCTCGACCAGAAGGGCGTTGTTGGCCGCGCCACGCTCGAACTTGTCGTCCAGCCGGTTGCGCAGCGGCCCCGTCACCAGCACCGCGACCGCGATATAGGCGGGGATCGCGATGATGCTGATCAGGAACAGCTTGATCGAATAGAGCGCCATTACCGCCAGGAAGACCAGCGCAAAGGCCGGGTCGATCAGTACGGTCAGCGAGGCGTTGGTCAGGAATTCGCGGATCGTCTCCAGCTGACGGACGCGCGCGGCGGTGTCGCCGACGCGGCGCTGCTCGAAATAACCGAGCGGCAGGCGCAGCAGATGACGGAACAGCCGCGCGCCCAGCTCGACATCGATCTTCTGGCTGGTTTCGGAATAGAGCCGGGTGCGCAGCCAGCCGAACGCGGTTTCCCAGAAGGACACCGCGACGAAGCCGATCGCCAGCACCGCCAGCGTCGACATGGTGCCATGGACCAGCACCTTGTCCACCACCGTCTGGAAGAACAGGGGCGCCGCCAGGCCCAGCAGGTTGAGCGCCAGCGTCAGCAGCAGCACCTCGCCGATCAGCCGCCGATAGCGGACGATCTGCGGAATAAACCAGGAAATGTCGAAACCGCGCTGGTTGAGGCGTGCGCTTTCGCGCGTGGCGATCAGGACCAGTTCGCCCGACCACATCGCCTCGAACTCGGCGCGGCCGATCTTCACGACCGGCGCCCCGGCCCGCTGGACCAATAGCTCGTCGCCCTGCATCCGGCCGATCAGGAACCAGCCCTCCGGGCCGTTGCCCAGCACGGGCAAGGGCATCCGGCCCAGCTCCGCCCAGTCGGCACGGCGCGTCTTGGCGCGTACGCCGTCCATGCCATTGGCCAGCCGGACCAGATCGTCCCCGGTCAGGCTGTGGAAATGCCCCAGGCCGTGGCGAAGCTGCTCGGGCTCGACCGCGATGCGATGGATGGCCAATAGCGCGGCGAGCGCCGTCAGCCCGCTATCGTCACGAATAGTTTTGAAATCCACTGTCGACCGTCCACCCGCTCATGGCTTGCCGGAACCGGCGGGCGGCGGGGTGCCGCCCTGTCCGGGCTTCCGACGGTCGGATCGTGGCGGCCTGCACCCCGCTCGGCACCACCATCCGATGCGACCGCAATAGCGTGAAATCCCTACATTTTCGTTGTCACGACAGCACTTGGTCGATGGGCCGAACAAAAATAAGGCCCGGACGACGGAACTTCGTCGTCCGGGCCTCGTTCTGGCCGCCCAATCGCGATCAGCCGAGCTGGAACAGCCCCGATGCCGCCTGATTCGTGTTCAGCTTGTCCGGCGTGACACCGATCAGCGTGACTGATTCTCCTCCGGCATAACGGAGCAGCGTATTGCCGCCCTCCAGCGAGATCATCGGCTGATAGCCCGACTTGGCAAAGGCGCTGAGGTCGAGCAGGTCATGGCCCGCGCCGAAGTCGCGGATCGTGGCACTGGCCCCCAGCGTGACCAGGAACCGGTCGCTGCCGCTGCCGCCCGTCAGCACCATGTCCCGCCGGTCGGCGAGCAGGATGTCGTCGGTCGCGCCGCCGCTGATCCACCCCTTCGAGTCCGAAACCATCACACCGAAACCGGGCTGGGCCGCGACCCTGGTCGTATCGTGACCGCTGGCCGAGAAGGTCTCGGTCGTCGCGCTGCCGCCCGCTGGCTGGGTCACGCGGCGGACCAGAACGCCGCCCGTATAGGTCGACACGACGCTCGTCCCATCGGCCAGCTTCGCGGTGGCCGACAACGGCGTGCCGGTGGCGGCATCGAGCTGCGTCTCGATCCGGTCGCCATTGGTGCGGACCTGCAACTGGGTCGTCGCTCGCCCCTGCGCATCGCGGTACAGCTCGGTCCGGCCATCCTCGCCCGTCTGGCTGGTGAAGGACAGGGTGCCGTCGCTGCGATAGCGGAACACCGCCACAGCCTTGCCGTTCGCATCGACCACCTGCCGCTGCTCGGCATAAGGTTGACCCGAGGCATAATATTGGGTGTTCTCGCCCGTACCGTCGGCATGGGTGACGTACTTGGTCGTCAGCGTCCCCGAAGCATCGTACTTCAGCGTCGTCCACTCTCCGGCAGCCGTGACCGTGACGTCGGACACCAGGGTTCCGGCGGCATTGTAATCGCGGGTTCGCTTGGCGCCATCGCTTCCCTTGAAATCGACGCGGCTGACCTTGCCGCCGGCATAGGTGGTCGCAGTCACGCCATCGGCCTGCTCGGACACCATGTTCAGCAGCGTGCCGGTCCCCGCGTCATAGTTGCGCGTGTCGCGCGCGCCCGACGTCGCGATCGTGACGTCCGAGGTCTTGCGCCCCTTTCCGTCATAATAGGAGGCATCGATGCCGCCATCGGCGCGACGCTGCTCGGTGTAGCGCAACGATCCATCGGACCCCAGACGCGTCACCCCCACGACCACGCCCTTGGCGTCGACCTTCTGGACCTGGGTCGTATAATTCTGACCCGTGACATTATAGACGGTGTTCTCAGAGGTGCCGTCCGCCTGCTGGACGAACAGCATCGTCGGCCGCCCGGTCGCCGCATCGACCAGCGTCGTGCGCCAGGTGTTCGATGCGTCGCGGCTCTGGGACTGGATCTTCGAGCCTGCGCTGTTCAACGTATCCGCCGACCACGACCCGTCGGCATTGAAGGTTTCGAGGACGATATTGCCGGTCGCCAGCTGACTGCGACGGCTGACCATCACGCCCTGGTCGAACTGGCTTACGATGACATCGCCCGACGCCGGCCGGTCCAGCTGACGCTTCACCTTGCCGCTGGCGACGTCATAGTCCTTGACGACCTCGCCACCGTCGGCGGCGATGACGATATCCTGCGTCATCCGGCCGCTCTGGTCGAAGCTGGTCATCTGGCGCCCGCCATTGTCCAGACGCCGGTCGAGATAGGCCAAGCTGTCATCAGCGTTGCGCCGCTCGACCCCGATCACCTTGCCCTGCGTATCCAGCGTCTGATGCTCGCTGACATAGGTCTGGCCGGTGATGCCATAGGCATAATTGTCGCCCGAACCATCGGCCCGCTTGACATAGCGGCGGCTGACATTGCCGTTCGCATCGTAATTCGTCGTCGTCCATGTGTTGGCGGCATCGACCAACTGCTCGCTCAGCTTCGCGCCCTTCGCGTCATATTTGGTCGTCGTGCGTGCCCCATCGGGCGCGACCGTCAGCAGCGAGGTCACGATGCCCGACGAGATCGTGGCCGTGGTCGAACCGCCCGCTACGGGCTTGGTCACGCGCTGGGTCAGCTGGCCATCGGATGCGTAGGTGAGGATCGTCTGGCCGCCATCGCTCGCGGTCATCGTCTCGACCTGCTTGCCGCCCTTGGCGTCATAGGTCGTCACGGTCAGGCCGTTGCCGTCGCGCCGTTCGGTATAGACCGCGCTGCCATCGGCGCGGGTGCGGGTCAGCGCGATCACCTTGCCGGCCGTGTTCGTGACCTGAACCTCGGTCGTCCAGCTCTTGCCCGTGATCCCATAGAGCCGCGTCTCGCCGCTGCCATCGGCATAGGCGGCATAGACCGCCGTCACCGCGCCCGTGGCGGTATCATAGGTGGTGGTCGTCTTGTTGCCCGCGGCGTCCACCGCCAGCTGCGACTTGCGCACGCCGTTGGCGTCATAGGCATAGGTGATGCTGGTGCCCGAACCGGCAGGCCCCGCGTCCGTCGAGGTGCCGCCATTGGTCGTGGTCTTGTTGCTCTCCACGAGCTGCGGGGTCTGCCCGGTCTGCGAAGCTGCGGACATATCATAGGTCTTGGTCGTGCGGCTGCCGTCCGGCGCGATGATCGTCGTGCTCGTGCGCTGTCCGCTTGCGTTGTAATAGGTCAGCGTATGGCTGCCGTCGCTTCCGGTGATGTCGGTATAGTCATAGGTTCCATCGGCATGGGTGCGCACGACGGACATGACCTTGCCCGCCTTCGAGACGATCTGGACTTCGGTCACATAGCTCTTGCCGGTGATGCCGAAGGTCGTGTTCGTATTGGTGCCGTCGGGGCTAGTGACATAGATTTTCGTCGGTTTGCCCGACACCGGATCGAATAGCCGGGTGGTAAAGGTCGCGTCGGCCGCCACTTCGACAAGGCGGATGCAGACGCCGTTCGAGAAGGTCTCCGACTGGCGGCTGCCGTCCGCGCGAACCAGCGTGCGGTCGGTCATCGCGCCGCCGCTATAGGTGATCGTGGTGGTCCCGGCCGTCGTCTGGTCGACACGGGTCTTCACATTGCCGCTGGCCGTATCATAGACCAGCGTCGTCCGATCCCCCTTGGCCGAGACGCTGACCTCCTGTTGCCTGACGCCACGGCTGTCGAAGCTGGTCACGACGCTGCTGCCGTCGCCCGGATAACGTTCGGTGCTGACGAAACTGCCGTCGGCGCGGATACGCTCGACAAGCGTGACCCGCCCGCCTGCGGCCGTCACCTGGCGCTGGGTGGTCCAGGCCTGGCCGGTGATACCATAGGTGGTGTTCTCGCCGGTACCGTCCGGCCGTTCGATGAAGACGCGCGTCGCCTTGCCAGCGGCATCCAAGTTCGTCGTCGTCCAGACACCGGCCGTATCGACACGGACGGTCGTGGTCAGCCTGCCGGTCGAGTCGTAGCTGTCCACTTCGCTGCTCTTGTCGGCGGCATTGATCGTCCGGGTCGACAAGATCCCGTTCTTGTAGACGCTGTACGTCGTCGACGACGAGGTAACCTCGGACATTGCGGTGGGCTTGCCCGTCGCCACGTCATAGGTGATCGTCGTGCGCAGCCCACCAGGCGCCAGCGTGGTTACCTGCGCCAGCTTGCCGCCATTATAGGTCCGATCGTTGACCGTCCCGTCGGCCAGTTCGCTGTGGACATTGGCGAGGACACCGGCCGAATAGCCATAATCCACCGTGCCGGTGAGCTTGCCCGCGCTGTCGAAGCTGCGCTCTTCCTTCCAATTGTCTCCGGTCTGCGTGACCTGGAAGGAATAGCTGCCCTTCACCTTGGACAGGACCGAGCCGTAATTGGCGACCATGTACTTCATCGTCGCGTCCGACGCGACCTGCAGCACCGAGGAGCCGGTCAGCGTGACGCTGTTGAGCCCGGTCGACACCGCGAGCTTGTCGATCTGCGCGACAAAGGCTTCCGCCGTCAGGGTCAGGTCGGGCGCGACGCTGGGCTTGACCTCGGTATAGGCGCCCTTCGCGCCGACCTCGACGATCAGCGGCCTGTCGCCCATGGCGACGGTGATCGAGCTGACATTCGTATAGGTCGCTATCGGCGTCGTGCCGTTCAGCGGATCATAGACATAGACGGTCTTCTGCACCCCGCCGAGATCGATGGTCATCGAACGCGGCGCGGTCGTCGTTTCGGTCTGGCTGACGCTGTCCCACATCTTCACGTCGCGCCACAGCACCAGGTCGTAGGCGCCGTTGCCCTTGGTCAACGCCATCGAATGCCCATCGGCGGGCATGTCCTTCAGCGTATAGGCGGTCGCGGCGCTGGCCGCCGTGCCGGTCCCGGCATCGGTATAGGCCAGGATGCTGGTCAGGTTGTGCAGGGCAACGGCCGCCTGCTTGGGCGTGCCGTCCGTCTTGAACAGGCCGAAGTTGAATTCCCGCGCCGGACCCGTGGGCTCCAGGCTGCTGTCAAAAAGTTCGTAAAGAAATGTCTTGCTCGAGCCGTTCTCATACGCATGCAGAACCGCGTTCAACGTCAATTTGGCCTGCGCGCTCTCGTTGACGCCCAGACCGGTGTCGCTCTTGAGGGTCGTATAGCCCGTTTCGGTGACGATGACCGGATCGCCCTTGGCCGCGCCCGCCGCGCGCGCCATCGACGCCTCCATGACCTTGTCCGACTGCCACCCCGTCGCGGTATAGGCATGGGCGTTGCCGTAATCGGCATAGGCCCCCAGATTGCCGATGGCGGCGTAGGCCGAGCTGCTCTCCAACCCGATCGACAGGTTGATGACCGGGATACCGGACAGGGCGGAGTCGCCCTTCACGGCGCCGTACAACGCCTTTTGATAGGCCGCCGCAGCCGCCAGATCGCCGCTGCCCTTGTAGTTGAAAGCCTGAATGTTGACTTCATTCAGCCCTTCGATCGCAAAGATGCTGCCCGCATATTTGCTCTGGAACGCCTTCAGTCCGGCGACATAGTCCGCCATCCCCGCATCACCCTTGGCAGGCAGATCGGACGATGCCACGAAATCGAATTTGATACCGGCCGCGGCCATCGCGCTGACCGCGGCACCACCGGTGCCCAGGTTCGTGAAATGATCACGAACCGTGCTGATCCCCAGGTAATTCAGCGCGCTTAGCACCATGCTGGAATTCGCATAGGCACCGTTCGCGCTGCCCGCATGGGCGTTTACGCCCAGCGTCGAAAGAAAGGCAGAAACGGAAGCAGGTTGAGCAGCCACGGGCTTGGAACTCCGATTAGGTTCGGTCCCCAATATCGGAGTCCATCCGTGGCCGAATCTCTAATCGGAATAGCTAAACCAATTTTAAGTAAATTGGATCAGCGACATAACTCATTGCGCAAACGTTACGTCGCAAAGACCAACAAATGATTAATGCTGCGGAAAGCCTGTTTCCGGTGGCTGCCCGCCCTGAACATGTCAGGCCTGGGTTGGTTCAACCCCGGTCGGAATTTCGGGCTGGGCGCGGCTCCGGGACAGGCGATTGAAAAAGCGGCGACCGGGAACCTCGACGAACCGATAGGTCAGGGTCGCACAGATAACGACCGTGATCAGATAGCCTAGGGCGACCAAGTCCATGAGCCAGGACGGGCCGAAATCCATCACCTCGATCCCGCCGATCGCGCCGATCAGCGGCACGTGCAACTTCGCCTGTGCCAGACGCACGATGACGAACATCACGGCAAAGATGATGAAGTGCACGAGGTAGATCGAATAGGACAATTCCCCCAGTCGCTGCAGCGCCGGCGCACGCATCACACGCGCCACGGCACCGCCCTCATAGGAGAACAGCAGGATGACCAGGCCGAACACCAAAATATCGAATGAGATGAAGGGCGGCTTGAACCAGAACAACAGCACCATCAGCACGGTCGCGAGTATCTCGGGCCGTGTTCCCTGAAATACGGGATTGTCACGCAGACGCAGATACAGCTCGTATGTCAGATTGCCCGTGAAGAAACCGAACACGCACTGCGCCATGCCCATGCCTTGCACGATGCCCAGTTGCGGGTGGAATATCTCGATATTCAACAACACCAGCCCGGATGCGACAAAGGCCATGGCGCATCCCAGCAGGCGATGACGAGCCCCGGACAGCAGATAGACCAGCAAAAACACAAGATAGGTGTAGAATTCCGTGCTGATCGACCAACTCGCTGCGTTCCAGCTCAGGTCGGGAAATGGAATGATGGCGTGCAGCAGGAAGATGTTGGCGATCAGCGACGATATGTTGTTCGTACCCTGAAACGCGCCCTCGGCGGCGGAAAACCCGAACTGCATCGCGGCCAGCTTTGCGAGTTCCAGCACGACAAGAACCATCAATGTGACGAAGTGCAGCGGATATAGACGTCCAAAACGTCGGATCATGAACCGCCAGCCGTCCCCCGCGTCATGCAGCTTGGATCGATAGGCATGGGTAATGACGAAGCCGCTCAGGACGAAAAAGAACGGCACGGCCAGGTTACCATGCCGCACCAGCGGAACCGCGTAAAAATATCCGGCTGCCTGAAAATGGAACAGGGCGACGATCAGCGCCGCAATGCCCCGCCACGCGTCCAGCGCATCGAACCTGATCTGTCGTTCCGCCATCCAAAAGCCAACCCCGTTCGTTCCCCATGCGGAACAGTGTAACGGGTTCACAACATGAGCTTCTTTAAGGATTACTCAATAGGCCAACAGGCGAATCTGTCCCATGGCGGTGCCACACGGCGTGTCTGGAGACCAATTTGGCCGAAAAGATTGCCGCAAATTACCGGAACAAAATCATTTGGTCATCAAATCGCGATAAACATCGTCAACTTGGCCGACCATACGGTCCGCGGAATACTCTGCCAGAAAACGTTTGCGACCAATTTCTCCAAATGACGGCAATTGATCTTTATCAAGATTGGTCAGCAGGGTGCGAAGTGCTTGGACGTCACCGGCCGGAAAACTGAAACCATAGCGGCCATGATCCAGAATGTCGTTCAGTCCGCCTGCGTCGGATGCGATCACCGGGCGGCCGAGCCGCATCGCCTCGATCGCTACCAGGCCAAAGCCTTCCCAGCGTGACGGCACGATCACCGCGTCCGCAGCCTTCATTTCGGCCGAGACCTCGTCTCGATCGCGCCAACCGACGAAATCCACGAAATCCAGCGGCTCACCCAAATCGACGCCGTTGCCGACCACCCGACGACCGACGACGCGGACGCTATATTTTGCCCCAAGAGGTCGAATGGCATCCAGCAGCAAATCCAACCCCTTTTGTCGATCAAACCGCCCGACGAACAACAGCTTGATCCGGGTATCCTGCCATGAAACCGCCGCAACCGGAGGCGGCTCCGTCGCGATCGCATTCGGAATGGTTACCAACTTTCGGACGGGCATTCCGGCCTGTTCGGCAGACTGCCGCTCGTGTTGGGATATCAAAAGGATGCGGTCGACGCGCATAGCCAGAATGCGCTCGACAAGGGTTATCGCCCTCCGAATCCATGCGCTCACCGGCATGTTGAAAGCCCAGCCATGCGGGCAGAAAACCAAGCGGTGGCGGCGAAACCAGGGTACGATACGGGTACAGACCCCAGCGCCGAACGAATGGGCATGGACGATGTCAGGGCGATAGCGCCTCAAACATGCCAGATATGCAAAAAACAACATCACCATGCCCAGCAATCGATTGGGGCGATGGAAATATACGAGCGAAATGCCGCTATCGATCAGTCGAGGCTCAAGATCAGGGATGTGCTGGCGCGGCATCAGCAGCATAAGCTGCGCGGGCCCGTATAGCTTGGCTTGCGGAGTCAGGAGCTCCGCAAGATAGCTTCCAGTCCCCCCGATGATGCTGTCGCAAACGTGCAGCACCCGGGGTGCCGCGCGCGCAGGACCGTGCTCCGACGCCATGGCGTGGCTCAAACCAGAACCGTACCGACGATCGGCACGCGGTGCTGGTCCAGAACGTCGATCAGCGCACGGGTCGGCCGGACTTGCGTCACGTTCTTGCGCGCGACGATCACCGCCGCGTCGAAGCCATGCAGCGCGTTGGCGATACTGGCGGCGCTATGCGCCTCGTTCAACGCGATCGCAACGATGACCTGATCGACCCGCGCATTCCATTCGTCGCGCTGCTCGATCAGGGGGCGACGCTCGACCGGGTCGGCCACACCGCCCTCGCCGCGCCCCGTCCCGATCACCGTCAACCCGACCAGCGGCGTCGACTGGACCACCGGCGAATCCGAACAGCCGAACAGTTCGGCGACGCGCGGATGCGCATGGTTGGTGTCGACCACCAGCGTCGACGATCCCATATGCGTCGTTACCACGGCCAGATTGGCGGCCATCACCGCCAGCGCCTCGTTGCAATCGAGACCGATCAGCGCGCAGTAACGCGTGTCGCGCGACACGTCTTCATAACGCTGGACGATCGAGCTGCGGATGCTGCGGATCGCGACGACATAGGGGTCGTCCATCGTGAAGGCCGCGACCAGCAGGGGATCGATCCCCTGCCCTGTCGCCCGCCCCTGCAGCGCCTCAGCCTCGGCATAGGACTGCGCGGAATTCGCGCTCGAACGGAGCCTCACGCCATTACCTCCCGGTTTGCGGCCCAGCCGCTATTTTGCGTCGACCGCAAGTCGGTCATATCCGCCAGCACGTCCAGATCAAGCGACTGCGACGTGCCCGCCGGCGTGCGCAGACGCGGCCGGAGCATTTCGGAGCCCAAGGCGGCAGCCAATCCGGTGCCGGCGCCCAGGATGATGGCGGCGATCAGCCACAGCACCAGATTGGGCTTGGACGGCAGGAGGGGCGGTTCGGCCGGATCAAGGCTGCTGGCATTGGCCCGCGAAATCTCGCTCTGAAGCGTGGCTTCGTTGAAGCGCTGGCGCACCGTGTCATAGGTCTGGCGCGCGGCGTCGACGTCACGCTGGAGCACGTTCAGATCGTCCTGCACGCTCGACAAGGCGACCATCCGGGCTTGCTGCTGCGCCAGATCGGAACGAAGCGTGGCTTCGCGCTGGGCCGCTGCCGAACTGGCGGCGGTCAGCGCCTGGGCCTGCACAGATCGTGCATTGCCCAGCTGGCTGCGCAGCGCGGCGAGTTGCGCATTCGCCGCCACCATGTCTGGGTGGTTCGGGCCCAGCGTCTTGGACAGTTCGGCCACGCGACCGGCCTGGACGCCGATTTCGCGCTGGAGATCCTGCACGATAGTCGATTGCGCGACCTCCGGCTGCGCGGCCGAGCCCGACTTGGAACGGGCGGCGGCGGCGGCGGCCTGGGCCGCGACGAGCTCGGTCGACAGGCTGCGGGCCTTGTCGGCCTCGAGATCCATGCGGTTCACGCCGACGATGCCATGCTGGCGCTGGAAGTCGGACAGGCGGCGCTGCGCTTGTTCCAGTCGGCTGCGAACCTCTGCGGTCCGGGCGTCATACCATTTGGCATTCTCGCGCGCAGCGACGCTACGCAGCGCCACCTGCTTACCGAGGAACACCTCGGTGATGATGTTCAGCGTCTTGGCCGCTTCCTGAGGGGTGGGTGCCGTATAGCTGAGCTGAATGACATTGCTGCCCTTGTCGGCATCGGCCTTCAGATTGCGGCGAAGAATACCGACCGCACGCTGCATGCGCGATTCCGCCGTGCCTTCCCCCGCCTTGGCGAGGACCGATGGCGGCGCACGACGCGCTACCTCTTCGAGCACGGCACCGCTGCGGATGATGTCGAGCTGGGTCCCGATGATCGTATCGATCACCGAGGCCGCGGTCTCGCTGGCCTGACGTTCGGTCGTCGGATCGCGCTGGGTCAGATCGATCAGGATCGACGAACTGGCGGTGTAGGCGCGCGGCTGGAGAAAGCCGAGCACCGCGATGAGCGCGAAGACCACGCCGCCCACGACGATCGCCAGTCGGCTGCGATGGCGCAGCGCCATCAAGAGATCGGAAAAACTGGTCATGCCATGGGCCCTCCCTGCTCCAGGAACGCTCGCAGGTCGGAGCGCAGGCCCTGGTCGGCCGGTTGCGGATCAATCCTGCCACTGTGCAGCAGGAGATAGAATTGCGGCGCAAGCGCGTCGTCGAACAGATATTGGCCGTCGATCGCGCTGGGCCGCAAGATGGGACGGAGCATGTCGAACGCGGCCTGGACGACCGCCGGGTCGAGCGAGCCGTCGCCGATCGCCAGCGCGGTGATCTCGGCCTGGTCGACCCGCGTGCGCATCGCCGCCGCATAGGCGATCAGCGCGATCACGAAGCGGTGCCCGGTCGGCAGCTGGGCGCATCGCACCAGCAGGTCCGCCGTCGTGGCGCTGAGCATTCGCCAGTCCGCAAAGGCCTTGCCGAACCCGATACGCACGATCTCGCGATCGATCCGGCTCACGCCCGCCTTCTCGGCGGCCAGCGCGCAGTTCAGGCCGAAAAGCCGAAGGTGATAGGGCGAGCCATAGGCCGCCGACGCGACCTCGCTCGCCGCACCGTCCTCAACCGTCAGCCCGGCCTGCGTGCAGCAGCGCACGAACAGATCCTTGAGCGACTCCGCGCCGATCCCGCCGACCGGCACCGACACCATGTGGCGGCGCAGCGAGGGATGGCCCTGGATCAGATCCTCGACATTGGCGGCGATGCCGACCGTCACGACCCGCGTCGTGGCGCGCATATCGGTCAGCAGCTTCATCAGCGCCGCGACCTCGGACTTGGTCGCCGCCGACTCCACGCGATCGAACTCGTCGAGCACCAGGATGACCGGCCGACGCACCCGCTCCGCCAGAATGCTGGCCAGCGCGCGCGCGTCGAACGGCGCATCGAGCAGCGACGCGATGTCGCCGCGCCGCAATCCGCCGCCGGGAATGGTCGCCAATTCGGTGAGATAGGGACGATACAGCTCGGAGAAGCTCAGGTCGCCGCTGGCGAGATTATAGAGGACCACCGCCCCCTTCTCGTCCGCCAGATCGCCGAACACGCGCGACAGCGAGGTCTTGCCCGAACCGCGCGCGCCGAAGACGATGCCGTGCTTGCCATTCTCGATGACCGCCTCGACCAGCCGGTTCAGCTCTTCGGATCGTCCCGCCAGTCCGGCGCGGCTTTCGACCGGCATGCCGGTGTCGAACGCGGCATGGATCCGCGCACGCGCCGACCCCGACGGAGCGGGGGCAGGCGCGGCGAAGGCCGGGGCGACCGGCACCGGCGACCGCACCGCGCCGCCGACCGGCACGCGGCCCATCGGCCGCTCACCCGTCACCGGGCGCGGCAAGCCGGTGGCCGCTTCCGCCGTGCCCCCCATCAGCCAGGCCTTGATCGCGGCCAGCCATGTCTTGAACCCCATCTACGCCACTCCCAACGCCATTACCGGGTTCCACGGCCCCAGGATCAGAACCATTTTTCCTTGATGACCAGCACGTCCTCGGGCTGGACCACGTCGTCGAGCGTCGCCTTGGGCAGGACCTTGCCACCGCGGCGCACCTCGATCCGCTTGGTCGAACCCGCCAGCGTCGGGCCGCCGGCTAGCGCCAGCGCCTGACGGAAGGTCATTCCCGGCTGGACCGGGAAGCCGCCGCCCTTCTCGACCTGGCCATAGACATAGACCTGCTCGGCGACCGGCACGAACAGCGTGTCGCCCGGCTGGACCAGCCGCGCCGCGCCGCCGCTGACATCGGCCAGCGAGATGCGCTCGGGCTGGCCACCCATCGGGGTCAGGATCACCGTATTGGCCCCGTCCGCGCGCGGGCCGCCCGCACGCGCGACCATCGCCGCCACCGTATAGGGGCGATCGAGCGGATACAGGCCCGCCTGCCCGACCGAGCCGAGCACCGTCGCGCTCTTGCTGGCATAGTTGGTGACTTCGATGTTGATCGACGGACGGCTGAGATAGCCGCCGCGCAGATAGGCCTCGCTCAGTTGCTGGGCGAGTTGCGCGGTGGTCCGCCCGGCCGCCTGGATATTGCCCAGGAACGGCGCGGTGATCGTGCCGTCGGCGCGGATACGGGTCTTGAGCGACATATTGTCCTGCCCGAAGACCTTCATCTCGATCTCGTCGTCCGGGCCCAGCACATAGGCGCTGGCGGCGGTATCGACCGGGCGCACCCCCGGGGTCGGCAGCGGGGCCGTCCGCACGGGGGCGGGCGCGACACCCTGCTGGGCCGACGCCATGCCCGGCGTCAGCACGACCATGGCCAGCAATAGCTTATGCTTACGGCGCATTTTTCGTCCTCATGCTATTCGCGCGATATCCGGCCGGTCCGGGAGGACCGATCAGAAACGATAGGAAACTCCGGCAACAAGGCGGGTGAAGTGATATTCGTTCACACCCGTATCCGTGTTGCGATTGCTATACTGCCCGTCCAGGTTCAGGTTCAGACGCTCGCCGAGCTGGCGTGTCACGCCCAGTGAGTAGGACTGAAAATCGTCCTTCGCGAAGGGCGACGCAATGACGAGTGGGTCGCCCCGAAAGTCGCGATGCCCCAATATGGCACCGGCCCGAAAGCGCGTCCGCTCGGCGAAGCGCAGCTCGCTCGCCAGCTGCACATCGGTCTGCACGGCGAAACCGGCCGGGACCAGGGAGTCGTTGACGATCCGGCGCTCCGTCTCGACCGAGAAGGAGGCGGCGGGAACCGGCTTGAGTTCGAGCTTGGCGTCCCAGCCCGGCCCGCGATAGGGCCGCACATTCGCCCCGCGCGACGTCACGTCGAGATAGCTGAGGTCCAGATCCAGCGTCACGCGGCTGACCACCGCGCGGTGGAAGGTCACGCCGACCTGCTCGGCCCGGTTGGTGACGTTGATCGTCGGACGATCGCTGTTCAGATGGCGATAATAGAGCACCGCCTGACCGATGCTTGGGCGGCTATAGCCGATGCCGCCCAGCAACGAGACGCTGCGCAGGTCGGCAAAGTCGAAGGCGGTGCTGTTCGTCGTCGTCCGGCGGCTGATGTCCGCCACGGGATAGAAGCCGACGGTGCGCGGGCAGCTGACGCGAAGCGACAGATTGCTGACCGTCTGGAAATTGTCGCGCGCCGCGTTAATGTCGCCATAGTCCGATTGCTGCCGCAGGATGCGCGCATCGGGCTGGATCTGGCACACGCCCGCGACCCGGAACGTCCCGCTGCCATGCAGGTCGGCGCGACCCCGGCTGCGATCCGGGTTCAGCGTGAAGAAGCTATAGGCCAGATCGGCATCGACCCGCACGTCGTTCAGCCCGACCTGCCGCCAATATACGCCGCGCACGCCCGGCGTCAGGATGAAGTCATCCACCGACGGCGTCCGCCGCGAATTGGTGCGGAAGATATTGTCGTCATAGGCCGCCTCGGCCGAGGTGGTTAACGAAAGGCCGGGATCGGCGACGACGGGCCGCGCGACCGGCAGGACCGGCACCAGGGGAACGCCCAGCCGCTCGTCCTGTGCATGGGCGGCACCGCCGACGCACCATAAGGCGATCGCGGCAATTCCCATACAAACAGGCCGTGATGGCAGCCGCAAAATGTCACCGCTTTGCAGCATCCTGCTCGTGCCCTCGTTACGTTTACCCAACCAACAACGACCTGCGGTGCCCTTTCCCCTATCACCGGTCAAGCCCGAGCATTGTCCCAAAAGGGGCGGTTTTGTTGCAACGCGGCAAAAATGGGACAGGTCGAAATTATCTCCTCAGCAGGGAACCAAATCGATTTTCCCGGTAACGGCAAAATCCCGGTGAATCCGGCATTAACCAGTGGACTTAACCACCCTGCATCATGCGCTGCCTACAAGGTGATGAAACCTAGCAAGGCTTTGTCATGCGTGCCCATTTTGCTCTGCTCCTCCTTCCCCTAATGGCCGCATGCGGCGGCGGGGGCGGTTCCACGTCATCGGGCGCGGTGAGCGTGGTCACGGGACCGACACCGACGCCGACACCCACCGCAACCCCGACGCCGACCAGCTCGGCCTCGGCGGACGCCACCGCGCTGGCCAGCGATCCGGGCGCCACCGCCATCATCTTCGGCGCCGGGGACCTGTCCGCCCGGTCGACGCCCTATGAGATTGGGGTGGCGACCCATTTCGCCTATGCCAGCAAGTCCGGCTATGACGCGGCCACCACCACCCAGTGGATGAAGGCGGCCAATGTCACCGCGTTTCGCGACGACATCTTCTGGAACGACTTCGCGCCCGACTGGGACGTCAACGGTTCGCACCTGGCGCCCGCGATCAGCGGCTTCCTGAAGCAGACCAGCGCGCGGCCGATGTTCATCCTGACCAACGGCAATCCCTTCATCCCCGAAAGCTGGCCTCCGATCAGCGCCGCCGGTCGCGCCGCCTTCGTCGCCTTCGCCAAGCGCGCCGTCGCGGCAACGGCGGGCCGCAATGCGATGTACGAGATCTGGAACGAGTGGAACGTCACCGCCGCGCCCGACAAGCCGATGCTGATGACCGCGGGCGAGGAAGGCGATGTCCGCGCGGCGCGCTATTATGCGGCGTTGGCCAGCGATACCGTCGCCGCGATCAAGGACAGCACGCCCGATACCAAGGTGATCGTCGGCGCAGGGGGCAGCGACCCCAGTTGGGACTGGATCGCCGATGCGGTCGCACGCGGCGCGGCCAAACGGGCGGACGGGGTGTCGGTCCACCTCTACAACCAGTGCGAACGCACCGACCTGCGCACCGCGACGGCGGCGATCGCCCGCCTCTATCAGCTTCAGACCCGTCTGGCATCGGTCACCGGCGGACAGACGCCGCCCATCTACATCTCCGAATGGGGCTGGCCGGGCGGATCGCTGTCCTGTTCGGTGGCCAGCTCGGTCGTCGCGACCAGCGTGCCACAATTCCTGCTCCACACCGCCGCCCTGCCCTGGATCGCGGGAAGCTGGATCTACGAATTGAAGGACTCCGGCACCAACGCCAACGATCTGGAGCATCATTTCGGGCTGTACGACGCGGCGGGCAACGCCAAGCCCGCGCTATGCGGTTTCAGCGAAGCGGCACAGATCGTCCGCAACGCCACCGCCATGTCGGTACAACAGGTCGGATCGGGCCTGACCGTGGTTCGCGTCGCGACGCCGCAGGGGCTTCAGGTCATCGCGTGGAGCAGTCTGGCCGGACGGACCGGCCGCCTGACCGTGGGCGGCACTGCGGCCTATACGACGCGCACGCTCTGCCAGTCGGCGACGGCGGGGACGGCCGACCGCACCGTCACGGTCGGCGAGATGCCGGTCGTCATCGACGTACCCGGCGTCAGCCGGCTGGGGGTCAACGCCCGGCTGCTGTGACCCGGCGCCCGCGCTCCTGAGCGATCAGGCTGCGCGGGCCGGTTGCGCGGCGATGTGTTCCAGCGCCGCCATGATCTGTCGGCCCAGCCGGTCATAGTCGAAACGGTCGGCCGAACGGATCGTGCTTTCGCGCAGCGCCGCCATCTTTTCGGGGTGGCGCAGGACATCGGTGATCGCCGCGCGCCACAGCGCCTCGTCGCCCGGCGGCACCAGCATGCCATTCTCGCCCGGCTGGATCAGCTCGGGCAGGCCGCCCTTGTCGCTGCCCATCACCGGCAGGCCGTTGGCCAGCGCCTGGATCACCACGCCGGGCGAATTTTCCGCCCAGAGCGACGGCGTGATCAGCAGGTCGCTGGTCGCCATGATGTCCGACACCTCCTGCTGCGGGACATGGCCCTTCAGCTCCAGCCAGTCGTGATGGCCATATTGCTCGCGCAGGCGCAGTTCCTCGGGGCCCTTGCCCAGCACGGTCAGATGGAAATCGAAATCCTTCGACAGCGTGTCGAGGATGCCGAGCAGGAAGTTGATTCCCTTGGTTTCCTCCAGACGCCCGACGAAGAGCAGCCGGGTCCTGGCCTGCGGCGAATGGCGCACCGTCGGGGCGGGATAGCGGTTGGGGTTGAGGATATGGAACTTCGGGTAATCGTCGATCGGCAACAGCTCGGCCACACGGTCCAGATTGGCCTGAGACGGCGAGATGAAGCCCAGGCGCGGCAGCTGCCGCAGATAGCCCATCTTCACCTTCGCGCTGAACTTGCACGTCCCGCATTGCCCGGCGCATTCGTCGATGCCGCGGAACATCGTCGTGCGGACGCAGGCCAGCGCCAGATCATGCAACGTGATCGCGGTCGGAATGCCGTGCCGGGCAATGACCTTCAGCCCGTTATAGCCCAGCCCCTGGATCCAGTGGATATGGATGAAGTCGGGCTTGAACTCCGCGATCACCCGGTCGAACACCGCCTCATTGCGGGGATCGAGAATGTCCTGCATGTGCCAGATCGGCTTCTTCCAGCCCGGTTGCTGGTTGGTCGCGGCGACCGGATAGAGGTGCGGCGTGCTGACGCGATAGACCTTGTAGCCGTCCTTGTCCGCGCCCCATTGCTCGTCCGCCGGGGTCGGCGCGGCGGTCAGCACCGCCGCCTCATGCCCGTTGGCGACGAACCAGTCGGTCAGGTTCTGCGCGCACATCTCCGCGCCGCCGATGACGAAAGGGGTGTAGAAGGCCGTGATGCTCAGGATGCGCATGGGGTAATCCTCTGGAAAGTCGGCGGGCGAGGCGAAGGCGTCAGCCGCGCGTGATGATCCGGGCGGGAATGCCCACGGCGGTGGCGCGGGCGGGCACATCGGTCAGGACCACCGCATTCGCGCCGATCACCGCGCCCTCGCCCAGCGTGATCGCACCGACCAGCACCGATCCGGCCGACAGATAGCTGCCGCGCCCGATCACCGCCTGGCTGGGCGCTTCGGGCCCGCGCGCGCCGATGGTGACGTTCTGAAGGATCGCGACATCCTCGCCGATGGTGCAGACGCCGACCACGATGCCATAGGGGTGCGGGATATAGAGCCCATCGCCCACCGTCGCACCGATCGCGATCTCCGCGCCGAAGCGGCGGCAGGTCCACCACCACCAGACCCGGCGCAGCGGCCGCCCGGCGACCGGGATCCGCACGATCAGATCCTGGATGCGGCGCGCCAGCACGAACTGGAACCCCTGGGTCAGCAGCACCATGCGAACCGCAAAGGCGAATGACGGCCGCGTCTGCTCGAAATGGGCATAGCGGTGAAGGTCGCGGCAGACCGATCGTAGAAATCCGTTCACCTTGATCCTCTTGATGGCATCGACGTGGAGACAACGCCGCTGCCTAGCGGGTTGGATCGAAAGGGTATAGCGGTCGCGACCGGGGCAGGCTGTACCATTTTGCGGCGCAGCATGGCGAAGTCGGGCTGAAACGCACCGTCACGGACGAGCCTCGCGAAAATTTCGCTGTCCTACACGAAAATTGGAACATAACTGGAACAACCATGGAGCGGACGATCCTGTCCGCCCCGATGGGAGAGTCTTTGCATGGCCGATCCACGCAGCATCATCGACACGGTGAACAGCCCCTCGCGCGCGCCCTTCCCCGTCACGCCCAGCGATACCCAGCCCCTGCCGCAGATTCCCAAGGGCATTTACGTCGGCATCGGCGGCGACGTGACGCTTCGCGGGATCGATGGCGCGGTCGACGTCACCTATCGCAACCTGCCCGACGCCAGCTACATCGCGGTGCACGCCGCCTATGTCCGCGCCACCGGCACCACCGCCGCCAACCTGATCGCGGAGGCCTGAGCGATGGGATATGCCTCTGGCAGCATCGGGGTCGGCCTGTCGCGGCTGGCGCGCCTGAATGTCAGCCCCGACCGGCGGCTGACCAAGCAACTGACCGCGCTCGGCGACAGCCGGGTGGCGATCATCTATCTCGACTTCGGCCGCCGCAACCGCTGCGCGCGGTCGCCGATCAACTGGGCCAATGCGCTGCTCGGCCATAATATGACGATCGGGGACACGTTCGGCGTCAGCGGCGACCGGACCGACCAGATGCTGGCGCGGCTGCCCGCCGCGATCGCGACCGGCGCGGGGCTGCTCTATGTGCAGGGCGGTATCAACAATATCGGCCAAGTCGCGACGGGATTTACCTATAATCACGCGGTCACCGGCGAGACGGTGACGATCGACACGGTCGCCGCCGTCACGATGCGGGACCTGAGGCTGATCGCCGATACCGCCTACGCCGCCGGAATGACCGTGGTCCTGGAGAATGAGGTCGGCGGATCGAGCCTGACCAGCGGAGAGAAGATCGCGGCGCTGGTCCAGCTGCGCCACCTGATCGCCGACTATGCCGAACGGACGCCCGGCATCCATGTCCATGACGCCTATCCCGTGGTGATGCAGGCCGGGGCGACGACGCCGACCTTTCGCTCGGGCTATTCCTATGACGGCATCCATATGAATGCGCGCGGGGCCTATTGGCACGGCAAGAGCCTGGCGGCGCTGCTCGCGCGGATCGTACCGCCGCGCCCGGTCCTGTCGAGCGGGGTCATCGACACCCCCGCCAATGGCCGTCGCCAGATCCTGACCAACCATCTGTTCACCACGACGACCGGCGGGACGGCGGGCAACGGGGTGACGGGCGATGCGCCCTCGGGCTGGACCGCCGCGATGAGCAGCGGCGGCGGCTCCGCCACGCTGTCGAACGTCACCAATCCCGACGGCATCGGCAACGGGGTCCAGGCTGCGATCAGCTTTGGCGGCGCGGGTCATTTCCGGCTGGAGCAGACCTTGCCCGGCACGGTCGGCGGGCAATATCACGCCAATCTGCGGCCGGGCGACGAACTGGAGGGCTTCGCGCTCGTCGAACTGGTCGCCGCTCCCGCCTCGCTCCAGTCGATCACCCTGGAACTGGCGGGGGCCAGCATGGGCTCCAACGGCACGGCCTTCGGATCGCAGGACATGAGCAATCCGAACGGCGCCAACGATCAGGGGATCAACGACCCCGCGCTGATGACCCTGCGCACCCGCCCCGCCATCGTCCCGGCGTCGAGCGGCCCCTATCCCTATCTGATCGCCACGCTTCGCGTCTCCGCGCTGGCGGCGGGCAATGCGACGGTGATCGTCCGGCAGATGGGGCTTCGCCGCCGGGTGACGGCGGCCTAGACCGCCTTCAGCGCGCGCAGCAGGGCATCGGCGCTGGCATCCCAGCTGAACTGCCGACTGCGCGCGCTGACTTTGCCGGCCAGATCGGCATGCACGGCATCGTCGCGCAGCATCGTCTGCATCGCCGTCGCGATCGCCTCCACCGACTTCGGATCGCAATAGAGCGCGGCGTCGCCGCACACCTCGCGCACCGGGGGAATGTCGCCCGCGATCACCGGGCGGCCGAACCGCATCGCCTCCAGCGGCGGGATGCCGAACCCTTCGTAAAGGCTGGGAAAGACCAGCGCCCGCGCCGAGCGATAAAGGCTCATGAGCGCTGCATCGCTGATCCGGCCGGGCAGCACGACACCCTCGGGCGGCACGTCGCCCAGCCCGTTCTGCGCGAAAGACCGCACCGCCGCGCCGACCAGCACCAGCCGGTCCTCGGGCCGCCGGATCCGCGCGAACGCCTCCAGCGCGCGCGGCAGGTTCTTGTTGGGCGCGAAGGATCCGACGAACAGCAGATAGCGGCCGCGCTCGACGTCGAGCGCGTTCAGCACCGTGTCGTCGGGCGCGATCGCGTCGATATGATCGGCGGCATTGGGGATGACCGGGATGGCATCCGCCGGAACCTTGAGCACCGCCGACAATCTGTCGCGCGAGAACATCGAAACCGTCCCAAGATGGGATCGACGGGACAGAAGGCGCCCCAAACTCTGGTGAAGCAGCCGGTAGGGGCGCGAAAAATTGCCCGGCATGTCATAGACAAGCGCGTCGTGGATGACGGTCAGCGACCGGCGTGGCAGCACCGGCCCCGAATTGCACAGATTGACCAGCACCCCGTCCCGCGCCGCCCCCGGCAGCGTCGCCTGCTCCCAGAAATGGCCGCCCCGGCTTCCGACGTTTTTTGCCGCGAAACCAGTCCATTGCGCAGGCTTTTCAACCCCTGGCGGCAGGAGGAGCGTCCATCGCGCGGGCTCCGCGCCCGAAACGATCCGCGCATGGACGCGGTCCAGCACCATGAAGGCGAAGCGTTCGACCCCGGTCATCGTCCGGCCGAGGAACCGGCCGTTCACGTAGATCTTCGTCATGACTTGGTTCCATTTGATACGACCCGGACCGGGTTTTCAGAGAGCTGTCGGTACCCCGTGCTCATAATCTGTTGAACGGTCGTAACAGCTATGTTGCAGGTGCGAAAGCAGATTGCTGGCCCGGATGAACCGGGCTAGCCATCACATGCCTGGGCAGCGGCGGAGCGTCCTTATGCCGGCTATGGGAAATCAGACTACGATGAGTTTCGCGACAGCGCTGACGGATGAAATGTCGCTCGCCGGGGCTATCCACCGGCGGAACGTCCGCATCCGGCTGTATGTCGCGCTGATGATGATCGACGTGATCGCGATCAGCCTGGGCTTTCTGGTGGCCAGCCTGTTCCGCGACGGCCAGTGGCTGTCGTTCAGCGGCATCGACCTGGCCTATCCGATCCTGCCCATCTACCTGATCATCGCGTTCAACAGCGAGGCCTATGGCCGCGACGCGCTGACCAGCGGGACGATCTCGCTGCGTCGGTCGCTGACGCCGCTGGCGATCACCTTCTTCGCGGCGATGACGCTGATCTTCTTCTTCAAGGCCGGGCCCGAACTGTCGCGCGTCGCGCTGGCGATCGGCATGGCGAGCAGCGCGGTCTTCATGGCGGCGATGCGCATGACGCTGGTCATCATGGTCCGCCCGACCGCCGCACCCAAGCTGGTCGCCGAACTGCTGATCGTCGACGACAAGACGCGCGAGGAATGGTCCGAGCCGCAACTGTGTGACACCGTCTTCTCCAAGGAGGTCGGGGTCGAGCCCGATCTCGAAAACCCCTATATGCTCCACCGCCTGGCCGAGCTGCTGGCGAAATATGAGCGCGTGGTCGTCCGCTGCGCCCCCAATCGCCAGCATGACTGGGCGCTGCTGCTGCGCGGCGCGGCGGTGGACGGCGAGATCCTGATCCCCGGCTTCGGCTCGCTCGGCGTGCTCGGGCTGACCGATTTCAAGGGCCGCCAGACCCTGGTCGTGGCACAGGGGCCGCTCAGCTACCGCGACATGTTCAAGAAGCGCATGCTCGATCTGCTGATCACCGTGCCGCTGGTCATCGCGCTGACCCCGATGCTGCTGCTGATCGCGCTGGCGGTGAAGCTCGACTCGCCGGGCCCCGTGCTGTTCCGCCAGGAACGGATCGGGCGCGGCAACCGCATCTTCCACATCCTGAAGTTCCGCTCGATGCGGGTCGAGAGCAGCGATGCCAAGGGCAACACCTCCGCCTCGCGCGACGACAAGCGGATCACCCGCGTCGGCGGCTTCATCCGCAAGACCAGCATCGACGAACTGCCGCAGCTGCTGAACGTCCTGCTGGGCGACATGAGCCTGGTCGGGCCGCGTCCGCACGCGCTGGGTTCGCTCGCCGGGGACCAGCTGTTCTGGGAGGTCGACCGCCAATATTGGCAGCGTCACGCGCTGAAGCCCGGCATCACCGGACTGGCGCAGGTGCGCGGCTTCCGGGGCGCGACGCACCGCGACGTCGACCTCAAGAACCGCCTGCGCGCCGATCTGGAATATCTGCACGGCTGGAGCCTGGCACGGGACATCTCGATCCTGTTCCGCACGGCCGCGGTTCTGGTGCACAAGAACGCCTATTGACGGGAAAGCCGGTCGCGCCGGGGGGCGCCGTTGGACAACGAGGGAGACACCACGTGAAACGACGATCATCCCCCGCATCACTGCTTCGGCTGGGCGGCCGTGTGCTGGCCTGCGCCACCCTGCTGGTCGGGACCCAGTCCGCCTGCTCGGGACAGGCGGCGGGCACGTTGCCCGACGGCCCGCTGACCAGACGCGCCACGCCGCTGATCGTCGGGGTGGGCGTGCATTTCGGCATCGGCGGCCAATTCGGCTATGAGCCAGCCCCCACCGCCAAGGCGATCGACGAGCTGGGCGTCGCCTCGTTCCGCGACGACATCCCCTGGGTCGCCTTCAAGCAGAAGGGGCTGGCGGTTCCCGGCGACATCTCGCCCCGACAACAGGCGATGGTCGCCGCCACCCGTGCGCGGCCGCTGTGGATCCTCACCTATACCCACCCCGCCGTCGATGGCGGCAAGGCGCCGGTATCCGATACGGCGCGGCGTGCCTTTGCCGCCTTCAATCAGGACGCGGTGCGCGTCACCGAAGCGCGCCAGCCGCTTTATGAAATCTGGAACGAGTGGAATCTGAACGCCGCGCCCGAGCGCGGGATGCTACGCGGGGCGGGCACCGCCGACGATCCGCGTTCGGGCATCAACTATGCCCGGCTCGCCAACCAGGCGACGCGCGCGATCCGCGCGGTCGATCCCAAGGCCATGATCCTGGTCGGCGCGGCGGGCGAGGACAAGGGCTGGGCCTGGGTCCGCTCGGTCGCTGCCAATGGCGGGCTGGCCGGGGCGAGCGCACTGTCGGTCCATTATTACAACCAGTGCGAGCCGGTGGCGAAGCGGACCGGCGCCGATGCGATCGGCCAGATCGAGGCGCTGCACCGCGCGCTGCCGACGACCGACGGCCATGCGCTGCCCATCTATGTCACCGAGCTGGGCTGGCCGACCACCACGGGCGGCCCCTGCGGCGATATCGCGCCCGAGCGTGCGGCGGACAATGTCGCGCAATTCCTGCTATGGTCGGCCGCGACGCCCTGGATGGGCGGCGTCTGGGTCTATCAGCTGAAGGATCAGGGACGGCGGCCGAGCGAGATGGAGGATAATTTCGGCCTCTACACCTATGACTATCGCCCGAAGCCCGCCGCCTGTGCGGTGCGCGAGGCGACGGCGCTGGCGTCCGCGGGCAAGGCCTGGCGGGTGGACCGGTCGCAGCCGGGCATCACCGCCCTGCGCGTCGACGGGGCGGAGGGTTCGAAGATGATCGTCTGGACCGACGCGCCGGATGATCGGCTCGTCCTGAAATTCTCCGGGTCGGTGCGCTATCGCCCGATCTGCGGGCAAGCGGGTCAGGGCGCGGCGGTGCCGGTCGGCTATCGCCCGGTCGTGATCGCACTCGGCGCGGCTAAGGCGACCGCGCCGCGCTTCGAACGGCAATAGCTCAGCTGAGCAGCAGATCGGCGAGCGAAACCATCATCGTGCCGCCGACGAAGGTCATCGCGACGAACAGCGCGAAACGGACGCGGGGCGACCATTTTTTCTCGACCGAATCGCCACGGCCGGCGATCGGCATGATGCGGACCTGGGCATGCGACACGGGCGACGGCGCCCCCGCCAGCGCATGGACATTGTCGGCCAGCGCCGAGCCGACGCTACCCACAGGCAGCGGACGGAGGAAACAGGCGCCATATGCCCCGTCATTCTTCCATTTCACCCGCGCCTCGCGCAGGCCGATGCCGGGAATGCCGATCATCACGGTCTGGTTGACCGAAAGCTCTACCGAGCCGTCGATCCGACAGCCCTCGCGATGGAGGTTCGAGATCAGGATGGGCAGCGAATCGCCGTCGTCGGCGACGCGGACGGTGCCTTCGCGCTGGATCGGGACGCGGACTTCCTCGCGACGCTCGGTCGGGTCCTGCCACGCGATATTCTCGGGGATGCCCACGCTATCTCTTCCTCACGCTCACCGCCCCGTCGACGGTCCGTTGCGCGTATAGGACGAAATTCGTTTCCAAATGCTTTAAATCGGCACTGACATTGCCGGATTTCGGCAGGATGCTGCCGGACCGGCAATCGATCAGACCCGGAAATAGCCGCGATACCAGTCGGCGAAGCGGCCGAGTCCCTCCTGCAATCGGACGCGCGGGGCATATCCCGTCAGCGCGTGGAGTCGCGAGACATCGGCATAGGTGGCCGTCACGTCCCCCGGCTGCATCGGCTTCATGATCTTCACCGCCTCGCGGTCCAGCGCGTGTTCCAGCGTCGCGATCATCTCCATCAGGCCGACCGGATGGCTGCCGCCGATATTCAATATGCGGTGTCCTCCTGTCTCGGGCGGACGGTCGAGCGCGCCGACGATGCCGTCAACGATGTCGTCGATATAGGTGAAGTCGCGCGCCATCCGCCCTTCCCCGTAAACCTCGATCGGCCGGCCCGCCATGATCCGGTCGGTGAACGAGAAATAGGCCATGTCGGGGCGCCCCCAGGGGCCATAGACGGTGAAGAACCGCAATCCCGTCTGCGGAAAGCCATAGAGCGCGGCATAGGACTGGCTCATCAACTCGCAGGCGCGCTTGGTCGCGGCATAGAGCGAGACGGGGCTGGCGGCGGGTTCGTCCTCGCGAAACCCCTGGCCGCCCATCGGCTTGTCGCCATAGACCGAACTGGACGAGGCATAGACGAGATGGACGAAGCCGGGCGCATTGCGACACGCCTCCATCACCGCCAGGTGCCCGGCCAGGTTGGAGCGTTCATAGGCGAAGGGATTGGCGATGCTGTAGCGCACCCCCGCCTGCGCGGCGAGATGGACGACGCGGGTGACGCCCCGTTCGCGGACCAGACGGGCGACCGCCTCGGCATCGGCCACGTCCATCCGGTGGAACGCGAAGCCCTCTCGCCCCTCGAAGGTCGCGAGCCGGGCCTGCTTCAGCGCCGGGTCGTAATAGTCGTTGACGATGTCGACACCGACCACCGCCTCGCCGCGGTCGAGCAGCCGGTGAGCGGTGGCATGGCCGATGAACCCGGCCACGCCCGTGACGAGAATGGGTGCGTTCCCGCGCATTGCCGCCGCCACCGGGTCAGATGCCGCCCGGCACCACGTCGCGCCCCGTCGCCTGTAGCGCGCGGGTCAGATCGTCCAGGCACGTCTCCATCAGCGCGGGGTCGGGACTGCGCACGACGAAATTGGCGCCGGTCCGGCCTTCGCGGAAAAAGGGATAGCTGCCGATGGCGACGCCCTCATGCGCCTTTTCGGTCGCGCGGAGCAGATCGGCCACCTCGCTCTCCCCCACCCAGCAGCCGACCGTGCCCGACACGACCGGCCGCCCGCCCTCCAGCGTGCCGGTCAGCGCATCGAGCATCCCCGCCGTGATATGCGGCACGCCCGCCATGATGAAGATATTGTCGATCCGGATGCCCGGCGCGCCCGACACGCGGTTGGGGATCAGCGAGGCCCCCTCCGGCGTCCGCGCCATCCGCGCGCGGGCCGGGGTCACGCCGCCGCGCGTGGTGTAATAATCCTCCAGGATCGCCCGCGCCTCGGGATGTTCGATCACCGCCACGCCCAGCGCCGCCGCGATCGCATCGACCGTGATGTCGTCATGCGTCGGGCCGATCCCGCCGGTGGTGAAGAGATAGTCGTTGCGCACGCGCAGCGTGTTGACCGCCTCGGCAATGGCATCCGGCTGGTCCGCGACGACCCGCACCTCGGCCAGCCTGATGCCCTGCACGTTCAGCCATGTCGCCAGTTGCGCGATGTTGCGGTCCTGGGTGCGGCCAGAGAGGATTTCGTCGCCGATGACGATCAGCGCGGCGGTCCAGATACGCTCGGAGGCGGGGTCGGCTTGCATGGTGCCGGACATAGCCTCGCAAAAGCCGCGATGCCACGCTATATCGCGGCCATGACCGAATATGTGACCGTTTCCGCCAACGCGCCCGAGGGGCGGACCGGCGCGATCAAGCTGTGGGGCCGCGAGGCGTTCGATGGCATGCACAAGGCGGGCCGCCTGGCCGCCGAGACGCTGGACATGCTCGTGCCCCATATGGTGCCGGGCGTCGCCACTGCCGAGATCGACCGGCTGATCCACCAGTTCATCCTGGAACGCGGCGGCGTGCCCGCGACGCTGGGCTATCGTGGCTATACCCATTCGACCTGCATCTCGATCAACCATGTCGTCTGCCACGGCATTCCGTCCGAAAAGACGCTGAAGTCGGGCGATATCGTCAATGTCGACGTGACCCCGATCGTCGATGGCTGGCACGGCGACACCAGCCGCATGTACCTGATCGGCGACGTGCCGCTGAAGGCGCGCAAGCTGGTCGAGGTCACCTATGAATGCCTGATGCTGGGCATCGAGCAGGCCCGGCCCGGCAACCATATGGGCGATGTGGCCAACGCCATCCAGCGCCATGCCGAGAAGCATCGTTACGGCGTGGTCCGCGATTTCTGCGGCCATGGCTTGGGCCTGTTGTTCCATGACGCGCCCGAGGTGGTCCATGTCGGTCGCCCCGGCACCGGCCCCGAGCTGAAGCCCGGCATGATCTTCACCATCGAGCCGATGATCAATATCGGCCGCCCCGACGTGAAGCTGCTCGACGATGGCTGGACGGCGGTGACGCGCGACCGCTCGCTCTCGGCGCAGTTCGAGCATTCGATCGGCATCACCGAAGACGGCTGCGAGATCTTCACGCTCAGCCCGGCGGGCTTCACCCAGCCGCCTTATAGCTGAGCCGGTCATGCTGGGCGCGATCCGGGTTGCGGCACGCGACCGCGCCCGCCTGGCCGAGGTGATCGCCACCGCCTCGCGCTTCGGGCTGGACGTGTTGCTAGCGCGCATCGGGCTCGACCCGGCGCGGCGGGACCCGGATGCCCTGCCCTTCGACCTGCCCGCCAGGACGCGGGCGGCCATGGAGGCGCTGGGGCCGGTCTGGGTCAAGCTGGGCCAGATCCTCGCCACCCGCGCCGACCTGTTGCCGCCCGAATGGATCGCCGAACTCGAAAAGCTGCATAGCGAGGCGCCGCGCCTTCCGTTCGCGCAGTTGCGCGATCAGGTCGAGGCAGCGCTGGGCGAGCCGCCCGAGAGCGCCTTTGCCCGGTTCGATCCCGAACCGCTGGCAGCCGCGTCGATCGCGCAGGTCCACCGCGCGGCGCTCCACGACGGGACCGAGGTCGTCCTGAAGATCCGCCGTCCCGGCATCCGCTCCATCATGGAGGCCGACCTTCGCCTGCTGACCCAGATCGCCGCGATGGTCGAGGCGGCCAATGCCGAGGCGCGTCGATACGGCGCGATGCGGATGATCCGCGCGCTGGGCCGCGACATCCTAGAAGAGCTGGACTTCACCAACGAAGGCCGCAACGCCGACCGGCTGCGCGAGGATTTCGCGGACGAACTGCGCGTGGTCGTGCCGGTCATCCACTGGTCGCACAGTTCGGAAACGCTGCTGGTGATGGACTTCATCGCGGGCGTGCCGCCGCGCAACGCCGCGATGCTGCAAGCGGCGGGAATCGATCCTGCCGCCATCGCCTCGGCGGGGGCGGACATCGTGCTCGACATGACGCTGATCAACGGGCGTTTTCATGGCGACCCGCATCCGGGCAACCTTCTGTGCCTGCCGGGCAACCGCATCGCGCTGCTCGATCTGGGCCTGATCGGCCATGTCAGCCCGCGTCGCCGCGAAGAGGTGATCGCCTTTACCCAGTCCATCGCGAACAGCGACCCGACCTTGCTCGCCGAGACGCTGAGACACTGGTCGCAAACCGATGATATCGCCCCCGAACGGTTCCAGGCGGTCGCCGACCGGCTGGTCGCGCGGCATGGCGGCGGCGCGTTGCGGCTGGCGGCGATCCTGGCCGATATCTTCCCCGTGCTTCGCGAGGAACGGATCGTCCTGCAACCCGACATGCTGCTGCTGTTCAAGGCGCTGATCACCATCGACGGCGTGTTGAGCGGCATCCAGCCCGATTTCGACCTGTCCGCCGCGCTGCGCCGGGCAAGCGCCCGGATCGTCGAGGCGCGGCTCTCGCCCGAGCGCTGGACGCGGCGCGCGGCGGCGCTGGCGCTGGAACTGGACCGGCTGGGCGACGACCTGCCCCGGCTGATCCGGGCGACGACCCGCAAGCTGGAAAGCGAGGCCCCCGCCGTCTCGACCACCGGGGTCGAGGCCGCGATCCGCACCGGCGCGGGCTGGATCGCGGGCGCGCTGGCCCTGTCGGGCGTGGCGATCGCGGTGGCGATGCGGCTGGGTTAATCCAGCCGCCGCAGTTGTTCGCCAAGCGCGAAGGGTTGGCGGCGATACGCCTGACGCCAGTCGACGCCCGAGCGTTCGAGCATCTCCGCCTCGATCGCGCCATAGACATAGAGCGCGCCGCGCTTCCACGTCTTGAAACCCTGCTCGCGAATCGCCCTCAGGCTCGTCGCCAGCCCCGTCCAGCGGTCGAGCGCATCGGCGCGCATCGCGACGTCCCCCTGCCGCGCCAGCGTCAGTTCGGTCCAGCGTGCGACGCCCTCCTGCCCGACCTGAAATTCGTAATAGAGCCGGTCATCGGCGCTGACCCGCGCCAGCGCCGTCTCGCGCGCCGCGACATAGGCCTTTCTGGCCGCAAGGCGCTGCTCGGCCGATGGGGCGGTCAGAAAGGCGAGACCCGCCTCCCCCATGGCGAGGAAGGCCTCCCCGACCTTCGGATCGGCATAGGGAAAGGGATAGTTCAGCATCCAGCCGCCATCGGAACCCAGCGATCTGCCGACAGCCTGCACGGCCTGGCCATAGCCCGGCAAATGCGATTGATAGAGGTGGAACGCCTCGTGGAGTATCGTGGCTTTCCAATAGGCTGGACTCATCTCCAGCGTCGCGGGATAGCCGATCGCGATGCTCTCGCCGCCGGGAAACACAGGATATGCCGCCGCAAGATCGGGGCTCAGCCGGCGAGGCCTGACCTGTAGATGGCACTTCGTCAGCGGGTCGCGCCCGGCGTCCGTAAAGCCCTTGACCGCCGCGTGGCAGAACAGGGTCTCGCGATCCGGGCCGATCAGCACCAGGTCCAGCGGCACCTTGCCGAATCCCGGCCACAGCCGATCCCCCGCCCCGCGATAGAGACGCTGAACCTCCGCCAGCATCGCCCGCTCGGGTCGGGGCGGCATTGGCGCCCCCGCCAGCGCCGCGCCCATCAGCATCGATAGGATCATCGGATCCCGCCCCCCGCAATTGGTCCCACCGGATAGCAGCACATCATTCGACACAGCGATAGTGACGAACCCGCGACACCTCGCTAAAGGCGCGGGCCATGACCGAGATCACGCCCCAGATCGTCGCCGACCACGGCCTGTCCGAAGAAGAATATCAGCGCGTGCTGAACGCGCTGGGCCGCGAGCCCAATCTCGTGGAGCTCGGCATCTTCTCGGTCATGTGGTCCGAGCATTGCAGCTACAAGTCCAGCCGCATCCACCTGAAGAAGCTGCCCACCGAAGGGCCCCAGGTGATCTGCGGTCCCGGCGAGAATGCGGGCGTCATCGACATCGGCGACGGCCAGGCCGCCATCTTCAAGATGGAGAGCCACAACCATCCCTCGTATATCGAGCCCTATCAGGGTGCGGCGACGGGCGTGGGCGGCATTCTGCGCGACGTGTTCACCATGGGCGCGCGGCCGGTCGCGAACCTGAACGCGCTGCGCTTCGGGCGGCCCGATCACCCCAAGATGCGCCACCTGATCTCGGGCGTGGTGCACGGCATCGGCGGCTATGGCAATTGCGTCGGCGTGCCGACGGTCGGCGGCGAAGTGAACTTCCACCCGGCCTATGACGGCAATATCCTGGTCAATGCGATGACCGTCGGCGTCGCCGATCAGGACAAGATCTTCTATTCGGCCGCCAGCGGCGTCGGCAATCCGATCGTCTATGTCGGGTCGAAGACCGGCCGCGACGGCATTCACGGCGCGACGATGGCCTCGGCCGATTTCGGCGAGGATGCGGAGGCCAAGCGCCCGACCGTGCAGGTCGGCGACCCCTTCACCGAAAAGCTGCTGATCGAGGCGTGCCTCGAACTCATGGCCTCGGACGCGATCGTCGCGATCCAGGACATGGGCGCGGCGGGCCTGACCTCGTCGTCGGTCGAGATGGCGTCCAAGGGCGGCGTCGGCATCGAGCTGATCATGGACGATGTGCCCCAGCGCGAAGAGGGCATGACCGCCTATGAAATGATGCTGTCGGAGAGCCAGGAGCGGATGCTCATGGTGCTGAAGCCCGGTCGCGAGGATTTCGCCGAGGCGATCTTCCGCAAGTGGGAACTCGACTTCGCGGTCATCGGCCACGTCACCGATACGGGCCGCATGGTCCTGCGCCACAAGGGCGAGATCGTCTGCGACATCCCGCTCGCGCCGCTGGCCGACGACGCGCCGCTTTACGACCGTCCGCATGTACCGACCGAGGTTCCCGCCGCGATCACCTCGCCCGGCTGCCAGGATCCGGCGGCTGACCTGCTCAAGCTGATGGGCTCGCCCGACATCGCCTCGCGTCGGTGGATCTGGGAGCAGTATGACCATATGGTCGGCGGCGACACGGTGCAGCGCCCCGGTGGCGACGCCGCCGTGGTCCGCGTCCATGGCACGCAGAAGGGGCTCGCGATGAGCACCGACTGCACGCCGCGCTATTGCTACGCCGATCCGGTCACCGGCGGCATGCAGGCGGTGGTCGAGACGTGGCGCAACATCACGGCGGTCGGTGCCAAGCCGCTCGCCATCACCAACTGCCTCAACTTCGCCAATCCCCAGCGCCCCGAGATCATGGGCCAGATCGTCGGCTGCCTCGAGGGCATGAGCCAGGCCTGCCGTGCGCTCGACTACCCGATCGTGTCGGGCAACGTCTCGCTCTATAACGAGTCGAAGGCGACCGGCGGCGGCTCGGCGATCCTGCCGACCCCGGCGATCGGCGGCGTCGGCCTGATGGCCGACTGGTCCAAGTCGGCGACGGTGGCGTTCAAGGGCACCGGCGACGTGATCGTCCTGATCGGCACGCCCAAGGGCGAGATCGGCCAGTCGCTGTGGCTGCGCGAGGTCCATGGGCTGGAAGGCCGCGACGCGGGCCCGCCGCCGTCGATCGACCTGGATGCCGAGCGTCGCACCGGCGACCTGGTCCGCGAGTCGATCACCGCGGGTCATCTGACCGCCGTGCACGACGTGTCGGACGGCGGCATCGCGGTGACGGTCGCGGAAATGGCGCTGGCGGGCAATATCGGCGCGCTGATCCAGTTCCCGGAAACGGGCGAGGCCTGCCGCCAGCTCTTCGCCGAGGATCAAGGCCTCTATATCGCCACGGTCGAGGATACCGCGCTGGTCGACTTCCTGGCGAACGCGCATCAGGCCGGGGTCGAGGTCGAGCGGATCGGCCGCACGGCGGGCAGCCGCCTGATCTTCGAGCGCGAGGATGGCGATTTCGTCGTCGCGCTGGACGATCTGCGCCGCGCGCATGAGGGCTTCTTCCCGGCGCTGATGGGCGCCGACGCGGCCCTCGCCTAAGGTTCCGGCGGGGCCCCGGCCATGGGTCGGGGCCCCGTGCAGGAACGAAGGATCGCATAGCCGATCGCCGCCGCCAGGATCGAGGCGATCAGCACCCCCAGCGACGCTGCCTCGCGCATCCCGCCATCGCCAAAGGCCAGCCCGGCGATGAACAACGAGATGGTAAAGCCGATCCCGGCCAGTGCCCCTACCCCGGTCACCATTCGCCACGTCACCCGATCGGGACGCCGCGCCAGGCCGATCGCGCTGGCCGCCCAGGTAAAGCCCAGAAACCCCAACGGCTTGCCTACGGCCAGCCCCAGCACCACGCCGATGACGAGCGGGCTGGCCACCATCGCCAGCAGATCGCCCGACAGGTGGATGCGGACATTGGACAGCGCGAACAGCGGCAGCACGACATAATTGACCCAGGGCGTCAGCACCTCGATCAACCGGCTGCTGGCGACGCGGGTCGCCGACGCCATTTCCTGAAGATAGCCCAGCCCCTCCTCGGCGCGCTCGCGCTGTTGATGCTCCTCCTCGTCATCCTCCGCGCGCTCGGCGGCGCCATGGGCATGTTTGAACTCGTCCACCCGGCGCTGGACCCGCTCGGCAAAGGCCGCCTGGGCGAGGCGCGGCGCGACCGGCACGGTCAAGCCGATCAGCACGCCCGCGATCGTCGCATGAATGCCCGACTCGAGTACGCCGCCCCAGACGATCAGCGCGAGCAGGACATAAGGCACCGAGGAAACCCAGCCGATCCGTCGCAGCCCGACGATCCCCGCCAGCGCCGCGCCCGCCACGACCAGCCCGATCGGATCGATCGCATCGCTATAGGCAAAGGCGATGACCAGCAGCCCGCCGACATCGTCCACCGCCGCGAATGCCAGCATCAGCGCGCGCAGGCCGACCGGCAGGCTGGTCGCGAACAGCGCGATCAGGGCCAGGCCGAAGGCGGTATCGGTGGTGATCACCGTGCCCCAGCCCGGCTGGGCCGCGCCCCCGCCCGCCACCAGCAGATACAGGCCGATCGGCACCGCCATGCCCCCGATCGCCCCCGCCAGCGGGAAGGCCGCGCTTTGCCATTCCGACAGGGCCCCGTCGACCAGCTCGCGCTTCACATCGGCGCCGACGATGACGAAGAACAGCGGCAGCAGCGCATGGTCGATCCATTCGGCCAGCCGATGCGACACCGCCCGGTCGCCAAAGGCAATGCGGACCGGCATGTCCCAGAACCGCTCATAGGCATGAGCGGTGCCGATATTGGTCAGGACCAGTGCCAGGATGGTGGCGATCAGCAAGGGGCCACCCGTGACCTCGCTTCCCGCGAAGAAGGGCTCGACCCGGCGGAGGAACGCCGAGGCCAGCGGCGAATGATGCGCGCGGGCGGAGGCGCGTCCGGTCAGGCGAGGCGATAATCCCATCCCAGGCCAATGCTTCGCGGTCGCCGGCAGTTGCATCCGGCGCGCCGCCAGCTAATCCGACAGGCCGCAACGGAGCCCGTGCTTGTCCGATCCCGCCCCCCTTTCGCCCGCCATGACGACCCATCGCGGGCGGCTGTTGACCCTCGATGCGTTGCGCGGGGTGGCGGTGATGGCGGTCCTGATCGCGAACATGCCGGGCTTCGCGCTGCCCGACCCGGCCTATTCCAATCCCGCGGCTTGGGGCGATGCGGGACCGGGCGACATCGCGGTCTGGCTGTTGACCGAGATCTTCGTCAACGGGCGGATGCGCGGGCTGTTCTCGCTTTTGTTCGGCGCCTCCACGCTGCTGATCCTCCAGCGCGCCGACCAGGCCGGGCTGAACGGCGCGTCGCTGCACCTGCGGCGGATGGGGGTGTTGTTCGTGCTGGGCATGATCCACCGGACCTTCATCTGGACCGGCGACATATTGGTGCATTACGCGTTGGTCGGGGTCGTCGCGCTGGCCTTTGTCGGGCTGTCCGTGCGACGGCTGTGCATCGCCGCGCTGCTCATGGCGGGGCTGTCGATGCTGCTCGGCTGGCTGGACTGTGCGAGCCTGCTGGCCGCCTCGGCCCGCGACACGCCCCAGGCAGTCGCACTGTGGAATGCCTATCAGATCGCGTTCGGCACACCCGGCGCGGCCGCGCTGGCGCCGGAGATCGCCGCGATGCGCGGGCCGTGGAGCGCCGCCACCGCCTTTCGCCTGGACAATAATGGCGACCCGCTGTTCGACCTGATGACGATCGGGCCGGATACGTTGAGCGCGATGCTGATCGGCATGGCGGCGCTGAAATCGGGTTTCCTGACCGGGGCCTGGCCGCGCGCCCGCTATCGCCGCTGGACGATCGTCGCGATGGCGCTGTCGCTGCCCGCCTATGCGGCCATGGCGATCGTCACCATGGCGAGCGGCTTCGACGTTCGCGCGGTGTCGCTGGCGGAATTGTTCCTGAACGTGCCCTTCCGCCTGATCGGGACGGTCGGCTATGCCGCGCTGATCCTCCTGCTGCTGCGCCCCGGCGGGTGGTGGACGACCCGGATCGCGGCCGCCGGTCGGATGGCGTTCACCAACTATATCGCGACCAGCGTCGTGATGACCTTCATCTTTTACGGCCATGGCCTGGGGCAGTTCGCCCACTGGGACCGGGCGGCCATCTATCTGCTGGTTCCGCCGATGTGGGGGCTGATGCTGCTCTGGTCCAAGCCCTGGCTCGACCGGTTCGGTCAGGGGCCGCTGGAGAAATTGTGGCGTCTGGCGACGCGCGGGCACCCCAAGAGCAGCTGACTTTTTCTGCAAACGAGTTGCAAGAGCCTTGCGATCCACTCTCATTAGCGCTACGAATACAGTGCTTCTCAGGGAGATGGTCTTGGTCGTCTGCGTCTGTAATGCCATTCGGGAATCCCAGGTCCGCGACGCGGCCCGTGCGGGATCGGTCACCCCCTGCCAGATGTATCGCGCGCTGGGCCGCCAGCCCAAATGCGGACAGTGCGCCGTCCTGGCCCGCGCGATCATCGACGAGGAACGCACCGCCGCCTGACGCCCCGGCATCCTCGCTGCCGGGTTTTACATCCCTCCCGCCGCGCCGGGACAGGGATCATCTTCCATCCCCGCTGGTTGAGCGGGAAGATCACCCGATCTTCTCGTGGGTTAGCGCCGGAAGGATGGATTATGAGCGATATCGACACCTCTCGGCGCGGCGTGCTGGGCGGCGCGGCCTTGGGTCTTGCGGGCGCGGTCGCCCCCGGTGCGGCGCTGGCGCAGGCGGCAGCCCCCGCCTCGGTCCCCAGCCTGCGCGATCCCCGCAACGCCTATACCCGCACCCCCTTCCCCGAACAGCGCCAGCCCTGGCCCGCATTGGCCAGCAAGATGACGCCGCGCCCCGATCATGGCGAAACCAGCTATCGCGGATCGGGCAAGCTCACCGGTCGCAAGGCGCTGCTGACCGGCGGGGACAGCGGCATCGGCCGTGCCGCCGCCATCGCCTTCGCGCGTGAGGGGGCCGATGTCGCGATCAACTATCACCCCAGCGAGGAACCCGATGCGCGCGAGGTCGCCGACCTGATCCGGCAGGCCGGGCGCAAGGCGGTGCTGCTGCCCGCCGACATCCGCACGCAAAAGGCCTGCGAGGATACGGTCCGCAAGGCGATCGCCCAGCTGGGCGGACTCGACCTGCTGGTCAACAATGCCGCCTATCAGCAGTCGAAGGCGGACATCATGGAGATCAGCGACGAACAGTTCGTCCGCACCTATGAGACCAATGTCTTCCACGTCTTCCGCTTCTCCAAGGCAGCGATCCCGTCGATGCCGCCGGGGTCGGTCATCATCAACACCATCTCGCAAAACTCCTACGACCCCGGCGAGGACCTGATCGACTATGCCTCGACCAAGGCGGCGATCCAGAACCTGACTCGCGGCATGGCCAAGCAGCTCGCCAAGAAGGGCATCCGGGTGAACGCGGTGTCCCCCGGCCCGATCTGGACCCCGCTTCAGGTCGCGGGCGGCCAGTTGCCGGGCAAGATGCATGAATTCGGGCAGGACACGTCGCTGGGTCGCGCAGGGCAGCCCGCCGAACTGGCCTCGCTCTATGTCGCGCTGGCCTCGGGCGAGGCGAGCTATTCGACCGGCACCGCCGTCGGCGCGCATGGGGGCAAGGGCTTCCCGTAACCCCAAGGCCGCTCCCCACCCGTTCGTCAACCGCCCTGCAATCGATGACTGTAATCGGGTTATCCCGTTATGCCGCGCGCATGCGCTTTCCTAATCGGCCCCCCGCACCACGAACGACACACAAAGGGGCCTTATGTCGATTGCACCCGTTTCCCTGATCGCGATGGTCGCCGCGCTGACCAGCCCGGCGCAGCAGACCGATCGTCCGCAGCCCAAGGCGGCCACCGCCGCCAAGACCGTGACGCAGGACCCGCCCGCGCCGGTCGTCGCCAAGCCCGGCGGCATGACCAACCGCGATTGGTGGCCCAGCCGCCTCGACCTGACCGCACTGCGCCAGCATGAGGACACGCGCGCCAATCCCTATGGCGCCGATTATGACTATGTGAAGGAATTCAACAGCCTAGACATGGCAGCGGTCAAGGCCGACATCCGCAAGGTGCTTCACACGTCGCAACCCTGGTGGCCGTCCGACTATGGCAATTACGGCCCCTTCTTTATCCGCATGGCCTGGCACAGCGCGGGCACGTACCGCGCCGGGGACGGGCGCGGTGGTTCGGACGGCGGCGAGCAGCGTTTCGACCCGCTCAATAGCTGGCCCGACAATGTCAGCCTGGACAAGGCCCGTCGCCTCGTCTGGCCGATCAAGCAGAAATATGGCCGCAAGCTCAGCTGGGGCGACCTGATGGTGCTCAGCGGCAATGTCGCACTGGAGGATATGGGCTTCAAGACGGTCGGCTTTGCGGGTGGTCGCGTCGATGCCTGGCAGCCCGACGTCGTCTTCTGGGGCCCCGAGACCAAGATGATGGGCACCGAGCGTTCGAACCCCGACGGCTCGCTGAAGCGGCCGCTGGCGGCGACCACCATGGGCCTCATCTACGTCAACCCGGAAGGCCCGAACGGTAATCACGATCCGATCGGCGCGGCCGCCGACATTCGCCGCGCCTTCGGCAACATGGCGATGAACGACGAGGAGACGCTGGCGCTGATCGCGGGCGGCCACACCTTCGGCAAGGCGCATGGCGCGCATCCGCAAAAGGCGTGCCTCGGCGTCGAACCCACCGCCGGTGCGATCGAGCAGCAGGGCATGGGCTGGGCCAACAAGTGCGGCAAGGGCAATGCCGAGGACACGATCACCTCGGGCCTGGAGGGCGCCTGGTCGGCCTCTCCCACCCAGTTCACCACGCAATATATCGACAATCTGCTGAACTATGATTGGGTGAAGACCAAGAGCCCGGCGGGCGCGACCCAATGGGTGCCGACCGACCCGGCCGCGGCGCAGCTGGTGCCCGACGCGCACCTGCCGAACGTGCGCCACGCGCCGATCATGTTCACCACCGACATGGCGCTGAAGGACGATCCCGCCTTCCGCAAGATCCTGGAAAGCTGGCAGAAGAACCCCGATCTGTTCGCTCAGGCCTTTGCCCGCGCTTGGTTCAAGCTGACCCATCGCGACCTCGGCCCGCGCGCCCGCTATCTGGGCAGCGAGATTCCGGGCGAGACCTATAATTGGCAGGACCCGCTTCCGGCCGCCAGCTTCGCACCCATCGGGGCGGAGGATCAGGCCAAGCTGAAGGCGATGGTGCTGGCCTCGGGCCTGTCGGGTCCGGCGCTGGTCCGCACCGCCTGGGCCTCGGCCTCGACCTTCCGCAGCACCGACATGCGCGGCGGGGCCAACGGCGCGCGGCTGCGGCTCGACCCGCAACAGGGCTGGGCGGTCAACGACCCCGCCGAGCTGAAGACGGTGCTCGCCAAGCTGACCGCGATCCAGAAGGATTTCGCGCGCGGCGGTCGCCAGGTGTCGATGGCCGACCTGATCGTGCTGGGCGGCAATGCGGCGGTCGAACGGGCGGCGCAGGCTGGCGGCGTGCCGATCAGCCTCCCCTTCACCCCCGGCCGGGTCGACGCCACCCAGGCGCAGACCGACGTGACGTCCTTTGCCCATCTGGAGCCGGTCGCGGACGGCTTCCGCAACTATTACGGGCCCAAGGCGGAAGTCAGCGCGCCAGAGGCGCTGGTCGACAAGGCCGATGCGCTTGACCTGACCGTGCCGGAAATGACGGTGCTGGTCGGCGGCCTGCGTGCGCTGGACGCCAATAGCGGCGGATCGCGGAACGGCGTGCTGACGACCCGGCCGGGAACGCTCAGCAACGACTTCTTCGTCAACCTGCTGACCATGGACACGGTCTGGACGAAGTCGGCGACGCCGGGTCTTTACGAGGGCAAGGACCGCGCGACGGGCACGGCCCGCTGGACCGCGACGCCGGTGGACCTGATCTTCGGCTCCAACTCCGAACTGCGCGCGGTAGCGGAGGTCTATGCCGCCGACGACGCCAAGGAGAAGTTCGTCAAGGACTTCGCCGCGGTGTGGACCAAGGTGATGGACGCGGATCGTTTCTGATCCGCAGGAAGCGAGGTCGCGGGCTCAGGCCACGGCCTCGCTTTCCACGATCTGCGGCCTTCGCGTCGCGATCCGGCGAACCTGATCGGCATCGGCCAGCAGGCGTGACGGCCTGCCGATCAGATAGCCCTGAATGGCCGTACACCCCTCGCGCGCGACGATCGCCAGCTGCGCGGGTTCCTCGATCCCCTCGGCCAGCACCGGCATGTTGAGCGTCGCGCCCAGCGCGGCGACCGAGCGCAGGATCGACACGGCCTGCTCGTCCCGCTCGATCTCCGAGACGAAGGACGCATCCAGCTTGATCCGGTCGAACGGAAAGGATCGCAGCACGTCGAGCGAGGAATAGCCGACCCCGAAATCGTCCAGCGCGATGGCGATGCCCATCGCCTTGAGCGCCCGCAACTGACCCAGCGCGAAATGCCGGTCATGGATGATCGCACTCTCGGTCAGTTCCAGTGACAACCGCTCGGGCGGCAGGCCGCTATCCTCCAGCGCCGAATGCACCGTCTCGATCAGCCGGGGATCGGCCAGATGCATGGGCGACAGGTTGACCGAAACGGAGTGGCTGTTGGCCCAGCGCGCGGCCTCGAAACAGGCCTGGCGCAGGATCCAGATGCTCAGCGGCACGATGTCGCCGCTCTTTTCGGCCAGCGGGATGAACTCCGACGGCGGCACCATGCCGCGCATCGGATGGTTCCAGCGGATCAGCGCCTCATAGCCGCAAATCTCACCCGATGGGATGGCGGCCTGCACCTGATAGTGAAGCTCGAAGGCGTTCTCGTCCAGCGCCGTGCGGAGGTCGGCGACCAGTTCGCGCCCCTGCCGGATTGCGTCGTCCATCTGCGCGTCATAGAAGCAGGGCTGGCGGGAATGGGCGGACTTGGCGCGGTACATGGCAAGGTCGGCCTTGGCGAGCAGCGCATCGGCGTCGAAGCCGTCCCGATTGGCGATCGCCACGCCGACATTCCCCCCGATCGAGGCAGTGAACCGCTCGAACAGGAAGGGTGCGTCGCAGGCGGCGGTCAGGCGCGACAGGAAATCGGCCAGCTCCTCGGGCCGGTGATAGGAGATGACCGCCGAGAATTCGTCACCGCCCAGGCGCGCGACGCATTCGCCCGGCTTCAGCATCGCCGACAGCCGGGCGGACAGCGCGGCCAGCAACTGGTCGCCCGCCTGATGCCCATAGGTGTCGTTGACCACCTTGAACCGGGACAGGTCCATCATGACGACCGCCATGCACGGATATCCGCCCCGGATCAGGAAACGCTTCTCGATCTCCTCGATGAAGCTGATCCGGTTGGGCAGATCGGTCAGGCTGTCATGCATCGCCATATGGCGCAGGCGGCGATAGGTTTCCGACTGGGTATGCCCGTCGATCAACGCGCTGATCGCGGCACAGCCGACGATGATCAGGGTTGCCACCGTCGTCGTCGTCGCCAGCGCCACCATCGTCACATCGGACAGTCCTTGCCCGAATTGCAGGACGGAGATGCGCATCGCCGTCATGCCGGTGAAGTGCAGCGCCGCGACCGCCAGGCTGAGCAGCCCCATCCCCTCCGCGGTCCGCCAGCGCCCGCGCCCAGTCAGGACATGAAAGGCCAGCGCCGACAGCCCGCTGGAAAGCAAGATCGAGGCGACGACATAATGCCAGTTCCAGGTCACGATCCCGTCGACGCGATAGGCCGCCATGCCGACATAGTGCATCACGCTGATGCCCAGGCCGATCAGCGCGCCGCCGCACGCCCCGGCCCCGCGCCGTCGCCCGGCGGCGATGGCCAGGCCCGGAATGGCAAGGCCGATCACCGCCAGCAGCGACAGGAGCGTCAATATCGGATCGAGGACCACCGGCGCGGTCGTCCGGAACGCCATCATCGCGACGAAGTGGGTCGCCCATACCATCGTGCCCGCCCCGACCGCGCCCAGCACGACCCAGCCGAAGCGGCGATAGCCCGAGGACGCGCGCACCCGGCTGAACAGCTGGACGGTCGCCGCCGATCCGATCAGGCAGATCAGCAGCGCGAGCGCGACGAGGCGTAGATCATGCTGCGTGAAGATACAGAGCGCGACCGCGATCATGCCGACCCCCGCATGTCGAGCAGATCCGCCCGTGCCTCCAACGCGGCCGACGCCTGCCGCGCGAGCGCCGCGAGATAGGCCTTCTGGTCGACGGACGCCGGATCGCGCCGCCGGACGTCGATCACGCACAGCGCGCCGACATCCACGCCCGCCCCGACCCGAAGCGGAGCGCCGATATAATATCGGATGTGCGGCGCCCCCGCCACGAACCGCAACGTCGCGAAACGACTGTCGCCGCACGGATCGCAGACCTCCAGCCCATCGGCCTGATCCAGCGCGAAGTTGCAGAAGCTGCCGCTACGGGAATTGCAGTCGATATCCATGCCATGGGTCGCCTTGAACCATTGCCGGTCGGCATGGACCAGCGAGAGCAGGGCGATCGGCGCGTCGAACGCATGCGCCGCCGCCGAGACGAAGCGGTCAAAGCCCGGCTCGCGTGGCGATCCCATGATGCCCAGGGCATGTACGGCGTGGGAACGTCGCCGTTCCCGGAACAGGCTCTTGAGCATCGTCTCTCATATTATGATCGTTGTTCGCCCCCCTAGGTTTCACGAAAGGCTTAAGAAATCATGCTTTTCCGGGATGGTTCGGACGACTGAACCTCCTGCCCAGTCACGCCGCGCGATCGATGACGGTGCCGCGCTCGCCGACGATCCGGTACTCGTCGCCATCCACCAGCAGCTGAGGGCTGACCGCGCGGCAATTATAGGTCGACGCCATCGCCGCGCCATAGGCGCCGGTGGTATGGAACACCGCCAGGTCGCCCCGGCGCACCGCGTCGATCTCCCGCCCCCGCGCAAAGCTATCCCCCGTCTCGCAGATCGGCCCGGCGATATGCGCCTGCATCCGTCCGCCGCGCGGCGCGACCGCCGCAAAGCGGTGGAACGCGTCGTACAAGGCGGGCCGCATGAGGTCGTTCATCGCCGCATCGACGATGACATAGGGATGGGTGACGCCCGGCTTTACCCAGATCACGCGGGTCAGCAACAACCCCGCCGCGCCCACGATCGCCCGGCCAGGCTCGACGGTCAGCGCGACGTTCCAGCCCCGGCTCACGCGACCGACCATCCGGGCATAATCCTCGAACGACGGCGCCGTCTCGTCCGGCGCATAGGCGATGCCCAGCCCGCCGCCCAGGTCGACATCGCTCACCGGGTGCCCGGCCGCGCGCAACGCCCGGACCAGTTCGCCGATGCGGGTAAAGGCCCGCTCCATCGGCATCAGGTCGCGAAGCTGGCTGCCGATATGCACCGCGATCCCGCGCGGATCGAGCCCGTCGAGGCGCGCCAGGCGCGCATATATCGCCGGGGCCGCATCGATCGGCACCCCGAACTTGGTTTCGCGCTGCCCGGTCGCGATCTTCGCATGGGTGCCCGCATCGACATCCGGATTGACGCGCAGGACGACCGGCGCACGCACGCCCCGCGCGCGGGCGAGGTCGGACAGGACCTGCCCCTCCTCCTCCAGTTCCAGATTGAACTGGCCGATGCCCGCGTCGAGCGCCTGGACCATCTCCCGGTCGGTCTTGCCGACGCCGGAAAAGACGATGTCCTGCGGCTTCATGCCGGCCGCGATCGCATGGGCCAGCTCGCCCCCCGAGACGATGTCCGCGCCATAGCCGCATTCCGCGAGCAGTCGCAGCACCGCGATGTTGGGATTGGCCTTCACCGCAAAGGCCCGGCGCGCGACGGGCAACGGGGCCAGCGCCGCCGAGAAGCCATGAGCGGCATGGCGCGCCGCCGCAGCGGAATAGACATGCACCGGCGTACCGACCGCCTCGGCGATGCGCGGCAGCGGCACGTCCTCGGCATGGAGGATGCCGTCGCGATAGTCGAAAAATCCCATGAAAGGTCTCCGTGATGGAGGGATGGTCAGTCGAAGCGTCGGCGATGGCGCCGGATACGCTCGGCATGGATCACGTCGGCGGTGTGGCCATGGCCCCGCCGCTCGGCGCGCAATGCGGTCGCCACCCGCTTGCCATGGGTCATCAGCACCAGCCCCAGCAGCGCGAGCGGAAAGAAGGGGATTGCCAGCGGTGCTTCGCCCAGTCCCATTGCCGCCACGCAGGCGCCGCCGCACAGCAGCGCGCCCATCGCCCGCCAGGCCCTGTCGCGCCATATCCTGTCATGCCGCGTCATGCCGCCATCCCCAGCCATGTCCGGTCGTCCTGTGCGATGACGAGGATGGCGGCCTGCGACACGGCGGCCGTGATCGGCCCGCGCCAGAGCAGGATGTCGGCGGGCAGATCGCGTTCGGCCCGCAAGGCTTCGTCCAGCGTCAGCGACGCGAACTCCAGGCCGATGGCGGGGTCGCTGGCCCGCCGCGCAGCGGAGCGGGCGCGGCCGATCAACGCGGGCGAGCCGCCGATCCCCCGCCCCTCGATCGCGGTGAAGCCGAGCATTCGGGCATGGCGCACCGCGCGGATCAACAGCGCCCCCGCGCCGCAATCGGCATCGACGATGCGGACCGAGAAACGCCGCTGCTCGCGCAGGCCGGACAAAGCGGAATGGATGGCGGGCCAGCGCGGGTCATGGGCGATCATCGACCGTCTCCCCCCTCAGGCCGCACGCGGCAACGCGCGTTCGGACGGCGCGACCGGCACGAACGCCACCAGCGGGCGGAGCGGCTCGATCGCCACCACGACGGCGGCGCGATAGGCGTGACGCTCGCCCTGCGCATACTGCATCGCGGCCGCGAAGGAGACGAAACGGCCCTCCATCCGCTTGTCGCTATCCTGGACCAGCCAATGGCCCGCGACATCCTGTCCGACATACAGGGTCGGGCCGCTTGGGTCCGATTCGGGCAGCACTTCCGACATGACGTACGATCCTCGTCATCGACGCGGACCGACCGTGATCCGCGCCGCCCCAGCTACGGATCGGCGCATAGGGTTTCGAGATCGATTTCCGGGGATCGCATAGCATTGGCATAGCGTCGCGATGTGCGGGCGCCCGCTCAATCCTTCGGCAGTGTCTCCAGCCCCTTGCCGACCAGCGGCGCGACCCGATCCGCGATCCGGGCGACCCCGGTCGCATTGGGGTGGACTCCGTCGGGCAGCATCAGCGTCCGGTTGCCCAACACCCCTTGCAGGATGAACGGGTCGAGCACCGCATGATGGCTGGTCGCAAGGTCGGGCCATATCGCATTGAAACGCGACGCGAAGTCCGGCCCCAGATTGGGCGGTGCAATCATCCCGGTCAGGATCACCGGAATGTCCCGACGGGCCAGTTCGTCCAGCATCGCCGTCATGTTCGCACGCGTCTCCGCCGGATCGACCTGGCGCAGCACGTCATTGCCGCCCAGCCCGAGCATCACCAGATCGGGCTTCGTCTTCAGCCGGTCGAGCGTATAGGCCAGCCGTCGCCGCCCGTCGGCGGTGGTGTCGCCCGACACCCCGGCATTGACGACCGTGGCATCGATCCCCTGCCCGCGCAGCCGCGCCTGAATCGCATCGGGCAGGCTCTGGCCCCGCTGGAGGCCATATCCGGCATAGAGGCTGTCGCCGAATGCCAGCACCACCCGCCGGGGGCCGGAAACGGGGACGCGGGCGCTCGGCGAAGGGCTGGGCTGCGCCGGGGCGGCCGAGGCGACATTCGTCGCGGACGGCTCGTCCTCGCGCCGGGTATCACAGGCGGATAACAGCCATGCCGCTTGGAGAAGGGCGGCCCCGGCCACATATGGCGTCCTGGTCATCTCTGTCTTGGAATCCCCGCAACTATGGTCGCAGGCAATATGGTCATCCGGGCGACGGATGTAAGGCTGACGCTGGGCGGCGCCGCGCCGGTCGAGATCCTGAAGGGCATCGACCTGACGGTGGGAGACGGCGAGAGCCTGGCGCTGCTCGGCGCATCGGGATCGGGCAAGTCGTCGCTGATGGCGGTGCTCGCCGGGCTGGAGCGGGCGACGTCGGGCCGGGTCGAGGTGGCGGGAACCGATTTCGGCGCGCTGGACGAAGACGGACTGGCCATCGCGCGGCGCGGCGGGATCGGCATCGTGCTCCAGGCCTTTCACCTGTTGCCGACGATGACCGCGCGCGAGAATGTCGCGGTGCCGATGGAGCTGGCCGGGGAAGCCGACGCCTTCGCCCGCGCGGAGGCCGAGCTGACGGCGGTCGGGCTGGCGCACCGGCTGGATCATTATCCCGCGCAATTGTCGGGCGGCGAGCAGCAGCGCGTCGCCATCGCCCGCGCGCTCGGCCCGCGCCCCCGGATCGTCTTCGCCGACGAACCCACCGGCAACCTGGATGCGGCGACCGGCGCACGGGTGATGGACCTGTTGTTCGACCGGCGTGCGGCGACCGGCGCGACGCTGGTCGTCATCACCCATGACCCGGCGCTCGCCCGGCGCTGCGACCGGGTGGTCGAACTCGCCGATGGCCGGATCGCCGCGTGAGCGGCTGGTCGCTGGCCTGGCGGCTTGCCCGGCGTGAGCTGTCGGTGCGGTTCCGGGGACTGCGCCTGTTGCTGCTGTGCCTGTTCCTCGGCGTCGGCGCGCTGGCCGCGATCGGCAGCCTGAGCGATGCGATCGGCGGCGAACTCGCCGCGCGGGGCCGGGTCATCCTGGGCGGCGATGTCGAATTCGCCGTTTCTCAGCGGCAGGCGGACCGGCTCGAGCTGGCGGCGATGCAGGCCGCCGGACGGGTATCGGAAACGATCCGGATGCAGTCGATGGCCGTCTCCCCCGACGGCACGATCGCCCCGGTCCAGCTGAAGGCGGTCGATGCCGCCTATCCGCTCTATGGTCGGCTGACGCTGGCCGATGGCCGCGCAGTTCGCGCGCCGGGTGCGGGTGGCGTCTGGATAGGACGTGCGCTGGCCGAGCGGCTGTCCCTGACGCCCGGCGCCCGGCTGCGCTTCGGCACGGCATGGTTCCGGGTCGGCGGGATCATCGCGGACGAGCCCGACCGGCTGGGCGAAGGCTTCACGCTCGGCCCGGTCGCGATCGTCTCGCGCGCGGGGCTGGATCGCACCGGACTGGTCCAGCCGGGTAGCCTGTACGATAGCCGCTATCGCATCGCCGCCGCGCGCGATCCGGCGCAGGTCGCCAAGGCGTTCGAACGCAGCTTCGCTACCGCCGGTTGGGAGACGCGGACCCGCGACCGCGCATCGCCCGGCGCCAGCCGCTTCGTCGCGCGCATGGGGGAGTTCCTGACGCTGGTCGGGCTCGCCGCGCTGGTGATCGCCGGGATCGGGGTCGGCAACGGCGTCGGTTCCTACCTGGAGGCGCGGCGCGGCAGCATCGCGATGCTGAAGGTACTGGGCGCGACATCGGGTCTGGTGGCGAAGATCTATCTGCTCCAGCTGTTCGCCGTGGCTGGGGTCGGCATCCTGCTGGGCCTGGCGGCGGGGATCGTCGCGGTACCGCTGGTCGGGCTGGCCATGGGGTCGGTGCTGCCCGTCGCGCCGGGGCTGACGATCGCGCCCGTCCCGCTGGCGCTGGCGGCGGCATATGGGCTGCTGATTGCGCTCGCCTTTTGCGCGCGACCGCTCGTCGCGGCGGGGCGCGTGCCGGCGGCGGCGCTGTTGCGCGGTGTGCTCGATGCGCGAGCGGGTGGCAGCTGGCGCGGCACCCTATGGGGCGTGGCGGCGGGCGTGCCCGTCGTGGCGCTCGCGCTGTCGACCACCGGGCGTCCGGGCTTTGCGGCCGGGTTTCTGGGCGCGACGGCGGCGACGCTGGCGCTGCTGGTCGGGATCGGCGCGGCAATCCGGGCGGCCGCGCGCCGCCTGCCCCGCCCCCGCCGCCCGCTTGCGCGGCTGGCCGTCACCGCGCTCCATCGGCCGGGATCGCGGACCGTATCGCTGGTCGTCGCACTCGGCCTGGGGCTGACGCTGTTCGTCCTGCTGGCGAGCATCCGGACCAGCATCGACGGCAATATCCGGCTTTCGGTCCCGGCGCGGGCGCCCGCGCTCTTCGCGCTCGACGTGCCGCCCGAACGCGAAGCGGAATTCCGGCGCATCGTCACGCGGGTCGCTCCATCGGCCCGGATCGCGACCGTTCCGCTGATGCGCGGCACGATCACCGGCTATGGCGCCACCCGCGTCGCCGACCTGGCCACGATTCCCGAAGGCGCCTGGGCGCTGCGGGGCGAGCGCGGGCTGACCTTCGCGGCGTCGCTGCCTCCCGGCAGCACCCTGACGGCGGGGCGATGGTGGCGTGGCGCGGAGGGCAGCCAGAGCCTGGTGTCGATCGACGAGCGGCTGGCAAAGGCGCTGAACCTGCGGATCGGCGACCCGCTGACCGTCTCGGTTCTGGGGATCGAGCGGACCGCGCGGATCGCCTCGTTCCGGCGGATCGCCTGGGACACGCTGGGGTTCAACTTCGTCATGGTCTTCTCGCCGGGGGCGTTGGCCGATGTGCCGCACAATCTGGCCGCGACCATCGACATGCCCGCCGCACAAGGATCGGCGGTGACCCGCGCGCTGCTGCCCCATTTCCCCTCGACCTCGGTCGTGGAGGTCGGCGGCGTGCTCCAGCAGGTGCAGGACGTCGTCGGCCAAATGGCGACCGCGATCACCGTCGCGGCGGGCATCGCGTTGCTGGCGGGGATCGCGGTGCTGCTGGGCGCGATCGCGGCGGCGCGCGCGGCACGGACCTATGACGCGGTCATGCTGAAGGTGCTGGGCGCGACGCGGCGACAGGTTCTGGCGACGCAGGCGATCGAATATGCGCTGCTCGCGGGGATTGTCGGCCTGGTCGCGCTGCTGCTCGGCGTAGGCGGCGGGTGGTTCGTCGTCACGCGGCTGTTCCAGTTCGAATGGCTGCCCGACTGGACCGTCATCCTGGCGACGCTGGCGATCGGCGCGGTCGTGACGATCGGCATCGGTATCCTGGGCACGCTTCCGGTCCTGCGGGCACGGCCCTCGGCCGCGTTGCGGGCGCTCTAGGTCGAGTGGCGTTCCGCACACTGGCTAGCGGTGCGATCGATGCCCATCATGAAGGAATGACGATCCCCTATCACAGTCCCCGGTCGCGTCGCGCCGCCCTGTCGCTGGCCCTTGGGCTGATGATCGGCGCCTGTTCGCCGCTCAAGACCTTCGACGCGCTGGTGCCCAAGGATGGCGAAGCCAGGCGGGTGGCGGCGGGGCTGGCCTATGGCCGCGATGCCCGGCAGGTGCTCGACATCTATGCGCCGCGCTCGGGCAAAGCCGGGCCGAAGCCGGTGATCGTCTTCTTCTATGGCGGCAGCTGGAACAGCGGGACGCGGTCGGGCTATGCTTTTGTCGGGCGGGCGCTGGCGGCGCAGGGCTTCGTGGTCGTGATCCCGGATTACCGGCTGGTGCCGAACGTCCGCTATCCCGCCTTTGTCGAGGATGGCGCGGCGGCGGTGCGCTGGGGGGAGGCGCATATCGGGTCGTTCGGGGGCGATCCGCGGCGCATCGTGTTGATGGGCCATTCGGCGGGCGCCTATATCGCGGCGATGCTGGCGGTCGACGATCGTTGGCTCGGCCCGGATCGAAGCGCGGTCCGTGGCCTGGTCGGGCTGGCGGGCCCCTATGACTTCGCGCCCTTCGACGTCGATGTCAGCCGCGCGGCGTTCGGCGCATGGCCGCGCCCCGAGGAGACCCAGCCCGTCCACTGGGCGGGCGCAGGCGATCCCCCCGCCCTGTTGCTGGTCGGGGGCGAGGACCGGACGGTCCTGCCCCGCAACAGCGAGGCGCTGGCGAGCCGATTGCGCGCAGGCGACGTGCCGGTGACGCTGCGCACCTATCCCAAGCTGGGGCATGTCGGGATGATCCTGTCGGTCGCACGCCCCTTTCGCGGCCGCGCGCCCGTCATCGCCGACGTCGCGGCATTCGCTCATGCGGTGACGCGGTAGGGCCTGGCCGCTCGGCGCTTCGATTGCGGCGCGCGTGATGGTGGTTCCGGTGACGGCCGGGTTCCCAACACGGGGTCGCTTCGGCCATGGGTGCCGCGACGTCGAAGCAATCGTCGCCCATGTCTCCGGCAGTCGGCAAGGCATGGGCCGGGACGGCGGCCAGGCCCGAGCAAAGGGCGATCATCGACAGGCAGAGGCGGCGCATGGGGAATCCTTCGGGCATGAGGCGCGTGATACCCCGCCGTTTCACCCGAAAGCCCGATCCGGCCGACTTAAATGAATTTCACCTGATGCGCCGAGCCTTGGCCGTGAACGGCATGTGCGGCTATGCCGGTCGCATGGCTGCCATCCTGGTCATCGAAGACGACGACGCCACCGCCACGGCCATCATCGCCGAGCTGGAGCGGCACGGCCATGAGGCCAGCCGCGCCGCCGATGGCGAGACCGGCCTGACTCTGGCCACGCGCGAGGCCTTCGATGCGATCACGCTCGACCGGATGCTGCCGGGACTCGACGGGCTGAGCCTGGTCGCCCGGCTGCGCGAGCGTCATATCGCCATCCCCGTCCTGATGCTGAGCGCCTTGAGCGACGTGGACGAGCGGATCGCGGGCCTGCGCGCCGGTGGCGACGATTACCTGACCAAGCCGTTCGATTTCGCCGAGATGGCGATGCGGGTCGAGGTGCTGCTCCGGCGGCGCGAACAGGCCGAGGCGGTGGTGCTGCGCGGCGGCGGGATCGAATGCGACCTCGTCCGCCGCACGGTCAAGGTGGACGGCGTGCCGACCCGGCTGCTCCATATGGAATTCCGCCTGCTCGAATTCCTGATGCGCAACCGGGGCGAGGTGATGACCCGGCGGATCATCTTCGAGAGGGTCTGGGGCTATTATTTCGATCCCGGCGCCAATCTCATCAGCGTCCATATCGCCCGCCTCCGCAAGAAGATCGACCGGCCGGGCCATCCCTCCCCCATCCTGACGGTGAAGGGAGAGGGCTATCTCTTCGACGCCGGTTGAGCCGCTGCACTGGCGCGAGGTCGTCCGGATCAGCACCTTCCGCCTGTCGGCGATGCTGGGGGCGGTGTTCGTCATCGGGCTGATCGCGATGCTGGGCGTGGTCTATTTCGCCGCCGCCCGCGACCTGACCGCGCGCAGCGACCGAATCCTGCACGCCGTCGCCGAGCAACTGGCGCGGGTGCCCGCCGACCAGCTGCCCGACCGGGTCCGGTATGAGCTGGGGCGGAACCGGACCGGCTTCAACTATCTGGCGCTGATCGCGGGCGACGGTACGCCGGTGCTTGGCAATGTCCGTCTCCTGCGGCCGCTGCCCCCCGGCCGTCCCGTCGACGTGGAGAGCGGATCGCACGGGCCGTTCCGCCTGGTCGCGTTCCGGACGCGCGATGGCGAGACGTTGCTGGTCGGTCGCGACATCAGCCTGCTGCGCGACCTGCGCCATACCATATTGGAGACGCTGATCGTCAGCGGGCTGCTGATTCTGCTCTGCGTCGCGGCGGCGGCGGTGGAGTTCAGTCGGGCCCCGCTCCGCCGCGTCCGGGCGCTGCAACGTGCCAGCCGGGAGATTGCGGCGGGCGACTTTTCGGTGCGGATGCCGATCGCGGGGCGGCACGACGAACTTGATCAGTTCGCCAATACGGTGAATGCGACCGTCGAAGAGGTCGGTCGCGTCGTCGCGCAGGTGAAGGGCGCGACCGATGCGATCGCCCATGACCTGCGCACCCCGCTCACCCGCGTCCGCGCCACGCTGAACGCGCTCGCCCACCAGCCGCATGACGCGGCGGAGGTGGCGGCGGGCATCGGTCGGGCGACCGCCGAACTGGATCTGGTCCTCGAACGGTTCGCCGCGCTGTTGCGTATCTCGGAGCTGGAGGCGGGGCGTCGACGCGCGGGCTTCCACAGGATCGACCTGGCGCTGCTGGTCGCGCAGGTCGCCGAGCTGTACGAGCCGCTGGCGGAGGACCGCGACATCGCCCTGTCGGTGGCGACCCGGCCGCTATGGGTCGAGGGCGACGACCGGTTGCTGTTCGAGGCGCTCAGCAACCTTCTCGACAATGCGATCAAGTTCGCGCGGCCCGGCGGGCGGGTCGGCATCGCGCTGACCGAGGACGATCGCGGCCTGGCCATCGAAGTCCGTGACGACGGCCCCGGCATTCCGCCCGAGGAGCGCGATGCGGTCCTGCGGCGTTTCCACCGGGGCGTGGCGGCGCGGGACGTGCCGGGCAGCGGCCTGGGCCTCAGCGTCGTCGTCGCGATCCTGAACCTTCACGGCTTTCGCCTGCACCTGTCCGACGCCCGGCCCGGCCTGTGCGTCCGGATCGCGCTGCCCCGGTCGGTGTGAAATTCATTTAAGTCGCCTGCGCGCCCGATCGGCGCGAAGAAGCTTCCGTCGGCGACGCGGCCGCGGTCCCCACCCTCTTCCCCCGCGCCGTCGCCGACACCCTGTTCGTGTCCGACACCGGGATGCCCATGCTTCAACTCGTCAAGCTCGCCCTTGCCAAGCCCTATAGCTTCGTCGTCCTCGCGATCCTGATCGTGCTGGGCGGCGGGATCGCGGCGGTCGAGACGCCGACCGACATCTTCCCCGACATCCGCATCCCGGTGATCGCGGCGGTATGGACCTATCGCGGCCTGCCGCCCCGCGACATGTCGGGGCGCGTCATCTATTATTACGAGCGGTCGCTGTCCGCGACGGTCGGCGATATCGACCATATCGAGAGCCAGTCGCTGTCGGGCGTCGGCATCGTGAAGATCTTCTTCCGCCCCGGCGTCGATATCCGGACCGCCACCGCGCAGGTGACGGCCGTCTCGCAGACCGTGTTGAATCAGATGCCGCCGGGCATCACCCCGCCGCTGATCCTGAACTACAACGCCTCGACCGTGCCGATCCTGCAACTGGCGCTGTCCGGCAGGGGCCTGTCCGAACAGAAGATCTACGACCTGGCCCAGAACATGATCCGCCCGGCGCTGGCATCGGTGCAGGGCGCGGCGATCCCGTCGCCCTATGGCGGCAAGGAGCGGCAGATCCAGATCGACCTTGATCCCGCCGCGCTTCAGGCGCACCGGCTGTCGGCGACCGATGTCGCCAATGCCCTGGCGCAGCAGAACCAGATCATTCCCGCCGGGACCGCCCGGATCGGCCGCTACGAATATAATCTGCGGCTGAACAACAGCCCCGACGCGATCGCGGACCTCAACGCCCTGCCGATCCGGACGATCGACGGGACCACGGTCCTGATGCGCGACGTGGCGCATGTCCGCGACGGCTCGCCGCCGCAGCGCAACGAGGTCCGGGTCGACGGCGCGCGGTCGGTGCTGATGACCGTGCTGAAGAGCGGGTCCGCCTCGACCATCGCCATCGTCGATCACGTCAAGGCGCTGATGCCGCAACTCGAAGCGACCCTGCCCGCCGGACTGAACGTCAAGCTGCTGTCCGACCAGTCGGTTTTCGTGAAGGCGGCGGTGTCGGGGGTGATGCGCGAAGGCGTCATCGCCGCCGCGCTGACCAGCCTGATGATCCTGCTGTTCCTCGGTTCGTGGCGGTCGACGGTCATCATCGCCGCGTCGATCCCGCTCGCCATCCTGGCCGCCATCGCCGGGCTGGCGCTGGCCGGGCAGACGCTCAACATCATGACGCTGGGCGGGCTGGCGCTGGCGGTCGGCATCCTGGTCGACGACGCCACGGTCACCATCGAAAATATCAACTGGCATCTCGAACAGGGCAAACCGGTGCGCGACGCGATCCTGGACGGCGCCCGGCAGATCGTCGGCCCTGCCTTCGTCTCGCTGCTGTGCATCTGCATCGCCTTCGTGCCGATGTTCTTCCTGCCGGGCGTCGCGGGCTTCCTGTTCGCGCCGATGGCGATGGCGGTGGTGTTCGCGATGATCGCCTCGTTCGTCCTGTCGCGCACGCTGGTCCCGACCATGGGCAATTACCTGCTGCGCGACCATGCGGGGCCGCACACCGCCGAGGTGATGGTGACGCATGACGCCCAGGCCGGACGCCCCGAAAGCCGCAACCCGCTCCGCCGGTTCCAGCATGGCTTCGAGCGCCGGTTCGAGGGGGTGCGCGGCTATTATACCGGCCTGCTCGCCTTCGCGCTGGCCCGGCGGCGGCCGTTCGTCATCGCCTTCATGGCGGTCGTCCTGATGTCCTTCGCGCTGGTGCCGATGCTGGGGCGCAACTTCTTTCCCGCGGTCGATGCGGGGCAGATCAGCCTTCACGTCCGCGCGCCCGTCGGCACCCGGATCGAGGAGACGGCGGCGCTGTTCGACCATATCGAGAACCGCATCCGCCAGGTCGTACCCGCCGACCAGATCGACACCATCGTCGACAATATCGGCCTGCCGGTCAGCGGCATCAATCGCGCCTATTCCAACACCGGCGGCGTCGGTCCCCAGGACGGCGACATCCTGATCACGCTGAAGGAAGGCCATGGCCCGACGGCCGGGTTCGTGAAGGCCCTGCGCGAGCAGCTTCCGCACGACTTTCCGGGTTCGTCCTTCTCCTTCCTGCCCGCCGATATCGTCAGCCAGATCCTGAACTTCGGCTCGCCCGCGCCGATCGACGTGCAGGTCGCGGGCCCCGATACCAAGGGGGGCGAGGCCTATGCGCGGATGCTGGTCGCGAAACTGTCGCGGATTCCGGGGCTGGCCGATGTCCGGCTGCAACAGGCGTCCAACTATCCCGAATATGCGGTCGATGTGGACCGTGCCGAGGCGAGCCGCCTTGGCATCACCGAGAACGACGTGACGCGCAGCCTGTCGGTCAACCTGGCGGGCAGCGCGCAGGTCGCCCCGACCTTCTGGCTGAACCCGAAGAACGGCGTGTCCTATCCGATCGTGGTCCAGGCCCCGCAATATCGCGCCGACACGGTCGAACAGATCGACAATCTGCCGATCACCGGCAGCACGCCGGGCAGCTTCCAGACGCTGCGCGCGCTGGGCACGCTCCACCGCGAGCCGAGCCCCGCCCTGGTCTCGCATTATGCGGTGCAGCCGGTGTTCGACGTCTATGCCACGCCGCAGGGCCGCGATCTGGGCGCGGTCGCCGCCGACATCCGCCAGGTGCTGGCGCAGACCAGGGGCCAGTTGCCCAAGGGCGCGACGGTGGCGCTGCGCGGACAGGTGGAGACGATGAACACCGCCTTCACCGGCCTGATCCTGGGCCTCGCCGGGGCGGTCGTGCTGATCTACCTGCTGATCGTCGTGAACTTCCAGAGCTGGACCGATCCGCTGGTGATCGTCTCCGCCCTCCCCGCCGCGCTGGCCGGGATCGTGTGGATGCTGTTCGCGACCCATACACCGCTCAGCGTGCCTGCGCTGACCGGGGCCATCATGTGCATGGGCGTCGCGACCGCCAACAGCGTGCTGGTCGTCAGCTTCGCGCGCGAACGGCTGGCGGCGTGCGGCGATGCCGTCCAGGCGGCGATGGAGGCAGGCGCCACCCGGTTCCGCCCGGTCCTGATGACCGCGCTGTCGATGATGATCGGCATGGCCCCGATGGCGCTGGGGCTGGGCGAAGGCGGCGAGCAGAATGCGCCGCTCGGCCGCGCGGTCATCGGCGGCCTGCTCTGCGCGACGCTCGCCACGCTCGTCTTCGTCCCCGTCGTCTTCGCCATCGCGCACCGCCGCCGGACGGCCGCCACCCCTTCCCCCGCCATGCCCATCGGAGAAGCCATCCATGCATGAAGCCGCCCCGGCCCCCGCTGTGTCGGCCGACACCCCCACGCCCAAGGGCCTGAAGACCGCAGGCCTTGCCGCCGCCGTGCTGGCGATCGGCATCGTGGGGGTGGGAACCCTGTCGCGCAGCCATGACGTCGCGTCCGCGGCCAGCTGGTCGACGGCCAATGCCATTCCGACCGTCCACCTCGTCACCGTCAAGGGCGGCGCGGCGAGCGACGCGCTCGACCTGCCCGCGACGCTCCAGGCCTGGGAGGCCGCGCGGCTCTTTCCGCGTGTCAGCGGCTATGTGCGCCGCTGGTCGCAGGATATCGGCGCGCATGTCGCCAAGGGGCAGGCGCTGGGCGAGATCGACACGCCCGAACTGGACGAGCAGATCGGGCAGGCCCGCGCCGCGCTCGCCAGCGCCCTGGCGCATGAGAAGCTGGCGCGCAGCACGGCGGCTCGCTGGGCCGACCTGCTGACCAGCGCCTCGGTTTCCCGGCAGGAGGTCGACGAGAAGAATGGCGATCTGGCGGTCAAGACCGCCGGGGTCGCCGAGGCCCGCGCCGCGCTGTCGCGGCTGGAGGCGATGAAACGCTATGCCGTGGTGCGCGCGCCCTTTGCCGGGGTGGTGACCGCGCGCAATGCCGAGGTCGGCGATCTGGTCGGCCCCGGCGCGGCGGCGCAGGCACCGATGTTCGGGGTGGCCGACACCCACCGCATCCGCATCTATGTCAACGTCCCGCAATCGCTGTCGGCGACGATCCGGCCGGGCATGACCGCGACGCTGAGCGTCCCCGCCTTTCCGGGGCGCCGTTTCCCCGCAACGGTGGCGGGGCTGTCGAGCGCGGTCGATCCACAGTCCGGCGCCTTTCGCGTCCAGTTGCTGGCCGACAATCCCGACGACGTGCTGAAGCCCGGCGGCTATGCCCAGGCGCGGTTCGATCTGCCCGGACAGGCCGGAACGGCGCTGGTGCCCTCCAGCGCGATCCTGTTCGGCGCGGGCGGGGCGCAGGTCGCCACGGTCGATCCGCATGGCCGCATCGCGATGCACCGGATCCATATCGGACAGGACAATGGGCCGACCGTCCAGATCCTGTCGGGCGTGACCCCCGGCGAGCGGATCGTCGACAATCCTCCGGACTCGCTGGCGCAGGGCGAGCTGGTGCGCGTGGGGGACGACCATCATGGCTAAACCCCGCGCCCGCTGGCTGTCGGGAGCGATGCTGGCGCTCCTCGGCGGATGTTCGATGGCCCCCGCCTATCGCCCGCCGGTCATGGCTGCGCCTGCGGCGTACAAGGAAATGCCGACGACGGGGGATGGCCTGTGGAAGCCGGTCGATGCGATCGCCCCCGCTCCGGCGGCGGCATGGTGGACGGGCTTTGGCGATCCGCTGCTCGACGGACTGGAGGGGCGGATCGAGCGCGACAATCCGACGCTGGCGGGTGCGCTGGCCCGCTATGATCTCGCCCGCGCGACGCTGGCGGGGGCGCGGTCGGGGCTGTTTCCGCATGTCGAGCTGACCCCCGGCCTGCTCCGCAACCGGCAATCGGACGAACGCCCGTTGCGGGGCGGATCGCAGCCGGATTTCTACACCGCCGCGACGCTGGGCGGCGACCTGTCCTATGAGGCGGACCTGTGGGGCCGCGTTCGCAATTCGGTGGCGTCCGGCCGCGCGCTGGCGGAGGCTAGCCGGGACGATCTGGCGGCGGTCAGGCTCGCGCTGCAGGGGCAGTTGGCGACCGATTTCGTGCAGTTGCGGGGACAGGACCAGCAACTCGCGCTGCTGACCAAGACCATCGACGCCTTCGCCAGGGCGGACGCGCTGACCCGCAACCGCTTTCGCGGCGGCATCGCCACGGGGATGGATGTCGGCCGCGCGGGCGCGCTACTCGGCGAGGCGCGCGCCCAATATGCCGCGCTGGAGGCGTCGCGCGCGGTCACCGAACATGCCATCGCCAGCCTGGTCGGACAGCCCGCCTCCACCTTCGCCATCCCGCGCCGCGACGCACCGCTGGCCCAGCCCGCGATACCCGTCGGCCTGCCCTCCACGCTGCTCGCCAACCGGCCGGACGTCGCGGCGGCCGAACGGCGCATGGCGGCGGCCAATGCCCGGATCGGTGTCGCGCGGGCGGCCTTCTTCCCCCGGATCACGCTGGGCGGTACGGGCGGCTTCCAAAGCACCGCGCTGGCCGGTCTGGTCGCCGCCCCGAACCTGTTCTGGGCGATCGGCCCCGGCGCGATCCTCAACATCTTCGACGGCGGGCAGCGTCGCGCCGATCTCGCCGCCGCGCGCGCCGGCTGGAAGGCGGCCATGGCCGACTATCGCAGCCATGCGCTGGGCGCGTTCCAGGATGTCGAGGATGCGCTCGCCACGCTCCGCCATCTGGACGACGCCCAGACCGCGCAGGCCCAGGCGGTGGCCGCCGCCGCCAGCACCGAGCAGATCGCGCTGGACCGGTACATCAAGGGGGCGGCCACCTATCTCGACGTCGCGACCGCGCAGGAGAGCCTGCTCCGCGACCAGCAGAGCGCCTTGTCCCTGCAGACGCAGAGGCTGGAGGCCAGCGTCGCGCTGGCACGCGCCCTGGGCGGCGGTGTCACCCCGGCTTCGGTTCGACCGGGCTAATAGGTGACCGTGACGACGACGGTGTCCGAATAGAGGCCGGGCGCCGGGGTCGGCTGGGGCGGCACGCGGCCATGGATCGCCTGCGACTGCGCCAGCCCGGTGCCCGTGGCCTGGAGCGCGCCATCCCAGCTCGACGACAGCGCCGCGTCGCGGAACAGCCCATAGGCGATGAAGCTCCCCGAAGCGCCCCGCATGCGCCGGACACCCGACGCATCGGCATTGCGCCCCGTATCGAGCCGCACCGCATAGGCGGTCTGGTTGGTGCAGGTCAGGGTCAGCGCGCTTTGCGCCGTCACCGGCCGCGACAGCACGCCGGTCGTCGGAAAGGACAGCGGCGTCGCCGCGACGGTGCACCCCCTGGACGGCGATGCGCTGACATCGAATGTCGGGCGGATCGAGGCGGAGCCCGCAAAGCCGGTGCAGTTGCTGCTCGCGCCGATCAGTTCGACCCCATAGCTGAACTGCGTGGCGTTGCCGATGAAGCTGGAGCGATAGCTGCCCGGCACCACCGTCGTCTGGCCGCCGAACAGCCGCGCGTAGAGGGTGCGCGTCGCCGACCCCGCCCCGTTGAGCGCGACCGACACGATGATCGCGGGCACGCTGCCCAAGGTCGGATTGTCGAGCGAACCCCAGGCGACCGATCGCGCCGCATCCTGATACAGCTGATAGCGCAGCGTGCCCGCCGTGCCGGTCATCAATCGAGCCGACCCATCGGTGCCGCCGCTGCCCGCGCCGATGCCGGGACAGACCTTCACCACGCTGAGCAGCGGGATGCCGGTGCACGTCACCGACACCGTCCCCGTCACATCGACCGGGCCGCTGCCCAGGAGTACCGGGCTGCCGAAGTCGATCGTCGAGACCGTCGCCGAACAGGTCTGCGCCTGCGCGGTGCCGGGCATGACAAGGAGCGCCAGGGCGGCGAGCAGCGCCAGGACCAGGGGCTTCATGGGGTCGTGCTCCCGATCGGCAGGCAGACGGCGCGGACGCGGACCTGTTCGCCCGGTCGCGCCGCAAAGGCGAAGCGCGCGCGGCAACGCCCGCCATCGTGGTCGGTGACGACCACCTCGTTCCGGGGGTCGAGCGCAGCGAGAAAGGCGACCCCGTCATAGCCGATCGCCTCGTCGGGCGCGCCCTCCCGCGCGATGCGCGACCCCAGCGGCAGCAGCCGCCCTTCCCCATCGACGAACTCGACCAGCGCGGTATCGGTTTCGCGCCCCACCCCGAAGGCGACGCGGGCGGGCACGCGGGAAAAGGCCACCGCCTCGGCATGGGTCGACGCGATGCGTGCATCGACGGGCAATGACGAGGGGTCGATCGAGATGGCGCTCGGCTCGAACGGCGCGATATCGGGGACCAGCAGCTTGCCCGACGCGCCGGTCGTCCCGACCAGCCGGTTCTCGCGGTACACGCGCACCCCGCTCGCCCCCGCATCGGCCACCGCGAAGGACTGGTCGAGCCGCCGGGCCGCATAAAGGTCGCCGCCGATCAGCGCCACGGCCCCCTCCGCCTGCAAGGTTCCCGATACCCCGCCCCCGGCATAGAGGCCCGTCGCCTCGAACTGCGCAAAGCCGGTCGTGTGGCGCAGGATCGCATGTCCCGCCCGTTCGCGGCCATCGGCGACGCGCACCGACCATCCCCAGGAGCCCGGCTCGTGCGCGCCCTGGCGCGACATTTCGGCATAACCCGACACGCGCCCTCGCGAAACCGTCGCACCGGTGGTGATCGAGGCGCGCCGTCCGAACGGCAGGCTGGCGCCGACGAACAGGCCGAAGCTGCGATCGCCGCCCAGATCGGCCACGGCATTGGCGAACAGCGACAAGCGCCCGACATTGGCGGTCGAGGACAGGCTGGCCAGCCGATAGCGATCCCCCGCCGCCGATTTGGAATTGACGAGGCTGATGCCAATCGACGCCGAGGTCGCCTGGATGGGGAGCGACAGCGAGAATTGGTCGATCTCGCGCGGCGCGCCGAAGATGCGACGATCGCCCGTCAGGACCGGACCGAAGGATGCGGTCCGCGACGCCAGGTCGGCATAGCCGCCGATCGTCCGCATCGAACGCAGGAGGACCGAGAAGCCGGGACGGCGCGCCTCCAGGCCGATATCGACAAGCCCCCCGGTCCGCCCACCGGCCTGGCTGATCGCGCCCGCGACCGACAGCAGCGCCCGGTCGCGCAGCGTCACGACGCTCCCCGCGCCGATCTGGAGGAGGCCCGCGCCAGCCTCGAGATGCGCCTGGAGCGTCCATCGGCTGGAGATGCCGCGCCGCGCCGATGCCGAGGCGATCAGCCGCCGGTCATAGTCGTTCGACACGATCGCATAGCTGCGCCGCGCAAAGCCGATCTCGGCGCTGAAGTCCGTCAGCCCCTCCGCCAGCAATTGCGGCGAGGCATAGAAGGGCGCGGTCGACACCGTCTCGCGGCCCAGCGCGTCGCGGACGACCACGGTCGCGACGCCCGCGCCCTGCACGACCGGCGGGTGCATCACGGCATAGGGCCCTGCGGGCACGCGCGCCGACAGCGTGCGCACCCGGTCAATGAACAGGTCGAGGGTCGAGGGGGCGGCTGCACTCCCCGCCAGACGCGGGATCGGCATGGTGACCAGGTCGGGCCGCATCCCGAACGTCCGCTGGATCTGAAGGCCGCCCATCCGGATCGGCCGGGTCCAGCCATGCCCGCCATTGATCGTGTCGCCCGCGCGCAGCGTCACCAGACGCGACGGATCCTCATAGCTGTAGGTGGTCGACAGTCGGGTTACGCGCGGCCCGCTGGACAACAGCGCGACGGCGCTGTTCTCGATCAGGCCGAACGCGCCGAATATCCGCGTCCCGAACGCCCCCGATGCGCCCGTGAAGCGGGGACCGACCGCGCTCCGGTCGCCGCTGGCGAACAATGTATAGTCGAGCACCACGCCCGGCGGCGGACGATCCGGAACCGCCCCGCCGCGACCGTTTCGCCCGCCGTCGATCAGCGTCGGCCGCTCCGCGGTCGGCCCCGCGACCAGCCACATGATCTGCCGCATCTCCTCATAGCGATACCGCAGACCGGCGATGCGCTCGAGCGGCACGTCGCCCCGATCGACCTCGACGGGCAGCGCGACGCCGACGGTCCGCAACTCGGTCGCCGGGGCGCTGAAGCCGCCATCCGGGCGCTGGGTGAACGACGCGACATAGCCGGTGGGACGGTCGTTCAGATAGACCTCCAGCTGCAACGCCTGTTCCTGGCGGCGGGGGTCCACGTCGACACCTACCCGCAGGCTGCCGTCATCCTGTGCCCGTGCCGGATGGGCGCAGGACAGCGCGGCCAGGATCGTCCAGCCCAGTTCACCGGCGCGGCTGGGACGCAAGGGAGACCTCGATCGGGCCGCCATCGGAAACCGCCCGCATCCGCACATCGGCGTCGTTCGGAACGCTGGTGCCGGGGTTCAGCGGGATGCGAAGCTCGGACCCCGCCAGGACATAGCCGACCAGCCCGGCCCGCGCGAGGATCTGCTGGCTTCCCGCGATCAGTTGCAGGTCGGCCAGGCGCAGCCGCCGATTGCCCGTATTCCGCCCGACCAGCGCCGTGGCTCCCCCCGAACGCTCGATCCGCCAGCTGACATCGGGCATTCGGCGGGGAATGTCCGAGAAGAAGGCCGGGATCGACTGGCGGACGACCAGGTCGACGGTGCCCGGCTGCGCCCGGCCCGGATCGGGCACCTCGTCGATCAGGACGCGGTAGGCCTCCTCGCCCACCGGCGGCGCCTTGGCGGTGCGCACGACGCGGATCAGATATTGCTGCTGCGGCGCCAGCGTCGAAAAGGGCGGACTGGCGACGACGTCGCTGGTCGGCGTCAGCACGTCCGCGCCGTTGCGCGAAGTCCATCGCATCACGCGGACCTGGACTCGTACCGGCCGCTGCTCGGCATTGCTGAGCGTCAGCGCGGTGGTCCGCGCACCTGGCAAAGGATCGATGGCGACCGGCGCGACCCGGATGTCCGATGCCCGGCCGATCGCCGGAACCGTCAGCAGCATGGCGGCCGCCGCTATGGCGCGTCTCATGGGCGTTCCTCCTGCGGGCAGCTCAATAGGTGACGGTCACCTGCACGGTGTCGGTATAGCTTCCGGCCGCCGGAGTGGTCTGCGGGGGGACCCGGCCATAGACGGTCAGCGTCTGCACCGCGCCATTGCCGATCCCGGCCAGCGTATCGGTGCCCGCCGTGTTGCCCCAGATCTGCGAGCGTGCAGGGTCGCGGAACAGCTCATAGACCACCGTCGCGCCCGCGCCCGAGGTCATCCGCCGCGCCGTCACCGTCGCGCCCGCCCCCGCGCCCGCATTCAGGCCGATATTATAGGGCGTCGTGTTGGTGCACTGGACCCCGATCGTGCTGGTCGAGGTGATCGCGGTCTGGATCACGCCGGTCGCGCCGAACGCCAGGTCGCTTGCCGAGGTCAACCGGCACTCGGCCTGGATCGTCATCGTCACCTGGAACTGCGTGCTTTGCTGCGCGGCCGACGGCGCGGGGATCACGACGCAGCCGAGCGCTGCGATACCGATGGCGAGATAGCGTTTCACGATGCGGTGCCTCCAGATCACGCTTCGTCAAAGCGCGATCGCCCGCATCGGCTGCTATAGCTTCGGAATCGGAAGCAAATTGCCGATCATGGGTTAAAGCTTGGCGCGTATGAGCCAATTGCGATCGGGAGCGTGCCACAAGATCGGCGCGGAGCATGCCTGAATTTGGCAGATGGCTACCAATGCAAATATGAGCCATGAACTACGGCAAGCTTTTCGTTAACCATAAATTGCACAGGATTGCATGACAGCTTTCCTCTTATCCGGGCAACCCTACCCGCCAATATTGGTCGCCATGACCGAACCCGATGAAGACCGAGCGATCGGCATCGAAAGCGACGCACCGGGAGCAGCCACCGGATAAGCCACGCGAAACCCGATATGCGAGGTCGGCAGGTCGTGTTCCTGGGCCTGATAGGCGGCGGGGCGGAAATTGGCGCAATAGTTCATCGCGCACAGATAGCTGCCGCCCTTGACCAGCCCTACATCGCCCTCGCCCGCCACCCATTCCCAGACATTGCCGACCATGTCGTAGAGCGCCAGGTCATTGGGTTCGAAACAGCCGACCGGGGCGATCCCGGCATAGCCGTCCTCGGCGGTGTCGCGGATCGGGAAGACGCCTTCCCAGACATTGGCGCGCGGCTTGCCATGGTTGAACGCCCATTCGACCGGGTCGCGCGTGGCATTTTGATTGCCCCGCGCCGCGCGTTCCCATTGTGCCGTGGTCGGAAGCGCGCCGCCGACCCAGCGGGCATAGACGGCCGCATCGTCGCGGTCGACATGGACGACCGGCTCGTCCGCCCGGCCGGTCAGGTCGCTGCCCGGCCCCATGGGATGACGCCAGTCCGCCCCCTTCGTCCAGCGCCACCAGCGCGAGGCGTCGTCGAGCGATACGGCCTCGGTCGGGGCGACGAACAGCGCGGATGCACCTTCGCGCTCGGCCCGGGTGCGATGGCCGGTCGCCGCGACGAAGGCGGCGAACTGGCGGTTGGTGACCTCATGCGCGTCGATGCGGAACGCCGCTACCCGCACCGCCTGCCCCGGACGCTCCGCGCCGTCCTCGCCCAGCAGGACGGTCCCGGCGGGCACCGAGACGATTGCGTCCTGACCGAGACAGCGATGCACCGGCGCGGGGGCCTGCGCACCCAGCGTCGCGGTCGCCGCGACGGCCAGCAGCAACGCCGCCCCTATCCTCACGGCCGCGCCGCCGGGGCGGTTGCGGTCTCGGCCCCGGCGGGCAGCGGCACCACGCCCTTCGCCTTGGCATAACGATCATAGGCCACCACCAGATCGGCCAGCCGCGCCGGCTCGGCGGCGGACAGGTCCTTCGTCTCGCCGGGGTCGGCCGCGATGTTGAAGAGCTGCCACCGCCCGGTGCTGACGCCGCCGCGCGTATAGCGATTGGTCGGCGCGGGCAGATAGACGACCTTCCAGTCGCCCTTGCGCAACGCCCGGCGGAAGAAGAGTTCATAGCCGAGCGCCTCGTCCGCGCCGCGCACCCCCGCCGCATCGGCCGCCAGCACGGGGCGCAGGCTATGCCCCTCATAGGGCAGGATTGGGCGACCGGCGAACGCGCTCGGCTGGCGCAACCCCGCATAGTCGAGCAGCGTGGGCGCGACGTCGCGCACGTCCAGATTGGCATTGGCGATCCGCCCGCCGCCCTTCACGCCGCGCCCGGCGGCAAAGGCGCTGACCCGGATGCCGCCCTCGGTGGTATAGCTCTTGACCAGCCAGGACGGGACCGAATTGGCCTGGGCCCAGCCCGGGCCATAGCCGACATAGCTGCTGCCCTTGCCGATATTGCCCAGGCTGTTGTCGATCCCCAGCGCCTCCGCCCGGGGCAAGGCCGCATCGGGCGAACCGACCTTGAAGCGCGGGCTGGGCGCGTGGATGTCGTTTCCTTCGGGGCCATTGTCGGCGAAGAACAGGATGATCGTATTGTCGAGCCTGCCTTGCGCCTTCAGCGCGGCCAGGACGCGGCCGACATTCTGGTCCATCCGGTCGACCATCGCGGCATAGACCTCCATCTTGCGCGCCTCGATCGCGCGCTCTTCGGCGGTCAGCGAGGCCCAGGGCCGCGCCAGTTCCAGCGTGTGCGGCACCGCATCGGCGGGAACCAGCCCCAGCGCCTTTTGCCGCGCCAGCCGCTCGCTCCGCAGCGCTTCATAGCCCGCATCATAGCGGCCCTTATATTTGGCGATCGTCTCCGCCGGGGCCTGGAGCGGCCAGTGCGGCGTGGTGAAGGGCAGATAGGCGAAGAAGGGGCGCCGATCCCCCGACCTGGCCGCCGCGTCGAGATAGCCGATCAGCCGGTCCGCGAAATAATCGGCGGAATAGGTGCCCTTGGGCAGCGCGGCGGGCTTGCCGTCGTCGCGATAGCTGGGGGCGAGGCCCGCCCGGGTCCAGGCGTCGTTCTGGTCCTCGCCGAAATGGTTCGACAGGCCCTGGAGCAGCGCGAAGCTGTGCTCGAAGCCCCGCGCTGCAGGTTCGCGCTCCGGGGTCAGGCCGAGATGCCATTTGCCCGCCATCAGCGTCGTATACCCGCCCGCGCGCAGCAGCTCGGCGATCGAGGCGACGCGGTCGTTCAGATAGCCCTCATAGCCCGGCCGCCCACGCGTTTCCGGCCCCAGCAACTCGGCCATGGTGCCGAGCCCGGCCTCGTGATTGTCGACCCCGCTCATCAGCATCGAGCGGGTCGGCGAACAGGTGGGCGCGGTATGGAAGCCGGTGAAGCGCACCCCCGACAGCGCCAGCGCATCGAGATTGGGGGTCGCGATCTCACCCCCGAACGCGCCCAGATCGGACCAGCCCAGATCGTCCGCGACGATGACCAGGAAATTGGGCGCGTCCTTCGCCGCCTGTTGTTGGGCGGGTGCGACCGGCGCGGTCTGTTGGGCCGCCGCCGGGACAGGCGTGGCTGCGACAAGCGCGGGGATGGAGGACGCCATGAGTCTCAGGCCGATCATATCTGCTCCCTTTGGGCGACCATGGGCGCGGCCGCATGCCCGGCATAAGGCCCTGGGCAGTCGCTACAATGCTATTTTACCTACTCGATAGGTAGGAATTACTTGGCGCGCCGCCCCCATCGCCGCTTGCAGCAAGCCCCTTGACACCATCCGCAATGTCATACCGTATATGAAATGGAGGTGACAGCGATCGGCATGGGCACACCGTATCAGCGGGCGTCACACGGGCCGATCACGGCGCACACCCCATCAAAGGCGGCACGACAGAGGCCACCCCAAATTCGCAGCAGGAACGGGAGCAAAGCAGGACCAAAAAAGGGGAAAGATCATGGTTTATCGACCGAGCCGGTTGCGAAAATGGGCGCTGACGGGGGCGGCCATCGGGTCCCTGATCCTGGCCATCGACGCCCAGGCGCAAACCCAGTCTTCGGGCGGCAGCGGCGCCGCCGAGACCGCCGATGGCGATGCGGCGGGTGCGAGCGACGGGACGATCGTGGTGACGGGATCGCGCATCCGCCGCAATCCGCTGGACCAGAGCGCACCACTGACCGCGATCGACGGCGCGGACATCGCGCGGACCGGCCTTTCCTCGATCGGCGACGTGCTGCAACGCCTGCCCGGTGCGGCGGGTGGGCTCAATTCCCGCTTCAATCGGTCGGGCAATAACGGCAACCCGCCTGATGGCGGCGGCGTCGGCGCGGGGTCGGCCGAGATCGACCTGCGCTATCTGGGCAGCCGCCGCACGCTGGTGCTGGTCGACGGCCTGCGTTTCATCAACGGCAGCGCGGCGAGCGGCATTCCCGGCGCGGTCGACCTGAACGCCATTCCCGACAGCATGATCGAACGCGTCGACGTGCTGCGCGACGGGGCGTCGACCATCTACGGCTCGGACGCGATTGCGGGCGTCGTCAACATCATCACCAAGAAGCGCCAGAACGGCTTCCTCGCCTCGGCGCAGCTGGGCGGCTATGACAAGGGCGACGGGGTAACCCAGAATTACCAGCTGAGCTGGGGGCACCGGACCTCGGACGGCCGCGTCTCGATCGTCGCGGGCGCCAATTACATCAACCAGGGATCGGTCTTTGCGGGCGATCGGCCCTATTACGCCTTCCCCGATCCCGGCGCGACCGCCTGTACCAGCACGTGCAGCTCGGGCACGCCCAATGGCCGGTTCATCATCAACAACCCCGTGACGGGCGAGGCGATGAACCTGACGTTGAAGAGCAACCCGCTCACCCGGCCGCGCTTCGACCCGTCCGACCCGACCGGCGCGAACAGCGACTTCAAGTCCTTCACCGTCGCCGATCGGTTCAACTTCCGCCCCTATAACTATCTGCTGACGCCGCAGGAGCGGGTCGGCGCCTTCGTCAACTTCACCGGCGAGCTGGCGGACAATGTCCGGCTGAGCACCAAGCTGATCTACAACCGCCGCACCTCGGACAACCAGGCGGCGCCGCTGCCGCTGTTCGTCGGGCCGGATGCGGGCAACGGCAATCTGCTCGATACCATTTCGATCGACCGGACCAATCCGTTCAACCCGTTCGGCGTGACGCTGAGCGCGGGGAATAGCGGGACGCCGGCCAATTACGGCTTTATCGGGCGGCGCTTCGTCGAAAACGGACCGCGCCACTACAGCCAGCGGGTCGACACCATGTACATGTCGAGCACGCTGGACGGCCAGATCCCGATCGGCGCGGGCACCTGGTACTGGGACGCCAATGTCATCTATGCCGAGAACCATGCCAAGCAGGTGGCGCACGGCAATGTGAACGCCGCCAACCTGGCGCTGGCGCTGGGGCCGGTGGCGAACTGCACCGGCGCATGCGTGCCGTTCAACATCTTCGGCGGCGCCGGTTCGATCACCCAGGCGATGATCGACTATGTGACCTTCACCCAGCGCGACCGGTCCGAACAGACGATGACCGACGCGACCTTCAACCTGACGGGTACGCTGTTCCAGCTTCCCGCCGGGCCGCTGGGTCTGGCCACGGGATATGAGTTCCGCCGCCAGACGGGATCGTTCAACCCCGATCCCATCGTCGCGGCGGGGCTGGGGTCGGACATTCCGGCCCAGCCGACGGCGGGCGCGTTCGACGTCAACGAGGTTTACGCCGAACTCAGCATCCCGGTGCTGAAGGACGTCCCCTTCTTCCGCCTGCTCGAAGGGTCGTTCGCCGCGCGCTATTCGGATTACTCGACCAGCGGCAACCGAACGGTGATGAAGGGCGGGCTCAGCTGGAAGCCGTTCGAGGATCTGCGCCTGCGCGGCACCTGGGCGCAGGGGTTCCGCGCCCCCAGCATCGGCGAGCTGTTCGGCACGCCGTCGCGGTTCGACGGCACCGTCATCGATCCCTGCTCGGGGATTGCCAGCCTGCCCGCGAACAGCACGGTGCGACAGAACTGCGTCGCGCTGGGCGTGCCGGTCAATTACGTCCAGAACGGGTTGCAGCTGCCGATCCTGACCGGCGGCAACCGCGCGCTGAAGCCTGAAAAGTCGGAGAGCTGGGTGCTGGGCGGCGTCTATAGCCCTGCCTGGGCTCGTGAGGCCGGTTTCGCCAGCCAGCTGAGCCTGGAGGCCGATTACTATACGATCAAGGTGGACGACGCGATCGCCTCGGTCGGGGCGGACGTGCTGCTGGCGAACTGCATCAACCAGCGCGATGCGGTCAGCTGCGGCGCGATCACCCGCTCCTCGACGGGCAGCGGCCAGATCACGCAGATTCGCGGGCTGCTCCAGAATATCGCCTCGCTCAAGAGCGAGGGGATCGACATCACCCTCCTCTATCGCAGTCCGCGCGTCGGGGCGGGCACGTTCGGGCTGAACTGGGCCAGCAACGTCCTGCTGGAATATTCGACCACCCTGCCCACCGCCACCGGCAGCGCCAAGCTGGAACGGCAGGGCACCGAACGCGGCGACCAGGCCTATCCCCGCTTCAAGAGCGTCGCGACGATCGACTGGTCGAGCGAGACGTTCCTGGCGTCGCTCACCGGCCGCTATATCGGCAAGGTGACCGAGCCCGCCTATGCCAATCGCGAGATGAAGCCGATCCTGTATCTGGATGCGCAGGTCGGCTGGACCCTGCCCTGGATGTCGCAGCGTATGACGCTGACCATGGGGGTCAACAACATCCTGGGGAAGAGAGCGCCCGACTGCCTGAGCTGCGGCGGATTCGATCCGACGACCTATGACCTGCCGGGCCAGTTCGGCTATGCCCGTCTGGGCTTCAAATTCTGACGTGACGGTGGCCGGGGCGTATGTCCCGGCCGCTCACCCGCGCGTCGAGGCGTCGGCCGGTCGGACCGTCAGGCGGACAGGCGTTCGATCTCGTCCAGTACGTGCCGGGGATCGAACGGCTTGGCGAGGAACACCGATCCGTCGGGCAGGTCGGCTATGGGCGGATGCCCCATGCCCGACACGATGATGAGGATCGCCAGCGGACAGCGGTCGCGCACGACATGCGCCAGCTTCACCCCGTCCATCGTCCCCGCCATCTGCACATCGGTAAGCACGATGCGGATGGACGCGTGCGCGGCGAGGATCTCGGCCGCCGTGTCGGCATCCTGCGCCGCGAAGACCTGAAAACCGCGATCCTCGAAAAAGTCCGCCAGGTCGTGGCGGACGAACGGCTCATCCTCGACGATGAGGATGCTGCGCGGCGAAATGGGCTGTCCCATATCAACCGTCGATCAGCTCGCCGGTGTCGCCCAGCGGCGCATCGATCCGGAACACGACCCCTTCGGGCGGAAAGTCGAGCACCGTCCTGCCCCGGAAATAGGCGCCGAGCGAGCGCTCGATCATGCGCGATCCAAAGCCGCGCTGTGACGGGCGGACGACCGGCGGCCCACCCCGTTCCTGCCAGCGCAGATGGAAACAGGCGCTGCCCTGCGTGCCGCTGACCTGCCATCGCAAGGTCACCGATCCCGTATCGTTGCCGAGCGCGCCATATTTGGTCGCATTGGTCGCCAGCTCGTGGAAAGCCAGGGTCAACGCCAGCGCGACATGCGAGTTCAATCGGATGCGCGGACCATCGATCGCGATCCGGTCCCTCATCCCGGAGACGGCCGACAGCCCGGCCTCGATGACATCGTGAAGCTCCGCCTGCTGCCATGCGGTGGTGGTCAGCACATCGGTCGCCCGCCCCAGCGAGGCCAGCCGCGAGGAGAAGGCGGCGGAGGCCTGTTCGATGCTGTGCGCGCCGCGCAACGTCTGATTGGCGATCGACTGGACCAGGGTCAGCACATTCTTCAGCCGGTGGCTCAGCTCGCCGTTCAGGAGCTTCTGCTGCTCGCGGGCTTCGTACAGCGCGGTGAGGTCGCGCGACACCGACAGGATGCGCGCCGGGCGACCATCCGGGCCGGGGATGGGCGAGACGGAAACCGACCACCATTTGGGAACGCCGATATAGGTGTCCGCAGGCGTCTCGAAATGCGACGAGCGCCCCTCGGCCGCCGCCTTCAGCGCCGCGCGGGCCTGAGCCGCGCCGTTGCCCTTCAGGAAATCCGACCAGGGACAGCCACGGACCGCGTTGAAGTCGCTGATGTCCATCACCTTCATGCCGCCCTCGCTCATGAAGGTCAGATTGCCGTCCAGGTCCACGACCTTGATGCAGTCGGTGGACGCGGCCAGGACGCTGGACAGGAACACCTCGCGCTCCGCCGAGGAACGCTCCCGCTCGACCAGTTCGGCGTTCAGCGCCAGCGACCGCCGCAGCGTGTCCCGCAATTCGCCGGTCATCATGACCATGCCGATCAGGATGACGAGGAACACCACTGCCGCCGCCCATTGATTGTCCGGCAGCCAATAGGGGTTGGCAGCATTGCCGATCGACAGGGCACCGGCGACCGTGGACACCATGCTGGCGAACAATCCCGCGCCCAGCCCCAGGACCAGCGCGACGCCGATCGTGGCCGGAATGAAGAGCAGCCATGGCAGTTCGTCGGGGATGATGAGGATCCGCGCGACCGCCACGAATGCGACGACCAGCGCCGCCAGCGTATAGCGCGTGAAACCCGACACCGGTCGGTCGAAAGACCAGATGATGATCCGATCGAAGATGCTGCCTGGCTGTGTCCTGATCATTCTGCCACCCGAAAGCGGGACAAGGCCCCCCGGCCCGTCCCGCCGCCTGCGCTAACGTAGATCATTGAAAAGACAAATCCCCGATGGGTTTGTCCAGCCATTTTCCGTATTCGCGCGGTGGTCCCGACGCGACGACCGCAGCGGACCGACCGCCTGCGACCCCGGTTATCGCAGCTTCATGAACGCCGCGACCGCATTGCGGACGCTGTCGGTGAAGCGATCATAGATCATCCGCGACAGCTCGGCGATGACGGGCTGGCGATCGCGTCCCCCGCGCGCGAACACGGCGATCGCCACGCGGCGGCCGTCGGGCATGGTGATGAACCCGACATCGTTCGAGATGCCGTCCAGCGTCCCCGTCTTGTCCTCCACCAGCGTTCCGGCGGGCAGCAACGCGCGGATGCGGCGGGTGCCCGTCCGGCATTGCCGCATCAGGCCGAGCAGGAAGGCACGGCTCTGCGGCGCGAGGACCGAGCCGCTGTCGAGCCGTTTCAGCAGGGTGACCATGGCGACCGGCGTCGCGACGTCCTTGATGTCCGCCAGATGGCCGCGCTCGCGGAGGAGCTGGGCAATCGTCCGGTCGACCCGGATGCCGGTGATGTTCTGGGTCCATAGCCATTGCTGGACCTTGGCAGGGCCGCCGACGGCCGCGAACAGCTGGTCGGCCGCCAGATTGTCGCTGCGGACGATCATCGCCTCCATCGCCTTCGCGGCGGTGCGGCCATGGATCATGTCGCCCAGGCTCCGCCGCCCCTGGTCGACCTCGGTCAGATAGGCGGCCGCGATGGCGAGCTTCACCGTGCTCGCCATCGGAAAGGGGATCGTGCCGTTCACGCTGGCGGTATAGCCGTCGCGCAGATCGATCGCGGCGATGCCATATTCCCCCGAACGCCCGGCCAGCAGCGCGTTCATCTCGCGCTGAAGCTCGACCAGTTCGGACGTCGGGGTGACCGCCGATGCCGGGTTCGTGAAACTCGCCGCCATACCCGTCAGAAAAAGACGGAAAAGCAGGGCTACTCGCATCAACCTTCCTCGATCACGGCATGGGGTAATGGATCGACGCTAGCCGCAAAAACCGGACGCGTCGCGTGGAATATGACGGTCATGAGACCAGGCGATTTTTTCGGGCGGCACACCGTCATGCCGCCCGGCACCGGCCTATCCGGCGGTCGTCGCGGTCCGCGCATGCTCCGGGGTATCGGCGTCCAGGCCCAGGTCCTTCAGCAACGGGCCGACCTGCGGGTCCGCGCCGTTGAAGGCCCGGAACATCGGCGCATAATCCTCGGTATGCCCCTTCGACAGGATCATGTCGCGGAACCGCTGGCCATTGGCGCGGGTCATGCCGCCATGGCGTTCGAACCAGTTGAACGCATTGGCGCTCAGCATCTTGGTCCAGCTATAGGCGTAATAGCCCGCCGAATAGCCGTTCGACCATATGTGGAGGAAATAGCTGGAGCGATAGCGCGGCGGCACCTCGGCGATGTCCAGCCCGGTCGCGGCCAGCGCCTTGTCCTCGAAGGCGTCGACATCCTGCCGCCCCTGCGCCGCCGTCAGCGAATGCCAGCTCATGTCCAGCTCGGCCGCGGCCAGCGCCTCGCCGAAGGAATAGCCCGAATTGAAGGTGCTGGCCCGCTTGATCTTGTCGACCAGCGCCTGCGGGATGGGCTTTCCGTCCTTGTAGTTCACCGCATAATGCGACAGCACCTTGGGATCGAGCGCCCAATGCTCGTTGAACTGCGACGGGAACTCCACGAAGTCGCGGGCGGTATTCGTGCCCGATACCGAGGGATAGACCTGGTTCGCGAACAGGCCGTGCAGCGCATGGCCGAATTCGTGGAACATCGTCACGACATCGTCGAAGCTGATCAGGGAGGGCTGACCGGCGGCGGGCTTGGTGAAGTTCGCGACGTTATAGATGACCGGCTTGGTGCCGATCAGCTTCGACTGGTTGACGAAGTTCGACATCCACGCGCCGCCATTCTTGTTGTCGCGCTTCCAATAGTCGAAATACATCAGGCCCAGCATCGCGCCATTCGCTTCATCCACCTCATAGACCATCACGTCGGGCTGATAGACGGGAATGTCGGTGCGGCGCTTGAAGGTCAGGCCGTACAGCTCGTGCGCGGCATAGAAGACACCGTCGGTCAGGACCTTGTTGATCTCGAAATAGGGTTTCAGCTCGTCCTGGTTCAGATCATATTTGGCCTTGCGAACCTGTTCCGAATAGAAATCCCAGTCCCAGGGCTTCAGCTCGAAATCGCCGCCGGTCGCCTTGATCCGCGCCTGCAATTCCGCCGCCTCGCGATGCTGCTCGACGGCGACGGGCTTGCCCAGCCGCTGCATGAAGGCCAGCGCGGTCTGCGGGTTCCTGGCCATCTGGTCCTGCAGCACGTAATCGGCCCAGGTGGGGAAGCCGAGCAGCTTGGCCTTTTGCGCCCGGAGCAGGGCGATCTGTGCGATCGTGTCGCGGGTATCGTTGGCGTCCCCCTTCTCCGCGCGCGTCCAGCTCGCCCGGAACAGCGCCTCGCGCGTGGCGCGATCGGTCAGGCTGGCAAGCTCGGGCTGCTGGGTGGTGTTTTGCAGGGTCAGCACATATTTGCCGGTCAGCCCGCGCGCCTTGGCCGCATCGGCCGCCGCCGCGATCTCCGCCTCGGACAGTCCGGCCAGCTTGGCGCGATCCTCGACGACCAGCGCACCCGCCTTGGTCGCGGCGAGCAGCTTCTGCTGGAACGCGGTCTCCAGCGTCGACAGTTGCGCGTTATATTGGCTCAGCGTGAGCTTGTCGGCCGGGGACAGCAGCGCGCCCGCGCGCACCATATTCTGATAGGTGAGCGTCAGCACCTGAAGCTGCTCGGGCGTCAGGCCCAGCGTCCGGCGCTTGTCGTACAGCGTCCTGACGCGGGCGAACAGCGCGGGGTCCAGGTTGATCGCATCCTGATGCGCGGCGAAGGCCGGGGCCAGATCGGCCTCGGTCTTTTGCAGGACATCGTCGGTATTGGCACCGACCACGCCCTCGAAAGCCAGGCTGGCACGTTCCAGCAACCGGCCCGACCGTTCGAGCGCGGCAATGGTATTGTCGAACGTCGGCGCGCTGCGCGCATTGGCGATCGCCCGCACTTCGGCCCGTTGCTGCGCCATCCCCGCCAGCAGGGCGGGCGCATAGTCGCTGCTCTTGATCCGATCGAAGGGCGGCGCCCCCAGCGGCAGCGTGCTGGCCGCGGCGAAGGGATTGGACGCGGGCAGGGACGCCGCATGTGCACCGGCCGGGGCGGAGGCCGGGGTCTGGGCCATCGCGGTGGTCGACATCAGCAGGATCGTGGCAGTCGCGGCGAACAGGCGCATGGGGGCTCCATCAACTAGCGAAGGGCCTGTGCCATGCGCCTGCGAAGCCTGCGGATCAAGAGCCGGGGCGGGACGGTCCGCGTGGGCGGAGGGGAGATGCGCGGTGCGCCCGCCTGCCGGTCTTTGCATCGTCGCCTTCGCCCTAGAGGCGGCGGGCATAGACGACATCGTCATAGACGGTGTCGCCGACCCGGAACTGGCGCGTGCCTGCCAGCGTGAAGCCTTCGCGCTCATAGAAGGCGCGGGCATTTTCGTTGATGCCGAGCACGCCGAGTAGCATCCGGCGTCGCCCGAGTGCGCGGGCATCGTCCAGCGCGCGGGCCATCAGCCTGTGGCCCAGCCCCGAACCGCGCGTCAGCGACAGCGCATAGATGCGGCGGAGTTCGATATCATGCTCGTCGGTCTCGACCGGCAGGTCGGGCGGGACGAGAAGCGTATAGCCGACGGGCGCTGCGCCATCGGGATGCTCGGCCAAAGTGACGACGCAGGCGTCATCCGCGATCCAGTGATCGAACTTGGCGGGCGAGCTGTTGGTGGTGCAGTGATACACCATGTCGGGACCGGCAATGGTCCCGGCAAAGGTCTCGAGAAAGGTGGCGGCCGCGACGAGCGACAGCGCAGGCGCGTCGCCCGGCCCGGCCCGTCGCAGCCGCCATTCCATCAGCCGACGATTTCTTCCGGCTTGAAGAAATAGGCGATCTCGATCGCGGCATTCTCGTCCGAGTCCGAACCATGGACGGTGTTGGCTTCGATCGACTCGGCCAGTTCCTTGCGGATCGTGCCCGGCTCGGCATTGGCGGGGTTGGTCGCGCCCATGATGTCGCGGTTGCGCTGCATGGCGTTCTCGCCCTCGAGCACCTGCACGACGACCGGGCCCGAGATCATGAACTCGACCAGATCGTTGAAGAAGGGACGCTCCTTGTGGACCGCATAGAAGCCCTCGGCCTGCTCGCGGGTCATGTGGATGCGCTTCGAGGCGACGACGCGCAGACCGGCGTCCTCCAGCATCTTGGTGACGGCGCCGGTCAGGTTGCGGCGGGTCGCGTCGGGCTTGATGATCGAAAAGGTACGGTTCGCGGCCATGATGGTCACGCAGCTCCTGAATTAAGGTGTTGGCTGGAAGTGGCGTCGCCCTAGTCGCGGCGCGAAGGCAATGCAATGTCTTATGGCAACAAGCTGGTCCTCGCCGGGACGGGGAGGAATGTTACGCCGCCTGTTCCCAGCGGCCCTGGTCGTTCTGTTTCCAGTAGCGCCGCTCGACGCCCTCGCAGTCGGCGAGCGCCCGCCAGGCGGCGCGCGCCTCGGCGATCCGGTCGCCGTCGAAGAAGTGGAAGGCGCGGTCGAAGTCCAGCGCCGCGTCGCGCCACACGCCGTCCGCCAGCGCGACATGCCGTGCGCCATTGGCGGGCTGTACCTCGCCCGAAATCAGGATCGGCTGGGCGGCATCGTCGCCCTCCCCCGCCTGGGCATGCGGCAGGAAGCCGTCCGCCGGGACCATCCAGAGCTGCCGATCGAGGGCGGCCCGCTGGTCGGGGTCGCCGCTGACGATCAACAGCCGCCCGCCCCCCGCCATCACCCGATCGGCGATGACGGGAAGCAGCCGGTCGAGCGGCGCCATGGTCAGATGATAGAAGTCGACCTGCATCGCGCCGCCCTATGTCCTTACGCCTCGAACCGGTCCGCGACGAACTGGTCGAGCAGGCGCACGCCGTATCCGGTCGCGCCCTTGTCGTGGTTGACGCCCGGCTTGTCCGACCAGACCATGCCGGCGATGTCGAGATGCGCCCAGGCGACGCCCTCGTTGATATAGCGCTTCAGGAATTGCGCCGCCGTGATCGAGCCGCCGCCGCGCGGACCGACATTCTTCATGTCGGCGATCGGGCTGTCGATCAGCTTGTCATAGGCGTCGGACAGCGGGAAGCGCCACAGCTTCTCGTCGGTGGTCTTGCTCGCCGCGAGCAGCGCATCGGCCAGCGAATCGTCATTGGCGAACAGGCCGCCATGCTCATGGCCCAGGCTGATGATCATCGCGCCGGTCAGCGTGGCGAGGTCGACGATGGTCGAGGGCGAATGGGTCTTCTGGACCCAGGTCAGCGCGTCGCACAGGACCAGGCGGCCTTCCGCGTCGGTGTTGATGACCTCGATCGTCTGGCCCGACATCGACGTCACCACGTCACCGGGGCGCTGCGCATTGCCGTCGGGCATGTTCTCGACCAGGCCCATGACGCCGACGACGTTCGCCTTGGCCTTGCGCGCGGCGATCGCCTTCATCGCGCCCGCGACCGCACCGGCGCCGCCCATGTCCCACTTCATGTCTTCCATGCCCGCGGCGGGCTTGATGGAGATGCCGCCGGTGTCGAAGGTCACGCCCTTGCCGACCAGCGCCAGCGTCTCGGCATCCGCCGCGCCGCCATTCCACTTCAGGACCAGCAGGCGCCCCTCGCGCACCGAACCCTGGCTGACGCCCAGCAGCGCGCCCATGCCCAGGTCGCGCATCTGCGCCTCGTCCAGCACGGTGACTTCCAGCCCCAGACCGTCGACGTCGCGCAGCACGCGCTCGACGAAGCTCTCGGGATAGAGCTTGTTCGGCGGCTCCGAGACGAGCGTGCGGGTCAGCTCCAGCCCGCCATTGACCGCGTGGATGCGCGCATATGCGGCTTCCGCCTCGGCGCCTGCCCCCACGATCGCGATGCGGGTCAGCACCGGCTTGGCGCTTTCGGGCAGCTTGGTGCGATACACGTCATAGCGCCAGCCGCGCTGCACCGCCGCCCCGGCAAAGCCCGCCACGGCCTCGGCCGCGGGCTGGCCGTCCAGCCCGGTCAGATCGACCGACGCCGACGACGCCGAGGTCAGCAGCTTGGCGGTCAGCGCGCCGCCCGCCTTGCGCCAGTCGGCCGCCGAACCCTCGCCGATGCCGAGCAGGACGACCCGGCGGACCGCGCTATCGACGGTCGCGAAGAACTCGGCGATTGTGCCCGCATCGCCCTTGAAACGCGCCGCCTCGATGGCCGCCTTGCCCAGTGCGCCCTGTTCCTCGCCGCCGAACTGCACCGTGTCGACCTTGCCCTTCGCGACGGGAAGGACGATGACATCGCCGGTTTCGACGGCGGAGGTAAACGCGATCTGCATGGGAAACCCCTGATGAACAAGTAACAGCGGCTATCATCTAGGCCTTGGAGCCGATGTGGCAAGCGCGCGATTGCAGCGGGCGGCCGGTGATGCGATAGGCGGGCCATTCGCGGCGTCGCCCTGCCGGGGGGAGGCTTTCATCATCATGTCGGCAAGGACGGACCTGGTATCATCGTGTTGCGATCGACGCTTCTGACCGGCAGCACCCTGCCCCTCGCCCTGTTGGCCGCGCTCGCTGCGACGCCTGCCGCCGCGCAGGATCTGCAGGATCGCCCCGTGGCACCGCCGCCCGCCGACGGCCCCGCCCCTGCGGACTCCAACCAGGTCCGCTTCAGCGCGGCGCAGCTGGAATATGACATCGACGCCGATATCGTGACGGCGACCGGCGATGTCCGCATGATCCGCGACGGCGAACGCCTGCGCGCCGACAAGGTGACGTGGAACCGCAAGTCCGGCAAGGTGCTCGCCACCGGCAATATCGCGATCACCAATCCCGAAGGCGACATCGCCTATGGCGACCAGATCGAGCTGACCGACTCGATGAAGGACGGCGTCGTCGACAATATGCTGGTCGTGCTCGAACAGGGTGGGCGCCTGGCGGCGGATCGGGGCACCCGCCAGACCGACGGCACCGTCAATCTCGAACATGCCGCCTATACGCCCTGCGCGGTCGAGACGTCCGAGGGCTGCCCCAAGGAGCCGTCGTGGAAGATCACGGCGGTCCGCGTCACCTATCGCCCGGACCGCGAGCGCGTCTATTTCAACGGCGCGCGACTGAACCTGTTCGGCCTGCCCACCATCCCGCTGCCGCGCCTGTCCGCGCCGGTGGGATCGGGCGGCGACAGCGGCTTCCTGACCCCCGACATCCGGCTCGACCGGGTCAACGGGATCGAGATTGCCGCGCCCTATTACTGGAAGCTCGCGCCCAACAAGGGGCTGACCGTCACGCCGCACGTCTTCACCGCCGTGCTGCCGATGATGGAGGCGGAATATGAGGCGCTGAACACGCTGGGCGCGTTCCGCCTGACCGGCTATGCCACCGCCAGCCGCCGCAGCGACGACCTGAACACCCTCAACCCGACCGACACGACCCAGGCGTTTCGCGGCTATCTCGACGGGATCGGCCGATACCAGTTTTCCCCCGAATGGAGCCTGTCGGGCTCGCTGCGGGTGACGACCGACCGCACCTTCCTGCGCCGTTACGATATTTCGCGCGACGACCGGCTGCGCACCACGGCCAGCCTGGAGCGGATCGACGCCGACAGCTATTTCGCGATCAACGGCTGGTACGTGCAGACGCTGCGCGTCAACGACCCGCAGGGGCAACAGGCCATCGCCCTGCCCGAGATCGACTATCGCCGCCGCTTCAACGACGGCCTGCTGGGCGGCAAGTTCGAGATGCAGCTCAACACGCTGGCGATCAGCCGGACGGCGGGCCAGGACACGCAGCGTGCCTTTGCCAGCCTGCGCTGGGACCTGCGCCGCCTGACCAACTGGGGCCAGGAGGTGACGTTCACCGCCTATGCGCGCGGCGACGCCTATAACTCCAGCAACATCGCCACCACGCCGCTGGTCTATCAGGGGCTGGACGGGTTCCAGGGGCGCGCGATCGGGGCGCTGGCGGTCGATGTCAAATGGCCCTTTGTCGGCGAGCTTTGGGGCGGCAGCCAGCGTTTCACCCCGCGCGTCCAGATCGTCGCCAGCCCGCCGATCCGCAATCTCGGCATCCCCAACGAGGATGCCCGCGCGGTCGATCTGGAGGATTCCAACCTCTTCGCGCTCAACCGCTTCCCCGGCTATGACCGGTTCGAGGATTCGACGCGCATCACCTACGGCGCGCAATGGGCGCTCACCCTGCCCGGCTTCACCCTCGACACGCTGGTGGGACAGAGCTTTCGCCTGAACGACCGCCAGACCATCCTCTATCCGGGCACCGGCCTGTCCGATCGCTGGTCGGATATCGTGGGGCGGACCGAGCTGCGCTTCCGCGACTTCGTCTCGCTGACCCACCGCTTCCGGCTGGACAAGGACAGTTTCGCGGTTCGCCGCAACGAGCTGGACGCGACGATCGGATCGCGCGCCACCTATTTCCAGGCGGGCTATCTGCGCCTGAACCGGCATATCTTCCCCTCGATCGAGGATTTGCAGGACCGCGAGGAAGTGCGGCTGGCAGGGCGCGTGCAGTTCGCCCGCTTCTGGTCGGCCTTTGGCTCGACGGTCATCGACCTGACCGACCGGTCGGAGGATTCTTTGTCGGTTGCCAATGGCTTCGATCCGATTCGTCACCGGCTGGGCGTGCAATATGAGGATGATTGCCTTCGCCTCGGCTTCACCTGGCGGCGCGATTATGTGAACACCGGCGATGCGCGGGCGGGCAACAGCTTTCTGTTGACGCTGGCCTTCACCAATCTCGGTCGCTAAGCCGACATTCAGCATGGTTGACCCATACCCCCGCGGTTACGCGCCGAGAGCTGGCGCGATGAGGATCACAGACACGGTGAAGCACGACATTCGTTCCAAGGCCCGCTTCCTTCGCATCGGGGGCACGCTGATGCTCGCCGCCGTCGCCGCGGGCGCGCTGGCGCAGACGGTTCCGGATCAGGCCGTGCCCGACACGGGCGGGCTCAACATCCCCTCGAATCTTCAGCTGTTCGGCAAGCTGGACCCCAATATCCGCAAGCCGACCGCGATCGTGAACGACACGGTGCTGACCGGCACCGACCTCGACCAGCGCATGGCGCTGGCGCTCGCGCTGAACAATGTCACCAACCTGTCGGCGGAGGACCGCGACCGGCTGCGCATGCAGATCCTGCGCCAGCTGATCGACGAGACGTTGCAGATCCAGGAGGCGAAGACCGCCGACATCACGGTCACGCCCGACGAGATCAACCAGGCCTATGCCCGCTTCTCGCAGCAGTTCGGCAAGACGCCCAGCCAGATGAACGCGTTCCTGCGCCAGGTCGGCTCGTCGGAAAAGTCGATGCGTCGCCAGATCGAGGGCGAGCTGGCCTGGAGCCGCTATCTCCGCCGCAAGGTCGAGCCGACCGTCAATGTCGGCGACGAAGAGGTGAATGCGATCCGCGCCCGCCTGGAAGCCGCCAAGGGCACCGAGGAATATAACCTCAAGGAAATCTTCCTGTCCGCCAACGAGGCGACCGCGCAGCAGGTCTTCGCCAATGCGCGGCAGATCATCGCCGAGATCCAGAAGGGGCAGCAGCCCTTCGAATATTTCGCGCGCAGCTTCTCCGAGGCGTCGACCCGCGCGGTGAACGGTGACTTGGGCTGGGTCCGTTCTGCGCAGCTGCCGCCCGAGCTTCAGGCGGCGGTGGGCCAGATGCAGGTCGGCCAGGTCGCCGGACCGATCCAGATCCCCGGCGGCTTCTCGATCCTGTACCTGACCGACAAGCGGCAGGTACTGACCGCCGATCCGCGCGATTCGCGGCTGTCGCTCAAGCAGCTGACCGTCAAGTTCCCGGCTGGCACCACCCAGGCACAGGCGAGCGCCCGCGCGGCGGAATTCGCCAAGGCGACCCAGGCGATCCGCGGCTGCGGCGACGTGCAGCGCGTGGCGACCCAGCTGAAGGCCGAGGTGGTCGACAACGACCAGGTGACGATCCGCCAGCTGCCCGCGCCGCTCCAGGAAATCCTGCTGAAGCTCCAGATCGGCCAGGCGACCCCGCCCTTCGGCTCGCCGGAGCAAGGCGTCCGCTCGCTGGTGCTGTGCGACCGCGAAGAGCCGCGTTCGGGCAATCTGCCGACCAACGACCAGTTGCAGAACCAGCTGGAGCAGCAGCGCGTCAACCTGCGCGCCAACCAGAAGATGCGCGACCTTCGCCGCGACGCGGTGATCGAATATCGGTGATGGGAGCGACGGCATGATCCGGCCTCTGGCGATTTCGATGGGCGACCCGGCCGGTATCGGTCCGGAGATCATCGCCAAGGCCTGGGCCGCGCGCGACGCGGCCGGTTTGCCGCCCTTCGTCGCGGTCGGCGATGCGCGCGCGATCGAGCGGGTCTGGGACGGGCCGACCCGGCGCGTCACCGACATGGCGGCGGCGGTCTCGGCGTTCGATACGGCGCTGCCCATCCTGTCGGTCGACGATGCGGGCGAAATCCATCCCGGCCGCCCGGATGTCGAGGGCGCACGCTGTGCGCTCCACGCGCTGGAGCTGGCGGTCGGCCTCGTTCGATCGGACGCCGCCTGTGCGCTGGTGACCGGGCCGGTCAGCAAGGCGCAGCTCTACGATATCGGCTTCACCCATCCGGGGCAGACCGAGTTCGTCGCCGAGCGTTGCGGCGTGGCGGGCGCCAATGCCGTCATGATGCTGGCGGGGCCGTCGCTGCGCGTGGTGCCGATCACCACCCATGTGCCGCTCGCGGCGGTATCGGGGCTGTTGTCGGTCGAGCTGATCGTCGCCAAGGGCCGCGCCACCGCGCGCGGGCTGTGCCGCAATTTCGGTATCACCGCCCCTCGCCTGGCCTTTGCCGGGCTGAACCCGCATGCGGGCGAAGGCGGCGCGATCGGGCGCGAGGAGATCGAGCTGATCGAACCGGCCATCGCGCAGTTGCGGGCCGAGGGGATCGATGCGACCGGCCCCTTCGCCGCCGACACGCTGTTCCACCCCCGCGCGCGCACCGCCTATGATGCGGTGCTGTGCTGCTATCACGATCAGGCGCTGGTGCCGCTCAAGACGCTGCATTTCGACGAGGGGGTCAACATCACGCTGGGACTGCCGATCGTGCGGACCTCGCCCGACCACGGCACCGCCTTCGGCATTGCCGGGCAGGACCAGGCGCATCCCGGCGCGATGATCGCCGCGATCGCCATGGCGGGCGATGCCGCGCGACGCCGGGCCGAGGCCGCGGCCTGACCGCATGACCCCGATCACGCCCCTGCCGCCGTTGCGCGATGTCATCGCGCGCCATGGCCTGTCCGCCGCCAAGTCCCTCGGCCAGAATTTCCTGTTCGACGGCCAGCTGCTCGCGCGGATCGCCGCGATCCCCGGCGACCTGACCGACCAGCAGGTGCTGGAGATCGGCCCCGGCCCGGGCGGCCTGACCCGTGCGCTCCTGATGGCGGGCGCACGCGTGACCGCGATCGAGCGCGACCGCCGCTGCATCCCCGCGCTCGCCGAACTGTCCGAGGCGTTTCCCGACCGGCTGAAGGTCATCGAGGGCGACGCGCTGCGCATCAATGCGCCCGAGCTGTTCGAGAGCAAGCCGCACATCGTCTCGAATCTGCCCTATAATGTCGGCACGCCGTTGCTGGTCGGCTGGCTGTCGGGGGCATGGCTGCCCTGGTGGCAGTCCTGCACGCTGATGTTCCAGAAGGAAGTGGCCGAGCGGATCGTCGCCGGTGCCGACCAGTCGGCCTATGGTCGCCTGGCCGTCCTGACCCAGTGGCGCAGCGATTCGCGGATCGCGATGCCGGTCCATCGATCCGCCTTCACCCCGCCGCCCAAGGTCATGTCGGCGGTCGTCCACATCACCCCGAAAGAGGCGCCCGAGGGGGTCAGCTTCCGCACGCTCGAACGGCTGACCGCCGCCGCCTTCGGCCAGCGTCGCAAGATGCTGCGCCAGAGCCTGAAGCCGGTGGCGGGCGCGACCGAAGCGATGGAGGCAGTCGGTATCGACCCGGCCCGCCGCGCCGAGACGCTGTCCGTGGCCGAATTCGTCGCCCTGGCCCGCGCGCTGGGGTGAAGGACTAGATTGGATCGACATTCATCATGCCTGTTCTTCCCTCGCCCCTCGCAGAGGGGAGAGGGTTGCGCAGACTTGGTCTTTGCGACAGCAAAGACTTAGTCGGAGCTGGGTGAGGGGTGGACGCTCGCACTGCGGGCGCGCGAGCCTCCAGGCTCGCTCAACCCCTCACCCAAGCTGCGCTAGCCAGCACGCTGGCAAGCTTCGCTAACCCTCTCCCCTGGACAGGGGAGAGGAGAAGAATACGCAATCGTGAATGTCTCCCCCCTAATCCTCCCCTGTGAGAGGGAGGAATTCGGGTTAAGGCGTCGGCGGGGTCTTGCTGTCGACCTGCGCGGTCGTGACCGGGGGGCCCTTGGCGATCAGCGCGGCGAGCGCGGTGGCATCGCCGCAATCCTGCTTGCACAGCGTCTTGATCTTGGCGAGATTGTCCTTGGCGCGGGCGATCGCGCCCTTCTGCACCAGGGCCTCACCCTGACCGCGCAGCGCGCGCGTGTCGTTCGGGTCGAGCAGCAGCGCCTCGCGATACAGCCGGATCGCCTTGCCCGGCAGGCCGCGCGCATCGGCGACCTCGGCGAGCAGCACGAAGGCGGCACGGTTGCGCGGATCGACCGTCACCGCCGTTTCCAGAGTGTCGGTCGCACCGTCGAGATTGCCCGCCGCCTTCAGGCTGCGCCCCTGCTCCAGCAATTGCAGCGACCGGGCATCGATCTGGCTGTCGGGGCGCTGGCCGCTGAGCGACGTGGAAAGCGAGACCACCGCCAATGCGGCGGCGGCGGCCAGGGACGTCAAACGCATGAGGAACTCCGGACTGGGCACGAAGCCGGATGCTAGCATGGTGCCTGGAGGCAGGCGACAAAAAAGCCGTCGGTGCCGTGCGTCGCGGGATCGAGGCGACGGCCCGGCCCATGGCCCGTACCGATCGCGGGTTCGATCTGCTCGGCCACCCAGCCGGGATGCCGCGCGAGAAAGGCGGCGACCTGGTCGGTCCCTTCGGCATCCAGCAGCGAGCAGACGATATAGACCATCCGCCCGCCCGGCTTCACCAGCCCCGCGCCGATCGCCATCACCTGTTCCTGCATCGCGCGCAGACGCTGCAATCGCTCCGGGGTCAGCCGCCAGCGCGCCTCGGGATTGCGCCGCCAGGTGCCGGTGCCCGAACAGGGCGCATCGATCAGGACGCCATCGGCCTTGCCCGCCCAGTCGGCCAGCATCTCGGCCTCGTGACCCGGATTGAGCAACCGGCTCTCGATGATGCTCGCCCCCGCCCGCTCGGCGCGCGGCGGCAGTTTCTGGAGCCGCGCCCGGTCGATGTCGCAGGCGAGCAGCGCGCCCTGATTGGCCATGGCGGCGGCCAGCTGGAGCGTCTTGCCCCCCGCCCCGGCGCACAGGTCGACCAGCCATTCGCCGGGTTTCGCGTTCAGCGCCGCGCCGACCAACTGGCTGCCCTCGTCCTGCACCTCGACCAGTCCGGCGCGGTAGAGGTCGGACGACTCCACCGCCGTCCCGTTGGGCAGGCGGATGCCCAGCGGGGCGAGCGGCGTGGCCGCGCCCTCGGGCCATTGCTCCAGCACCGCGTCGCGCGTGGTCGCCAGGCTGTTGACCCGCAGATCGAGCGGCGCCCGGTCGACCAGCGCGGCCTGCCGGGCCGCATCCAGCCCGGACGCGGTCAGCGCCTCGACCAGCCAGCCCGGCGCCACCCCGCCCTCGGCGCGCGGTTCGTCGGGCGCGATCGGCGCGGGGCCATGGCCCGCCCCGTCGAAGGTCGCCGCCACCGCCGGATCGCGATCGGCGACCGCCAGCATCGCGGCCCGGCCCGAAACCGGCATCGGTCCGGCCTGCCGGATCGCCGCATAGACCAGCTCGCGCACCGCCCGCCGGTCCTTCGACCCGGCATAGCGACGCGTCGCGAAATAGCGCGCGATCAGCGTGTCCGCCGCCGCACCGCCGCTGGCGGCGGCGGCGACGATCTCGTCCAGCAGTTCGATCGCCGCCTGGGTGCGGGCACCGGGGGTCATGCGCGGGCGTCCCTCGGCTCAGCGGGTCGGGTAATTGGGAGCTTCCCGCGTGATCGTCACGTCATGGACATGGCTTTCCTTCAGGCCCGCCCCTGTGATCTGGACGAACTGCGCCCGTTCGCGCAGGTCCTTCAGCGTCGCCGAGCCGGTATAGCCCATCGCCGCCTTGATGCCGCCGACCAGCTGGTGGATGACGTCGCGCGCCGGGCCCTTATAGGCGACCTGCCCCTCGATGCCCTCGGGCACCAGCTTCATCTGATCCTTGATATCGCCCTGGAAATAGCGGTCCGCCGAGCCGCGCCCCATCGCGCCGACCGAGCCCATGCCGCGATAGGACTTATAGGCACGGCCCTGGTACAGGAAGGTCTCGCCTGGCGCTTCCTCGGTGCCCGCGAGCAGCGAGCCGACCATGCAGGCGCCCGCCCCCGCCGCCAGCGCCTTGGCGAGATCGCCCGAGGTGCGCAGGCCGCCATCGGCAATCACCGGCACGCCCGACTTCCAGCCTTCCTCGGCGCAGTCCATCACGGCGGTCAACTGGGGCACCCCGACGCCCGCGACGACGCGGGTGGTACAGATCGAACCCGGCCCGATGCCGACCTTCACCGCATCGGCACCCGCATCGATCAGCGCGCGGGTGGCGGCGGCGGTGGCGACATTGCCTGCGATCACCTGCACCGTGTCGGACAGCTTCTTGGCCGCCTCGACCGCGCGGGCGACGTCGCGGTTATGGCCGTGCGCGGTGTCGATGATGACGCAGTCGACCTCCGCCTCGATCAGCGCGCGGGTCCGCTCAAAGCCCTTTTCGCCCACCGTGGAGGCGGCGGCGACGCGCAGGCGCCCGGCGGCATCCTTGGTGGCCGAGGGATAGGTGACGGCCTTCTCGATATCCTTGACGGTGATCAGGCCGACGCAGCGATAGCTTTCGTCGACGACCAGCAGCTTCTCGATCCGGCGCGCGTGGAGCAGGCGGCGCGCCTCGTCCTGGCCGACGCCGACCTTCACGGTCGCCAGATCCTCATGCGTCATCAGCTCGGACACCGGCTGTTGCGGGTTTTCGGCGAAGCGCACGTCGCGGTTGGTCAGGATGCCGACGAGACGGCCGTCGAATTCGACGACGGGGATGCCGCTGATCCGGTGCCGCGCCATCAGCGCCTGCGCCTCGGCCAGCGTCGCGGTCGGCGAGATGGTGATCGGGTTGACGACCATGCCGCTCTCGAACCGCTTGACCTGGCGCACGGCGGCGACCTGCTGATCGAGCGTCAGGTTGCGGTGCAGAACGCCCATGCCGCCCAGCTGCGCCATGACGATCGCCATGTCGGCCTCGGTCACGGTGTCCATCGCCGCCGACAGGACGGGGATGTTGAGCGCGATCGAGCGGGTCAGTTGCGTGCGCGTGTCCGCGCTGCTCGGCAGAACGTCGGACTCCTGCGGAACGAGGAGCACGTCGTCGAAGGTGAGGCCGAGGCGGATATCCATGGGGCTGCCAAATCCTGCGAAGGGAACAAGTGGCGGGCCATGTAACCAAAGCGAGCCGTTCCCGCTAGGCCCTTGCTGCACCGCCATGCTAGAACGTGTCAGGATCGATCTCTGGGGGAGTTTGTCGATGGGCGTGATCATTGCCGCGCTGGCGGTGCTGCTGGTGCTTCTGTATCTGATGATGTCGATCAAGATCGTCCGCCAGGGCTATCAGTACACGATCGAGCATTTCGGCCGCTATACCGGCACGGCCGCCCCCGGCTTCAACTTCTACCCCGCTTTCTTCTATCGCGTCGGCCGCCGCGTGAACATGATGGAACAGGTGATCGACATTCCGGGACAGGAGATCATCACCAAGGACAATGCGATGATCTCGACCGACGGGGTCGTCTTCTTCCAGGTATTGGATGCACCCAAGGCCGCCTATGAGGTGTCGGACCTGTATGTCGCGCTGCTGAACTTGGTGACGACCAACTTGCGCACCGTCATGGGCGCGATGGATCTGGACGAAACCTTGTCCAAGCGCGACGAGATCAATGCGCGGCTGCTCAATGTGGTCGACCATGCGACCACGCCCTGGGGGGTGAAGATCACCCGCGTCGAGATCAAGGACATCCGCCCGCCGGTCGATATCGTCAACGCCATGGCCCGCCAGATGAAGGCCGAACGCGAGAAGCGCGCCAACATCCTGGAGGCGGAAGGCTCGCGCGCTTCGGAGATCCTGCGCGCCGAGGGCCAGAAGCAGGCGCGCATCCTGGAAGCCGAAGGCCGCCGCGAGTCGGCGTTCCGCGACTCCGAAGCACGCGAGCGCGCCGCCGAGGCGGAGGCCAAGGCGACGCGAGTCGTGTCCGACGCGATCGCCTCGGGCGGGACGCAGGCGATCAACTATTTCGTCGCGCAGAAATATGTCGAGGCAGTGGGCAAGTTCGCGACCAGCCCCAATGCCAAGACGATCCTCTTCCCGGTCGAGGCGACCCAGCTGATCGGGACGCTGGGCGGCATCGGCGAGCTGGCGAAGGAAGCGCTGGCCCCGAACAAGCCGGGCGCCGCCACCCCGCCCGCCAGGCCGGGGCCGTTCGAGCCGTCGGGTTCGTGAGCCTGGGGGAGATCGACCCCGCCGCGCTCTGGCTGGCGGCGGGGTTGGTACTGGGCATCGCCGAGCTGCTCGTGCCGGGCGTCTTCCTGATCTTCCTCGCCATCGCGGTGGGGGTGACGGCGTTGACCGTCTGGGCTTTGCCGGACCTGCCGGTCGGGCTGCAACTCGCCGATTTCGCGGTGTGGAGCGTGGTGTGCGTCGTGATCGGGCGGCGCTGGTATCGGGACTTTCCCGTGGAGAGCGATGCGCCGGTCCTGAACGAGCCCGCCCGGCGGCTGCGCGGACAGATCGTGACGGTCACGACGCCGATCGCGGGCGGCGAAGGGCGCGCGCGGCTGGGCGACGGCGAATGGCCAGTGCGCGGACCCGATGCCGCCACGGGGACTCGGCTGCGCGTGGCGCATGTCGATGGCGGCGTGTTGCTGGTGGAGCCTTTGGCGGATTGAGGCCGTGCGTTGGGGCGTGGCCTTCGACTTCGCTCAGGCTGAACGGGCGTTGTTGCGGATTCCCGAAACCCCGTTCAGCCTGAGCGCAGTCGAAGGCCAAGGGAGAACGCCCGCCATGAGCGCCCTCCTCACCCGAGAAGCTACGCCGCCACCGTCACCTTGGGCGCCGCCGCGCGGACGCCTTCGTCGACATGGTCCGCGAACTGGCCGAAATTCTCGTTGAACAGATCGACCAGCCTGGCCGCCGTCGCGTCATAGGCCGCCTTGTCCGCCCAGGTATCACGCGGGTTGAGAATGGCCGGATCGACGCCGGGCACCGCGACCGGCACCTGGAAGCCGAAATTGGGATCGGTCCGGAACTCGGCCTGGTTGAGACTGCCGTCGAGCGCGGCGTTGAGCAGCGCGCGCGTCGCCTTGATCGGCATGCGGTGGCCTACGCCATATTTGCCGCCGGTCCAGCCGGTATTGACCAACCAGCAATCGACCCCGCCCTTCGCGATCCGCTCCTTGAGCAAATTGCCATAGACCGAGGGATGACGCGGCATGAAGGGCGCGCCGAAGCAGGTCGAGAAGGTCGCATCGGGCTCGGTCACGCCGATCTCGGTCCCCGCGACGCGCGCGGTATAGCCCGACAGGAAATGATACATGGCCTGTTCGGGCGTCAGCTTGGCGATCGGCGGCAGGATGCCATAGGCGTCCGCCGTCAGCATCACGATGTTGCGCGGCACGCCCCCCATATTGTCCTTCGACGCATTGGGGATGAAGTCGATCGGGTACGCCCCCCGGCTGTTCTCGGCCAGGCTGTTGTCGTTCAGGTCGAGCTGGCGCGTGACCGGGTCCATCACGACGTTTTCCAGGACCGTCCCGAACCGCTTGGTCGTGGCGAAGATCTCGGGCTCGGCCTCGGGCGAGAGGCGGATCATCTTGGCATAGCAGCCGCCCTCGAAATTGAAGACCGCCGTGTCCGACCAGCCATGCTCGTCATCGCCGATCAGCGTACGGCTGGCATCGGCCGACAGCGTAGTCTTGCCGGTGCCCGACAGGCCGAAGAACACCGCCGTCGATCCGTCCGCGCCCATATTGGCCGAACAATGCATCGGCATGACGCCCGTCGTCGGCAGCAGATAGTTGAGCAGGCCGAAGACCGACTTCTTCATCTCGCCCGCATAGCGCGTGCCGCCGATCAGGATCAGCTTCTCGGTCATGTTGACCGCGATGACCGTCGAGGAGCGGCAGCCATGGCGCGCGGGGTCGGCGCGGAAGCTGGGCAGGTCGATGATCGTATAGTCGGCGACGAACTTGCGCAGCTCATGCTCTTCGGGGCGGACCAGCATGGTGCGGATGAAGAGGTTGTGCCAGGCCAGCTCGGTCACGACGCGGACGCGGACCCGGTGCTCGGGCTGCGATCCGCCATACAGGTCCTGGACGAACAGGTCTTCCTTCTGGCCCAGCGCGGCGAAGAAATCGGCCTTGAGCGCGGCGAAATCGTCGGGGCTCATCGGCTTGTTGGTCTTGCCCCACCAGACGGTGTCGCGGGTCTCGTCGTCGCGGACCATGAACTTGTCCTGCGCCGAGCGGCCGGTATGTTCACCCGTCTCGACCACCAGCGGGCCGTCCGCGGACAGCTTGCCCTCGCCCCGCGCGACCGCCGTTTCGATCAGCCGCGCCGTCACCAGGTTCCAATGCAGCGTCGCGCGGGTTTCGATCCCCTGCGCCTGCAATCCGATCTCCGGAATCCGTTCGTTCATAAGAGCTTCCTCATTCCCTCATGCCGGGTGCCGGAAGTTCCGGCACCTCTTGCCGCCGCATAGGAATATGTATGCGTCCCCCCTTTTCATAGCCGCTTTGTTTAACACGTCAAACACACGAATCCGCAAAGACGGTTGAGCCGTGTCCCGCTTTGGCCTAACCGAGTGCGCATGGCCAACCGATCGCAAGCCTCGTTCCAGGGCAAGTCCATCGCATGACCGCTACGATCGCGCTGGTCGACGACGACCGGAACATCCTGACCTCGGTGTCGATCGCGCTTCAGGCGGAGGGTTTCCTCACGCGCATCTATGCCGATGGCGAAGCCGCGCTGAAGGCGCTGATCGACAATCCGCCCGACCTGGCGATCTTCGACATCAAGATGCCGCGCATGGACGGGCTGGAGCTGCTGCGTCGCCTGCGCGAGAAGAGCCAGATCCCGGTGATCTTCCTGACCAGCAAGGATGACGAGCTGGACGAGGCGCTGGGGCTGGCGATGGGGGCGGACGATTATATCGCCAAGCCCTTTTCTCAGCGGCTGCTGATCGCGCGCATCCGTGCGATCCTGCGCCGGTCGGAGGCGTCCGGGCAGGTGCAGGGCACGACCGCTGCCGAGGTGCAGGGCCCGCTGACGCGCGGGGCGCTGGCGATGGACCCGGCGCGGCACAAGGTGACCTGGAAGGACGAGCCGGTCACCCTGACCGTGACCGAATTCCTGATCCTGGAGACGCTGGCCCAGCGGCCCGGCATCGTGCGCACCCGCAACCAGTTGATGGATGCGGCCTATCAGGACGACATCTATGTCGACGACCGCACGATCGACAGCCATATCAAACGCCTGCGCCGCAAGTTCCGCCAGGTGGACCCCGATTTCGACGCCATAGAGACGCTTTATGGCGCCGGTTACCGATTCTCCGAGGAGTGAAGCCCCCGACCTGGCCCTGCGCTGGTCGGGCCAGATCTCGCTGACCCAGCGGATCCTGGCGCTCAACATCTTTGCGCTGTTGCTGTTGGCGGGTGGGTTCTTCTATCTCGATTCCTATCGCACCCGGCTGCTCGACAACCGGGTGGCGCAGGCGTTGCGCGAGGTGCGGCTGGTCGGTGAGGCGCTCAGCTCGGTCCGGCCGGGCGAGCGCGATGCGCTGATGATGCGGATCGCCAAAGATACCGGCGGGCGGTTGCGGCTCTATGATCCGCAGGGGCGGATGACCGCCGACAGCCGCGACCTGGGCGTGCGCAACTTCGTCCTGCGCGATCCCGACAAGCAGGATTGGGGGCAGGCGATCGCGCGCTTCCTCGACGCCGGGATCGACACCGTCGTCGGTGCCGCCCGGCCGCCGCTCTATCGCGAACGGCGCGGCGGCGCGGAATGGCCCGATGTCGTGGCGGCGCGACAGGCGCGCGTGTCGGGCTCGGTCTGGCGCGCGCCCGACCGCACCCCCGTCATCACCGCCGCCGCCCCGCTGCCCGGCGGCGGCGCGATCATGACGACCGAGAATGCCCGCTTCATCACCGAAACCGTCCGGATCGAGCGGTTCCGGCTGAGCGTCCTGCTGGCGCTCGTCGCACTGATCTCGGTCCTGCTTTCGCTGTTCCTGGCGCGCACCATCGTCCGGCCGCTCCGGCGGCTGGCGCGCGCGGCGGTCCGCGTCCGGCTGGGCCGCGCGCGCGAAGTGGTGGTGCCGCGCCTGCCCGATCGTCGCGACGAACTGGGGATGCTGGCCCGCGCCCTGTCGGACATGAGCCTGGCGCTGCGCGCGCGGATCGATGCGACCGAGGCCTTCGCCGCCGATGTCACCCACGAGTTGAAGAACCCCCTCGCCTCGCTCCGCTCCGCGGTCGACAGCCTGGAGATGATCCGCGACCCCGCGCTCCAGGCGCAGCTGCTGGCGATCGTCCGCGACGATGTCCGGCGGCTCGACCGGCTGATCACCGACATTTCCGACGCCTCGCGACTGGACGCGCAGTTGAGCCGCGCGAAGTTCGATCCGGTCGACCTCCACGCGCTGATCGGCAGGCTCATCGAACAGCGCGAGGCGCGCGGGGTGGAACGCGGCATCCGCCTGCGCTTCGACTCGCCCGACCCGCGCCCAGCGATCGTCCTGGGCGAAGGCGCGCGGCTGGAACGGGTGTTCGAGAATCTGGTCGCCAATGCGCTGTCCTTCTCGCCCGATCAGGGGGTGGTGGCGATCAGTCTGGCGCACGACCATAATGACCTGATCGTCCGCGTTGAGGACGAGGGCCCCGGCGTTCCCGAAGAGGCGCGCGAGGCGATCTTCCGCCGCTTCCACTCGATCCGCCCCGCTGCCGAGGATTTCGGCCGTCATTCGGGCCTGGGCCTCGCCATTGCGCGCACCATCGTCGAGGCGCATCAGGGGCGCATCCATGTCGAATCGCGGGAGGACCGAATGAGCGGCGCGCGTTTCGTCGTCCGACTGCCGCTGGCACCCGTGTCATGACCCTGGCCGATGATCGCGTCGAACTGATCCACGCGACCGGTGTCGTCGTGAAGGGCATGGGCGTGCTGCTGCGCGGGCCGTCGGGCGCGGGCAAGTCCGACCTGGCGCTGCGGCTGATCGATCGCGGCGCGACGCTGATCGGTGACGATTACGTCCAGGCCCGCGGCATGAGCGGCCAATTGCAGGTCCGCGTGCCCGAGACGATCGCCGGTCTGATCGAGGTCAGGGGCGTCGGCCTGTGCCCCATGCCGCATCGGCCCGAGGCAATAGTCGGGCTGGTCATCGATCTGGGCGAGGAGGACCGCATGCCCGAATGGGCCCGGAGCCCGATCGCGGGCGTTTCCCTGCCTGTGTTTCGCCTCGATCCCCGCCCCGCCTCGGCACCGATCAAGGTCGAGCTACTCGTTACGCACATCAAGGAGCGCTTGTGATGGACCGCAAACGCATTCTGCTGGTCACCGGCATGTCCGGTGCCGGTACGTCGACCACGCTGAAAACGCTGGAGGATCTGGGCTGGGAAGTGGTGGACAACCTCCCCCTCTTCCTGCTCGACAGTCTGCTGGAGGCGCCGCCGCCCGCCGGCATGGAGGGCAAGAAACGCCCGCTCGCCATCAGCCTGGGAGTCCGGACGCGCGATTTCGATCCGCACAAGATTTCGCAGCGCGTGGCGCGGCTGAACGAAAGCCCCAGCATCGCGGTCGAGACGCTGTTCCTGAACTGTGGCGGGGCCGAGCTGAAGCGCCGCTATGCCGAGACCCGGCACCGCCATCCGCTGGCCATGGACCGGGCGGCAGACGATGGCATCGCGCACGAACGCGCCTTGCTCGCGCCGCTGCGCGACATGGCCGACCGCCTGCTCGACACGACCAACATGACCAGCAACGACCTGGGCCAATGGCTGCGCGCCAATTATGCGGTCGAGGGGCTGAGCGAGCCGGTGATGACCGTCATGTCCTTCGGCTTTTCCAAGGGGTTGCCGCGCAACGCCGATCTGGTCTTCGACATGCGCTTCCTGCGCAATCCGCACTGGTCGGCTGAGCTTCGTCCGGGCACCGGGCTGGACCAGCCGGTAATCGACTATATCCGCCACGACCCCGCCTATGAGGCATCGCTCGGCCAGATCGAGGGGCTGCTCGACACGCTGGTGCCGCGTTACATCGCCAGCGGCAAATCCTATATCACCGTCGCGATCGGCTGTACCGGCGGGCGGCATCGGTCGGTCCATGTCGCCGAGCGGATCGCGGAACGGTTGCGCAAAAGCGGTTTTTCGCCCACGGTGGTGCATCGTGATTTGCGTGCCGTGCCGAAAGACTCTCTGGAAGCCGGGCCGGCCAAGAAATGATGGATATGCGTGTCTGACATGATCGGTCTGGTTCTGGTGACGCACGGGCGGCTCGCCGATGAGTTCGTGACCGCGATGGTGCATGTGGTCGGCCCCCAGGAGCGGATCGCGACCATCGCGATCGGCCCCGAGGACGATATGGAGGAGCGCCGCGCGGACATCGCCGCGGCGATCGCCACCGTCGATGCCGGGCGCGGCGTGATCGTGCTGACCGACCTGTTCGGTGGCACGCCTTCCAACCTCGCCATCTCGCTGATGGAGCGCGGCCGGGTCGAGGTGATCGCGGGCATGAACCTGCCCATGCTGATTCGCCTGGGATCAGCGCGCAAGGCGATGCAGGTCGTCGATGCCGTCGCCGCCGCGCGCGAGGCCGGACGCAAATATATCTCGGTCGCCTCCGAGGTGCTGGGCGAGGCCGCCGCATGACCGAGCAGAGCCGCTCCGTCCTCATCACCAACCGGCGTGGCCTTCACGCCCGCGCCAGCGCCAAGTTCGTCACCCTCGCCTCGACCCAGCCCTGCGAGGTGCGCGTCGGCAAGGATGGCAGCATGGTGACCGGCACCTCGATCATGGGCCTGATGATGCTGGGCGCCGCGATGGGCGACACGATCACGATCAGCGCAACCGGCGACGGCGCGGGCGAGACGGTCGAGGCGCTGGCCGCGCTGGTGGAAGCGAAGTTCGGCGAAGACTGATGCCCCGTGAAATTACCGCTTATTCCAACCCGCTGATCAAGTGGGTCCGCGACCTGCGCGACAAGCGCCACCGCAAACAGGCGCGCCAGTTCCTCGCCGAGGGCCTGCGCATCCTGACCGAAGCGCGCGAGACCGGGCGGGTGCCGACCCTGTTATTCTATGCCCGCCCCTCGGCCGACCATCCGCTAGTCCGCGAGCTGATCCGCGCGGTCGAACGGGCAGAGGGCGAAGCGATCGAGACGACGCCCGACATCCTGTCCAAGCTATCGGGCAAGGACAATCCGCAGGCCGTGGTCGGCGTGTTCGAGGAACTGGGCACGACGCTGGACGCGCTCGACCGATCCTCGGCGGGCATCTGGCTGGTGGCGGAGCGGCTGCGCGATCCGGGCAATCTGGGGACGATCCTGCGCACCGGCGATGCGGTCGGCGCGGGCGGGTTGATCCTGATCGGCGAATGCGTCGACCCCTTTTCGGTCGAGGCGGTGCGCGCCAGCATGGGGGCGCTGTTCACCGTGCCGATCGTGAAGACCGAGTGGCAGCCTTTTCTCGACTGGTTGCGGCAGGGGCCGGGCCAGCTGGTCGGCCTCAGCCTCGACACCGATACGGACTATCGGTCCGCCAGTTACGCGGGGCCGACCTTCCTGCTGACCGGCAACGAGGCGCAAGGGATGCCCGCCGACTATGCGGCGGCGTGCGACCAGCTGGTCAAGATCCCGATGCTGGGCAAGGCCGACAGCCTGAACGCGGCGGTGGCGACGGCGGTGATGGCCTATGAGGTTCTGGCCCAACAGGGTGGCGCGTCGGCGGGCTGACGAACCTGGTGTCGTTCGGTCTGGGTAAGGGTGGTTGGCAAGGGGAGAGCGATTCCCTTGCACTTCGACTTCGCTCAGTGCGAACGGAGCTTTGGCTGAGGGTGAGGGTGAGGCCATGACCGTAGCCGCCCCACCCCACCTCCGTTCAGCCTGAGCGAAGTCGAAGGCCACGCCCGCCCTCGCCCCAACTGCCCGCGGCCATTAGCCGGAGACTTCCGCCCCCTCGCCCGCAAGTTCCACCACCGGCATCAACTTCGTCAGCGGTCGCGCGGCCTGTTCGCCGATGGGGGGCTGGTCGATGCTCTTGCCGCCGGTGTCGATGTTCAGCGCCTCGAACCGGCGGGCGCTGGTCAGGACCTGGCTCTCCAGGCTGCCGACAAAGGCGTTATAGGCGGTCATCGCGGTGTCGAGATTCTTGCCCAGCTTCGACACATGCCCGCCCATCACGGCCAGGCGCGCGTAGAGCTCCTTGCCCAGCGCGCCGATCTGCCGCGCTTCCTGCGCCAGCTTTTCCTGCCGCCACACCGCAGCCACCGTCCGCGCGATCGCGATCAGGTTCGTCGGCGTCGCCAACAGCACCCGCTTGTCGAAGGCAAAATCCCACAGGGTCGGGTCATGCTCCAAGGCCGCCGACAGGAAATGCTCGCCCGGCACGAACATGATGACGTAATCGGGCGCGTCGTCGAACTGGTTCCAATAGCTCTTATTGCCCAACCCGTTCACATGAGCACGCATCGCGGCGGCATGGCGCGACAGGCCCGCCAAGCGCTCGACCTCGTCGACCGCGCCGAACGCGTCCTGATAGTCGTTGAGCGACACCTTGGCATCGATGACCAGCGCCTTGCCGCCGGGCACGCGTACGATCGCATCGGGGCGCAGCCGGCCGCCCTCGCCGTCCGCGACGCTGACCTCGGTCTGGAAATCGGCATGTTCGGACAGGCCGCAGCTTTCGAGCACGTTGCGCAGCTGCTGCTCGCCCCAGCGGCCCCGCGCCTTGGGGGCGTTGCGCAACGCGTTGACCAGCTTGGCGGCCTCGCCCGAGACCCGCTCCTGGCCGATGCGCATCGCCTCGATCTGGCCCTTCAGCTCGCCGAATGCGTCGCGGCGTTCGTCCTCGACCTTGCGCACGCCCTCTTCATAGCTTTGCAGTCGCTGGTGGACGGGATCGAGCAAGGCCTTGAGCGTCTGACCCGAGGCTTCCTCCGACTGGCGGAAGCGGGCCTCGGCACGTTCCAGGAACTGGCGCTGTGCGACTTCGAGCGCACGCGCCGCCGCCTCGCCGAACTGGCTGTTGATCTGCTCGCGTGCCTGGCCCAGCGCCTCCAGCGCCTGGGCATGCGCGGCCTCGCGCTCCTGCGACCGGGCGCGCAGCTCGGCCAGTTCGCGCAGCGCCGCATTTCGCTCGGCCTCCACGGCGTCGCGCGCGGCGCGGATCATGTCGAGGTCGGCGGCGCGCCCGCGCAACTCCGCCAGCGCCTGGAGCGCATCGCTCTTGTCACGCTCGGCGGCGTCGCGGGCGGCGCGCAAGGGATCGACCTCGGCCGCGCGCGCCCTGGCCGTGGCCAGCTCCCCGGCCAGCCCGTCGGCCTTGCGCCGGGCCGCCAGCCATCCGGCCAATCCGCCCAGCAACAGCGCCAGCAGCGCGACGGCAATCAATTCGGGCATTGTCACAACCTGTCAGAACCAAAGGACAGGCCGGAACATAGATCGAACGGGCCCGCACGAACAGGCCCATTCGCGCGAAAGGGATCAGCCCTTGCGCATCTTGTTGAGCTTGCGCATCAGCATGTCGCGCTTCAACCGGCTGACATGGTCGATGAACAGCACGCCGTTCAGATGGTCGATCTCATGCTGCATGCAGGTGGCGAGCAGTCCGTCGAGTTCGGCCTCATGCGCCTCGCCCTTTTCGTCCAGCCACTTCACCTGACAGCGTGCGGGCCGCTTCACCTCGGCATATTGCTCGGGGATCGACAGGCAGCCCTCATTATAGCTGGACAGTTCGTCGCTGACCGACAGGATCTCGGGGTTGATATAGGCGCGCGGGTTCTTGACCGGCTTGCCCTCTTCATCCTCTTCTTCCTGAAGGTCGATGACCAGCACGCGCTTGTCGACGCCGACCTGGATCGCCGCCAGGCCGATGCCGTGCGCGTCGTACATGGTGTCGATCATGTCGGTGACGAGCTGGCGCACACCGTCGTCCACCGCCTCCACCGGCTTGGAGACGAGACGCAGACGGGGGTCGGGAACTTCGACGATCGGAAGAATGGCCATGACGGTTTCGCTACGGCGCATGGGCAAAAGCGTCAAGCCGGGGCGTCAGACCACAGGCCGGCGCGCACGCAGGGCCTGGGCCAGCGTCCCTTCGTCGAGATAGTCCAGCTCGCCGCCGACCGGCAGGCCATGCGCCAGTTGGGTCACGCGGACCGGGAAGCGCTCGATCCGCTCGGCGATGTAATGCGCCGTCGTCTGCCCCTCCAGCGTGGCGTTCATCGCCAGCACCACCTCGTCGATGCCGCCGCCCTCGATCCGGCGGACGAGCGCGTCGATCGCCAGGTCTTCGGGCCGCACGCCCTCCAGCGCGGACAAGCGGCCGCCCAGCACATGGAAGCGCCCCGGAAACAGCCGCGACCGCTCCAGCGCCCAGAGGTCCGCCACCTCCTCGACCACGCAGAGCGCGCCCGCGTCGCGCCGGGGATCGGCACAGATCGCGCACGGGTTCGCGGTGTCGATATTGCCGCAGGTCGAACAGGTCTCCAGCCGCTCCTCGACCGCCGCCAGCGCCGACAGCAACGGGGCCAGCGCCGCCTCGCGCTTCTTGAGCAGGTGCAGGACCGCGCGCCGCGCCGAACGGGGGCCAAGGCCGGGGATGCGCGCCAGCGCCTGGGTCAGCGCCTCGATCTCGGGGGATGCCATGGGGAACAGATAGGGGGTTGCGCGCCGTCCCGCCAGCGCAGAGAGGCATTGCCATGCGGATCATCTTCATGGGCACGCCGGGCTTTGCCGTCCCGGTCCTGGAAGCCCTGGCGCAGGCCGGGCATGACATCGTCGCCAGCTATAGCCAGCCGCCCCGCCCCGGCGGGCGGCGCGGGCGGCAACTGGTCGCCTCGCCGGTGCAGCAGGCGGCCGAGGCGCTGGGCATCCCCGTCCTCACCCCCGTGTCGTTGCGCGGCGAGGAGGAACAGGCGCGGTTCGCCGCCCATGACGCCGATGTCGCGGTGGTCGCCGCCTATGGCCTGATCCTGCCCAGGCCGATCCTGACCGCGCCGCGCCTCGGCTGCCTGAACGTCCATGGCTCGCTGCTGCCCCGGTGGCGCGGCGCCGCGCCGATCCAGCGGGCGATCCTGGCGGGGGATGCGGTGACCGGCGTCGGCATCATGCAGATGGAGGCGGGGCTCGACACCGGCCCGGTCAAGCTGGAGGACTCCACCCCGATCGGACGCAAGACGACGGGCGAGCTGACCGACGAGCTGGCGGCGATGGGCGCGCGGCTGATGGTCCGGGTGCTGGAGGACCCCGACCGCTATCCTGCGCGGACGCAGCCCGAGGAGGGCGTGACCTATGCCGCCAAGATCGACAAGGCGGAGACGCGGATCGACTTCACCCGCCCCGCCGTCGAGCTCGAGCGACAGGTCCGCGCGTTCAACCCGGCACCCGGCGCCTGGTTCGAGGTCGCGGGGGAGCGGGTGAAGCTGCTCGCCGCCGAGCCGGTCGAGGCCGAAGGGGCACCCGGCGAGGTGCTGGACGATGCGCTGACCATCGCGTGCGGCGAAGGCGCGCTGCGCGCCGTCTCGGTCCAGCGCGCCGGGCGTGGCGTGTCGAGCGCGGACGAGCTGCTGCGCGGCTTTGCGATCCCGGCGGGAACGCGGCTTTGACCCGTTTCGCGCTGACGGTCGAATTTGACGGGCGGCCCTTCATGGGCTGGCAGCGCCAGTCGCATGGGCCGAGCGTGCAGCAGGCGCTGGAGGATGCGATCCATGCCGTGACCGGCGAGCGCACCGCCGTCCATGCCGCGGGGCGTACCGATGCGGGGGTGCACGGGCTGGCGATGCGCGCGCATGTCGACATCGCCAAGGACATCGCACCCTTTCGCCTGATGGAGGCGATCAACGCGCGGATCCGGCCCAACCCGGTGGCGGTGCTGGACTGCGTGACGGTGGCCGACGACTGGCATGCGCGCTTTTCGTGCATCCGCCGGTCTTACGAATATCGCATCGTCAACCGCCGCGCCCCCCTGACCCACGAAGCGGGGCTGGCATGGCAGGTGCCCCAGCCGCTGGACGAGGCCGCGATGGCCGAGGCGGCCTCCCGGCTGGTCGGGCGGCACGACTTCACCACCTTCCGCTCGGTCCATTGCCAGGCGGACAGCCCGGTCCGCACACTCGACCTGCTGTCGGTCGAGCGGGTCGATGCCCGCCTCTATATCCGCGCCGCCGCCCGGTCCTTCCTGCACCATCAGGTGCGGTCGATGGTCGGCTGTCTCGCGCTGGTCGGCATGGGGCGCTGGACGCCGGACGATGTCGAGGCAGCGCTGGTCGCCCGCGACCGCGCGCAGCTGGGGCTGAACGCGCCGTCGGACGGGCTGTTCTTCGTCGCGGCGGATTATCCCTCGGACGGCTGACGCACGAAGCGCGCCGCCAGCTCGACATGGGTGGACCAGCGGAACTGGCCCACCGGCTGCACCCATTCCAGCTGCCAGCCCTGGTCGACCATCTCCCGCGCGTCGCGCGCGAAGCTGGCCGGGTTGCACGAGACATAGGCGGCCGAGGCGACATTGGCGCTGGCCAGCGCCGCCGCCTGGTCGCGTGCGCCCGCGCGCGGCGGGTCGAGCACGATCGCGTCGAAACGGTCCAGCTCCGCCTTGGTCAGCGGGCGGCGATACAGGTCGCGATGCTCGGCAAAGACCGGCCGCCCCTGCGCATTGGCGGCCCCTTTGAGCGACAGGATCGCGTCGCGCGCACCCTCGGCCGCATAGACCTTGCCGGGCAGCGCCAGCGCGAAGGTGCCGAGCCCGGCGAACAGATCGGCGGTCGTGCGCGGCCGGCCCACCGCTTCGCGCACCGCCGAGACCAGCGCGGCCTCGCCATCGCACGTCGCCTGGAGAAAGGCGCCGGGCGGCAGGGGCACGCCCACGCCGCCGAACGTCACCGTCACCGGCTCGGGCTCCCAGCGCGTCTCGGGGCCCAGCCCGTCATCGACCGCGAATCGCGCGACGCCGTGCCGCTCGCAAAAGCCGATGATCGTTTCCGCCGCTTCGAGACCATCCGGCGAGAAATTGGTGACGAGCACGTCCGCCCCCTGATCGGCCAGCGTCAGGTGCACGTCGCCGCGCCGCTTGAACCCCAGCCGCTGGAGCAGCGCGCGCAGCGGCGCGACCAGCGCGAACAGCACGGGATCGAGGATATGGCATTCGGCGATATCGACGATCGCGTGGCTCTTTTCCTCCGAAAAGCCGATCATCACGCGCCCGCCCTTCGCCTCGGCATGCAGCGTGGCACGGCGGCGGCTGCGCGGCGGCGAGACATGGGGCCCGCGAAGCGGCGCGGCCAGCCCCTGCGCGTCCAGCGCGGAGGCGACCCGGTCGGTGACGAAGGCGGCATAGCTTTCGTCGTCCAGATGCTGGAGCTGGCACCCGCCACAGCGGGGGAAATGGCCGCAAGGCGGCTCCTGGTGATGCGGGCCGGGCGTGACGGTGCCGTCCGCTTCCAGCAGGTCGCCGGGGGCGGCAAAGGCGGCGTGGCGGCCGTTTTCGGTCACGCCGTCGCCGCGTGCGGCAACGCGGATGATGATATCGCTCATGCGATCAGCCTCTGACGGCGGAAAGCGCGTCTGCCAAGTCGTCGGCGATGAAAGCCGCCCCGCAACGCCGCGCCGCCTCGGCATGAAGCCACACGCCCGCCGCCGCCGCCTCGAACGGATCGAGCCCGGCCGCCAGCATCGCGCCGACTGCGCCCGCCAGCACGTCGCCGGTCCCAGCGGTCGACAGCCAGGAATTGGCCTCAGGGCAAAGGATGGTGCGGCCATCGGGCGCGGCGATGACCGTGTCGGCACCCTTGTGGACGACGACCGCCCCGGTCCGCTCGGCCGCCCGGCGGGTGCGATCGGGCTTGCTGCCGGAGCCATCGCCGAACAAATGGCTGAATTCGCCGCCATGCGGGGTCAGGATCTTGGGGCCGATATGCTGCCCCAGCGCCTCGGCATCGATCAGCCGCAGCGCATCGCCGTCGACGACCAGCGGGCGGCCGCTGCCCAGCGCCGCCGCCAGCCGGGCGCTGGCGTCGCCATCCCGGCCCAGGCCGGGACCGATGACGATCGCGCCGATCCGCTGCTCGTTCAGCGCTTCGGGCGCATAGTCGCGGCGGACGATGGCATGCGGATGCGCGACGGCGGACGCCCCCGCGCTCAAATGAAGGACATAGCCTGCCCCGGCGCGAAGCGCTGCGGTAGCGGCGAGTTCCGACGCTCCCGACATGCTCCCCGCCACCACCGCGACCATGCCACGGCTATATTTGTGCGATCGGGCGTCGGGCTGGGGCAGCGTAGGCCGATCCAGGACATGGGTCGTCCCCTCGACCGGCACGCCGATACCCAGCAGCCGCACCTGCCCCATCCGACCGGCGGCGGGTTGCAACAGGTGCGAGGGCTTCACCGCCCCCAGCGCCAGCGTCACGTCGAAGCGGGGCACCTCGCCCCCTATTGCGCCGTCATCGCTCGCGACCCCGCTGGGCAGGTCCAGCGCAATGGCGAGCCAGGCCTCGCCCGCCAGCCGTGCCAGCGCCGCCTGCACCACGGGATCGAGCGCCCGCGACAGGCCGATCCCGAACAGCGCATCGACCAGCACCGGCGCAGGACGCGCCGTCGCCAGCAGCTCGACCGGGCCATCCCAAAGCGCACGGGCCCAGCGCGCACCGTCGCTGCGCGGCTCGTCGCTCGCCGCGACCCGGACGGCGATGCCCCTATGTTTCAGCGTCGCGGCGGCGATATAGCCGTCCCCACCATTATTGCCGGGGCCGCACAGGACCAGCACCTCGCGTGGGCCCGCGAGCCGGGCCACCGCCTGCGCCACCGCTTCCCCCGCACGCCGCATCAGCGCGGTCGGGTCGAGGCCCGATGCGAAGACCGCCGCCTCGGCCGCGCGCATCGCCTCGGCGGTCAGAACGGTACGGCCAGCGATCGGGATCATCGCGCGCCGACCGTGGCGGGCAGGCGATAGCGCTCGGGGCCGATAGCGATCTCGATCTCCCGGTCGCCCGCGATGGTGACCTGCGCCGGAAGCGCCCCATCGGCGGCGGCGACGCCGTGACCGTCCTGCGTCACTTTAAGCCGCCGGAATCCGCCATCGGAATGGCGAAGGGTCAGGATCACCGCATCGCCCGCCGCCGATTGCTCGACGGTGCAGTCTTGCGAAAATCGCGCGGCCCCCGCCCGGGCACAGGCAATGGCGAGACCGGGCTTTTGGGCCGGAGCGGTGGCGGCGGCGTCATCCCCCGCCTCGCCATCGCTCCGTCCCGAACATCCGGCCAGCGCCAGGGCGCCGGCCAGACAGACGGATTCAGATATCCGCATAGACATGGCGCTCGGACTTGGCGCCGGGATGGGTGACGGCGCCCTGGTGCGCCGGGCCGACATTCTGGGCATAGCGCCACAACACGCCGGACTGGTAATCGTTCATGCGCGGGGTCCAGCGGGCGCGGCGTTCGGCCAGCACATCCTCGGCCACCACCAGGTCGATCGTCCCCGCCTCGGCATCGATGCGGATGGTGTCGCCATTCTCGACCAGCGCGATCGGGCCGCCATCGGCCGCCTCGGGCCCGACATGGCCGATGCAGAAGCCGCGCGTGCCGCCCGAGAAGCGCCCGTCGGTGATGAGCGCGACCTTCTCGCCCAGCCCCTGACCGTAGAGCGCGGCGGTGGTCGACAGCATCTCGCGCATGCCCGGACCGCCCTTGGGTCCTTCATAGCGGATGACGACCACGGTGCCGTCGGTGATCTCGCGCGCCTCGACGGCGGCGAACGCCTCTTCCTCGCAGTCGAAGACGCGCGCGGTGCCTTCGAACTGGAGGCGCTTCATGCCCGCCACCTTCACGATCGCCCCCTCGGGCGCCAGGCTGCCGCGCAGACCCACGACGCCACCGGTCGGCGTGATCGGGGTCTTTACGTCATAGATGACCTTCTGGTCGGGGTTCCACGTCACCTCGTCGATATTCTCCGCCAGCGTCTTGCCGGTGACGGTGATGCAGTCGCCGTGCAGATAGCCGCCCGCCAGCAGCGTCTTCATCAGCATATAGACGCCGCCCGCCTCATACATGTCCTTGGCGACGTAGCGGCCGCCGGGCTTGAGGTCGGCGATATAGGGGGTGGTCTTGAAGATCTCGGCCACGTCGAACAGGTCGAAGTCGATCCCCGCCTCGTTCGCCATCGCGGGCAGGTGAAGCCCGGCATTGGTCGAGCCGCCGGTCGCGGCGACGACGCGCGCGGCATTTTCGAACGCCTCGCGGGTGCAGATGTCGCGCGGACGCAGGTTGCGCGCGACCAGCTCCATGACCTGCTCGCCCGCCGCCTCGGCAATGCCGTGCCGGTCGAGGAAGGGTGCGGGCATCATGTTGCTGTTCGGCAGCGACAGGCCGATCGCCTCGCCGACGCATGCCATGGTGTTGGCGGTGAACTGGCCCCCGCACGCGCCGTGACCGGGGCAGGCGACCTTTTCCAGCGCGATCAGGTCATGGAGCGGACAGTTGCCCGCCGCATGCTGGCCGACCGCCTCGAACACGTCGACCACGGTCACGTCGCGGTCCTGGTGGCGGCCGGGCAGGATCGAGCCGCCATAGACGAAGATCGACGGCACGTTCAGGCGCAGCATCGCCATCATCATGCCCGGCAGCGACTTGTCGCATCCGGCAAAGCCCACCAGCGCGTCATAGCAGTGGCCGCGCACCGAAAGCTCGACCGAATCCGCGATGACCTCTCGGCTGACCAGCGAGGACTTCATCCCCTGATGGCCCATCGCGATGCCGTCGGTCACGGTGATGGTGTTGAACCGGCGCGGCATGCCGCCGCCGCGGATCACCCCGCCCTGCGCGGCATCGGCCTGCGCATCGAGGGTGGTGTTACAGGGGGCGGAATTGTTACCCGCACTCGCCAGCGCGACGAACGGCTTGGCGATATCCTCTTCCTGGATACCCATGGCGTAGTAATAGCTGCGGTGCGGCGCACGCTCCGGGCCGACGGAAACGTGGCGGGACGGCAGGCGGGACTTGTCGAATTGGCGTGTCATGACGCAGCCCTATGTCGCCAGACACCCCGCCCACGCAAGCAAATTTCGCGAGCCATGCCATCGACGGGGCTTTTCGCACCCCGTTGGAACGGTCAGAGCGATCCCAGCGCCTTGGCCACGCCGTCCATGGTGAACGGCTTTTGCAGGCGCGGGCGGTCGCGGAAGCGTTCGTCCACCGCATCGTCCGACCCGCCGGTCGCGAAGACGAAGGGCACGCCGCGCGCCGCCAACGCTTCGGCGACGGGGGTGCTCTTCTGGCCGCCCCGCAGGTTGACGTCGAGGATGGCGGCGTCGATACCCCCCTCGGCCACCCGGGCCAGCGCGTCGTCGACGCTGTCCACGGTGCCCGCGACCTGTTTGTCGAGGACGTCCAGAAAGTCCTCCAGCATCATGGCGATCAGGGGTTCGTCCTCGACGATGAGGATCTGCACGGGCTCTGTCATCGGCACCGCCATATCATGCTTTGCGTCATCCGCCAGCCGCTTGTTGCGCCAGCGCGATCTGCGTGGCCTCGGCAAGCTGCTGGACCGAGAAGGGTTTGGGCAGGAAACCGACATTGGGCAGGGTGATCGACTTGCGCAGCTGTTCCTCGGCATAGCCCGACATGAACAGCACGGCCAGGTCGGGATAGCGTTTGCGGACCAGACCGACCATCGTCGGCCCGTCCATGGTCGGCATGACCACGTCGGAGATCAGCAGGTCGGGCTTGCCATGCCTGTCGAGCATGTCGAGCGCCGCCTCGCCATTTTCCGCCGACAGGACGGTATAGCCCTGGCGGGTCAGCGCGCGTTCGGCGACCGCGCGGACCATGTCCTCGTCCTCGACCAGCAGGATCGTGCCCGACCCCCAGGGCGTCGGCGCAGGCAGAGCCGGTTTGACCTCCACCGCCTTGCCGACGGGCACCGCCGGGGCCGCATGGACCGGCAGATAGATGGAGAAGCGCGCCCCCCCGCCCGATGGCGATTCGGCGAAGATATAGCCGCCCGACTGCTTGATGATGCCATAGACGGTCGACAGGCCCAGCCCGGTCCCCTTCCCCATTTCCTTGGTGGTAAAGAAGGGTTCGAAGATCTTGGGCAGGATCTCGACCGGAATGCCCGTGCCGTTGTCGCTGATGGTGAGCGCGGTATAGTCGGCGGCGGGCAGGATGTCGTGGTTCATCGCGCGCACGTCGGCCATCGAGACACCGCGGGTCTGGATGGTCAGGATGCCGCCGCCCGCCGGTTCATTCTCCAGGATCGCGTCGCGCGCATTGACCGCCAGGTTGACGACCACCTGCTCCAGCTGCCCCGGATCGGCGCGGATCGGGCCCAGGTTGCGGCCATGGCTGACGTCCAGCCGGACGCGTTCGCCCAGCAGCCGTTTGAGCAGGTTCGACACTTCCGACACGACATCGGGCAGTTGCAGGATCTGCGGGCGCAGCGTCTGCTGGCGGGAAAAGGCCAGCAACTGGCGGGTCAGGCTCGCCGCGCGGTTGGAGTTGGTGCGGATCTGCTGGATGTCGTCATAATCGCTGTCGCCGGGCGAATGGCGCATCAGCATCAGGTCGCAATGCCCGATGATCGCGGTCAGGATGTTGTTGAAGTCGTGCGCGACGCCGCCCGCCAGCTGGCCGACCGCCTGCATCTTGGTCGCCTGCGCCACTTCGCGCTTGAGGCGACTTTCCTCGGAATTGTCCTTCAGGCTCAACAGCACGGCGGCATCACCCAGCCCGCGCGCGCCCGCGATGGTCAGCGCGACGGGCTCCTCGGGATGATCCTTCAGCCGGACCGCCATGTCGGCGGAATGGGTCGCCCCCCCGGCGAAGCGGCGAATCGCGTCCGCCACCGCCGCCTTGTCCTCGCGCACCACCAGATCGCCCGGATAGAGCGGCGGCTGCCCGCCATTCACCCCGGCCGCGCGCATGAAGGCGGAGTTCATCTGGAGGAACCGCCCATCCCGGTCGACCAGCGCGATGCCGAACGGCATCAGCGAGACGAGCCCACGGACATGGTTGCCCGCATTCGCCCCGGTGGGCGCGACCATCTGCTGCTCTTCGTCGAGCAGGACGACCAGCATCGGCGCGCCCTCGCCCTCGACAAAGGGGATTTGCAGGATGCGCAGGCTGTGCTGGGTCGCGGCATCCTTTTCGGCGACGAACCGGATCTGGCCGGAGGGGTTGTGGGCGAGGAAGGTCGCGAAGTCGCGGCCGACGATCGACTCCATCTCGCCGCCCATCGCCCGCGCGCACAGGACCCGATTGGCGGCCCGCACCCGGCCATCGGGGGCGATCAGCGCCGCCATGATCCCCGCCGCGCCCAGCCGGTCGCCATGGATGCCGCCGATCAGCTGCTCGACCGTCTCGGCCAGGTCCTGCTCCTCGGCGATGGCGAAGCGCCAGACCAGCAGGTCCGCCTCGTCCCCCGACCGGGTGACCAGCACCGACAGCTCGGTGCCCATCACCCCGATCCGGTCGGCCCGGCCCAGTCCGTCGCGCCACGCCGTCCGACCCGCCTGGGCCAGCGCCTCGACGCACGGACCGTCCAGCGGGACGCCCGGCGGGGTCGGCATGCCGGGAAACAGCGCGGCATAGGCCTCGTTGGCGCAGACCAGACGCCCGGCGCGGTCGGTCACCGCGATCGCGTCATGGCTGGCATCGGCGACGACGCGCGCGAAATCCCAATCGATCGTGCGCCGCATCTCCTGCGCGCGCGGGCTGAGCAGCCGCCACATGACGAGGATGGCCAGCATCAGCAGCGCGGTCGCCAGAAAGCCGGCCGCGACGATCCAGTTCCGGATCGCGAAGAACATCAGCCCCGCCGCCGCCGTACCGCCCAGGATCGAGACGAGCGCGGCGGCACGGACGGGGGACAGGGTTTCGGAAGACGCGATCGCCATGGTGCGACTCATCGTCCGCCGACGGGGCATGGGTCAAGCGCGATCCTGAACCATGCCCCCATGCGGGGTCCGCTTACCAGATGCGGACGCGCTGCGCCGGGGTCAGCGCCATCTTGTCGGTCGGCTTGACGCCGAACGCCTTGTACCAGGGGTCGAGGTTGCGCACGGTCAGCACCCGCTCATGGCCGGGCGAATGCGGATCGGACAGCAGCGCCTGTTGCAGCGCGGGGTCGCGCCACTTGGTCCGCCACACCTGCGCCCAGCCATAATAGAAGCGCTGGTCGCCGGTCGTCCCGTCGATGATCGGCGCGGGCTTGCCGCCCAGCGACTTGTGATAGGCGTCGAGCGCCACGGTCAGACCCGCCAGGTCGGCGATATTCTCGCCCAGCGTCAGGCCGCCCTGGACATGCTGGCCGGGCAGCGGCTCATAGCCATCATATTGCTTCACCAGCGCGTCGGTGAAGGTCTTGAACCGCGCCACGTCCTGCGGCGTCCACCAGTCGGTCAGCTTGCCGGTCGCGTCATATTTGCGGCCCTGATCGTCGAAATGGTGGCTGATCTCATGCCCGATCACCGCGCCGATGCCGCCATAGTTCACCGCCGGATCGGCCTTCGGATCGAAGAAGGGCGGCTGGAGGATCGCCGCCGGGAAGACGATCTCGTTCATCGGCGGGTTGGCATAGGCGTTGATCGTCATCGGCGTCATGAACCATTCGCCGCGATCGATCGGCTGGCCCAGCTTGTTGAGATCGCGCTGGAACTCGAAGGCATTGGCGCGCGCGACATTGCCGACCAGGTCGTTCCGGTCGATCTGAAGCCCCGAATAATCCTTCCACTTGTCGGGATAGCCGATCTTGGGCGTGAAGGCGGCGAGCTTGGCCAGCGCCTTCTGCTTGGTCTCGGGCGCCATCCATTCCAGTTTGCGCAGCCGGTCGCCCATCGCGGAGATCAGGTTCCGGACCAGCGCATCGGCGGCAGCCTTCGATTCCGGCGGGAAGTACTTGGCGACATATTGCTTGCCGACCTCTTCGCCCAGCCCGTTGGAGACGAGGCCGACGCCGCGCTTCCACCGCGCCTGCTGCTCGGGCGTGCCCGACAGGGTGGTGCCATAGAAGGCGAAGTTGGTCTTGTCGAAGTCGCTCGACAGATAGCCCGCATAGCTGCGCAGGACCTTCAGCATCGCATAGTCCTGAAGGACGTTCAGCGGCGTCTCGCTATACAGCTTGGCCTCGCCGGTGATCGCACTGGGCTGCGCGACCAGATAGGCGGGGCGGCCCGCAATGCCCAGCGTCTGTATATATTGCGCCCAGGGGAAGCCCGGCGCCTTGGCGGTAAAGTCCGCCGCCAGCCACTTGTTATAGGTCTTGTCCGCGTCGCGGCTTTCGATCCGGGTCCAGTGAACGCCCGCCAGCGCCTTTTCGAAGTTGAAGACGGCGGCGGCGCGCGCCTCGGCATTGGGCTCGCCCGCCAGCGTCAGCATCCTGGCCAGATAGGCCTGATAGGCGGTGCGGATCGTCGCCAGCTTGGCGTCGTCCTTCAGATAATAATCGCGGTCGGGCAGGCCGAGCCCGCTCTGGCCGAAATTGGCGATATAGGTGTCGGGCGCCTTGTCGTCCTGGCCGATATAGACGCCGAACGGCGCGCCGACGCCCTGCCGCTGGAGCTTGGCCATCTCGACCGCCAGCGCGTCGCGGCTCTGGGTCGCGCGGATCTGGTTCAGCCACGGCTTGACGGGCGCGACGCCCTTGGCGTTGACCGCCGCCTCATCCATGAAGCTGGTGTAGAAATCGCCGACCTTGTCGCCCGGCCGCTTGGCCGCGTCGTCCAGGATGGTGCGGGTCTGCTCGAGCGAGCGGTCCTGCAGGACGTGGAACATGCCATAGGAAGAGCGATCGGCGGGGATCGTCGTGGTCTTGTACCAGGTGCCGTTGGCATAGTCGAAGAAATCGTCACCCGGCTTCACCGTGGTGTCGCGGCCCGCCATGTCGAAGCCGAAATCGCCGATTTCGGGGCCGTTCTTGGCATGCGGCTTGACCGGGCCGACGGCGGCCTTGTCGACGGGGTTTTGGGTCTGGGCGAAAGCGGGAGTAATCGCGGTGGACAGAAGAGCGGCGACCAGCAGAGAGCGCATCGAAATTCCCGAACAGGACAGTGATGCGACGGTTGTAGCGGGACGACACGGCTAGTCAAACCGTTAGAAACCCACGCCAAACCGATATACCGCTATCAAATTGCGGGCGATCTCCGCCGGTTGCGCCATTTGCGCGCGATCCACAGCCGCCAGCCCAGCGCCGACCCGGCATAGCCGACCACCGCGCAGGACGCGGTCAGGACGCACAGCCCCAGGCCGAAGGCGGGCCCCTGCTCCCACAACCAGTGAAAGGCGCTGAGCGCCCATTGCAGCCATCCGGTCGCGGCCTCGGCCACCGGCTGGGTGTTGATCGGCGTCTCGCTGCGCAACAGGAACGTGCCGATGCGATAGGCGATGACCCAGATGATCGGGGTGGTCAGCGGGTTGGTGATGAAGGTGGTCAGCGCCGCGACCGGCACATTGGCGCGGAACGGCAGCGCGAAGACTGCCGCGATCGCGATCTGCGCGACCGGGAACAGGAAACCCGCCACCACGCCCAGCGCGACGCCGCGCGGCACCGACCGGCGGGTGAAACGCCACAGCTCGGGTGCCAGCACGCGGTGCGCGACCGGGCGGAGCAGCCGGTTGCTCTCCATCGAATCGCGGGTCGGCATGTTGCGCCGGACCCAGTTCATCGTCCGGCCCCACATCGTCGGCGCGGCCGTGGCCATCAGCCGCGATCGCGCAGGATACGGCCCTGCTCGCGCTTCCAGTCGCGTTCCTTGATCGAATCGCGCTTGTCGTGCGCCTTCTTGCCCTTCGCCAACGCCAGCTCCACCTTCGCACGTCCGCGCGAATTGAAATAAATCATCAGCGGCACCAGGGTCATCCCCTCGCGCGCCACCGCACCGTGGAGCTTGTTTATTTCGCGCTCATGAAGGAGCAATTTACGCGGCCGCTTGGCTTCGTGGTTGAAGCGGTTGCCGTGGCTGAATTCGGGCACGTTGGAATTGACCAGCCAGACCTCCTCGCCGCGCACCTCGGCATAGGATTCCGCGATCGATCCCTCGCCGAAGCGAAGCGATTTCACCTCGGTCCCGGTCAGGGCGATACCGGCCTCATAGGTCGTCTCGATGGCGTAATCGAAGCGGGCGCGCCGGTTCTCGGCGACGATCTTCTTCTTGTCGAATGTCTGGGGTTTCGGGCGCATGGACGGAGCGATGTAGGCGTTCGCGCCCGCCATGAAAAGCCGCTCGCTGTGCAATGTCCCGTTTCCGGGCGTTCCCCACCTGTGCCATCCCGCGACAGGACTGGCCCCGGGTGGAATGGCGGCGCAAAGGCGCGGGCATGGGCCGGACACGCAAGCATCGATCGCTCTCCCGCATCCGGCGCCTGGGCGTCGCCTGCACCGCGCTGGCGATGGTCGGCGCCTGTGGCGGCGGCGCGGCGGACGGCGATCCGGTGATCGTGACGCCCACGCCCGTCCCCTCGCCCACCCCGACCGCGACCCCCACGCCGAGCGCGGCCGGATGGTGGCGGCCCGAGCGGACGCTCAGCTGGCAATGGCAGCTCAACGGGACGCTCAATACCGGCTATGCCGTGGCCGCCTATGATATCGACCTGTTCGACAGTTCGGCCGCGACGATCGCCGATCTCCATCGTCAGGGGCGGCGCGTGATCTGTTACTTCTCGGCGGGCAGTTCGGAAAACTGGCGCCCTGACGACGCGCAATTCGCCAGCGGCGACCGCGGCAAGGCGCTGTCCGGCTGGGCGGGCGAGCGCTGGCTGCGGATCGATTCGGCCGGCGTCCGCAAGGTGATGACCGCGCGGCTCGATCTGGCGAGGGCCAAGGGCTGCGACGCGGTCGAGCCGGACAATGTCGATGGATATGCCAATGACAACGGGCTCGGGCTGACCGCCGCGATGCAGCTGGACTATAACCGCTTCCTCGCCGCCGAGGCGCATGGCCGGGGGCTGGCGATCGGGCTCAAGAACGACACCGACCAGATCGCCGCGCTGCAACCCGCCTTCGACTTCGCGCTGAACGAGCAATGCCATGAATTCTCGGAATGCGGCGGCTATTCGGCCTTTCTCGATGCCGGAAAGCCGGTGCTGGTCGCCGAATATGCCGACCGCTATCGCAGCAACAGCGGCGGCGCGCGCGACACGATGTGCGCGGCCTCGCGCCAGCAGGGGGTCCGCACGCTGGTCCTCGCGCTGGCGCTGGACGACAGCTATCGCTTCAGTTGCGACGACGCCCGCCCAGCGGGATCTTGAGCCGGATCATCGCGCGGTTGCTGGGAAAGCCGCCGACGCCCCCCTGCTCGACCTCGGCCGACAGGGTCCCGACGCCGGGGATTTCGGTACGCGCCCTGGGCAGGGTCAGGGGCGAGGAACGGTCCGGGATCGGCCGTAGCCGATAGCTTTCGGACGACCGCCCGCACACCACGACATCGCCGCCCGCATCGTCCGCCGGACAGCGGCCGGTGGAGGGACGCCTGGGCGCGGGCAGGACTGGCCCCGCCACCGCCCCGGCTTGCAAGGCCATCATCACCGCGATCCACATCGGCCGACCTTTCCCTGATCTCGGGAAAAGGTCGGCGATGATTGCGGCAGGATCAGGGCCGGGCAGCTCCGGTCAGATCAATCCGGCATGCGCCAGCGCGGCGTCCACCTGTGCGCGTGCCGCCTCGGACGGCCAGGTCATCGGCAGGCGGATGCCGGTCGGGAAATGCGGCATGATCCGGCTGAGCGCATATTTGACCGGGCCGGGCGAGGCGTCGGCGAACATCGCCTCGTGCAGCGGGAAAAGCCGGTCATGCAGCTCGAGCGCGCGCGCGCTCTCACCCGCCGCGCAGGCCGCCTGGAACTCGGCGCACAGGCGCGGCGCGACATTCGCAGTGACCGAGATGCAGCCGACGCCGCCCATCGCGTTGAACGCCAGCGCCAGATCGTCATTGCCCGACAACTGGCAGAAATCCGCGCCCAGCGCCGCGCGGTGGTGCGAGACGCGCGGCAGCGCGCCGCTGGCATCCTTCACCCCGACGAAGATGTCGGATGCGGACTGGACGATCCGGATCAGCGTCGCCGCCTGAATGTCGGTCACCGTGCGGCCGGGTACGTTGTAGAGGATGATCGGCAGCGGCGCCTCGCGCGCCAGCTCGGCGAAGTGGCGGACGATGCCGTCCTGGCTCGGCCGGTTGTAATAGGGCGGCACCATCAGCGTGGCGTCGGCCCCCGCCGCCTGCGCGGCCTTCATATTCTCGATCGCGACGATCGTGTCGTTCGATCCCGCGCCCGCGATCACCGGCACCCGGCCATTGGCCTGGTCGACGCAGACCCGGACGACATGGAAATGCTCGTCCTTGGGCATGGTCGCCGCCTCGCCCGTGGTGCCGCACGCGACCAGCGCCGACGATCCCTCGGCGATCTGCCATTCGACGAAGTCCCGGAATTTCGCTTCGTCGAACGCCCCGCCGAGATGATCGCCACGATCGTCGAACGGCGTCACGAGCGCCGGAATGGACCCTGAAAACATGAGAGGAAATGCGCTCCTGCTGCGCCGAAATTGGGCCGAAATGGGAAATTGTTCAGGACATGTACGGGTAGAGTCCCTATTCTGTCCACCATGATGGCATTGACGAAGGCGGGGGCGATCCTCGCGACGCTGGCGAGTTCCATGGTCGCATCGGGCGAGCAGGATCAGCTCGAACGGTATCGCACCCAGATGGCGAATATGAGCCCGCAGGAGGTTCGGGGGATGCCCGCCCCCGCCGATGGCGCGATCGCGGCGGCGCTGGCCCAGTGGCGCGCGCTACAACAGACCGACTCGCTGCCCTTCGACAGCTATGCCGGGTTCGTGATGGCGCATCCCGGCTGGCCGGGCGAGGCGAACAACCGCCGCGCGGCCGAGCGACAGGCGGCGAACTTCACCGCCGCGCCCGGCAGCATCGTCGCCTATTTCCGCCGTTTCCCGCCCCTGTCGGCGGCGGGCGGCGTCGCCTATGCCCGCGCCCTGCTGGCGACCGGCGCGCCGGGCGAGGCGGCGCAGGCCGCGCGTGCCGCCTGGCGACGCGGCGCGCTGTCCCCGACCGACGAGGCGCTGGTCATGTCGACCTTCGCCTCCGCGCTGACGCCCGAGGATCATGACGCGCGCATGGACATGCTGTTGTGGAGCGGCCAGACCAGTGCGGCGGCGCGCCAGCTGGGCTATACGAGCAGCGCCCGGCGCCCGGTCTTCGCCGCCCGCCTGGCCTTCCGCACCAAGTCGGCGGATGCGGCCAGCCTGTCCGCCTCGACCGCCGAGCTATACGCCAATGATGCGGGCTATGTCGCCGACCGCGCGATGTGGCTGCGCGATACCGGCGACAGCCTGACCGCGCGGTCCTGGCTGGCGCGCAGCCGCCAGCTGACGGTGCGGCCGGGCAATGTCGAGAAATTCTACGAGGCGTTGCTGGTCAATGCGCGCGCCGCCTCGGCCGACAACCAGCTTCAGACCGCCTATGACATCGCGCGGCAGGTGGACGACGCCTATCCGGCGGGCACCGACGTCTCGACCAAGCCCTATGGCGAGCGCGACGATTACACCAGCCTCGTCTGGCTGGGCGGGCAGACCGCGATGAAGCTGGGCCGTCCCGCCGACGCCATGACGCTGTTCGACCGCTATGGCCGAGGCAGCCAGTCGCCGCAGACCCGCGCCAAGGGCTTTTACTGGGCCGGACGCGCGGCCGAGGCGGCGGGCCGGACGGCGGAGGCCGCCGCCTTCTACAATCGCGCGGCGCAGTATCGCGATCAATTCTACGGCCAGCTTGCGCTGGAGCGCACCGGCCGTCCGCTGGTCGCGCCGCCCGCCATCGCCGCGACCGGCATCGCGCCCGCCATCCGCGCCGCCTTCGACGCCAAGGAGATCGTCCGCGCGGCACGCTTCCTGGGCCAGATCGGCCAGTGGCAGGACCAGACCGCCTTTGTCCGCCAGATCGCGGCCGATGCGCAGGACGAGAACGACCATCTGCTTGCCGCCGACCTGTCGCGCAGCATCAACCGCCCCGACCTGGCGGTGATGGTGGGGCGCAGCGCGATGCAGAACGGGCTGACCGATTATTCCGCCGCCGGCTTCCCGACCGTGCCCGTCCCCCCCGGCTATGAATCGAGCTGGACGATCATCCACGCCATCGCGCGCCAGGAAAGCCAGTTCGACCGCGCCGCCGTCAGCCATGCGGGCGCGCGCGGCCTGATGCAGCTGATGCCCGCCACCGCCGCCGAACAGTCGAGCAAGATCGGGCTGGCCTATTCGCCCGCCTCGCTGACCGCCGATCCCAATATCTCGATCCAGCTGGGCGCCAGCTATTTCGAGCGGATCCGTAATAACTTCGCTAGTTATCCTCTTGCGATCGCGGCCTATAATGCCGGGGGCGGCAATGTGAACAAATGGCTGCGGCTGAACGGCGACCCCCGCACGGGCAGCGTCGACATCGTCGACTGGATCGAGGCGATCCCCTATTCGGAGACGCGCAACTATGTGCAGCGCGTGCTGGAAAACGCCGTCGTCTATGACCTGATGAACCCGGCCCGCGCGACCAGCCGGGGGCCGACGCCGCTCAGCTGGTATCTGGGCAAGACGTCCCGGCCGGGTTGATCGGCCGGGCCCAGTCGATAGAGCAGGCCGATGGATCGCCCCAACTACATCACCCCGGCGGGCTATGCCGCGCTTCGCCAGGAATATGAGACGCTGTTCGCCGTCGAGCGGCCCAAGCTGGTCGACACCATCGCCTGGGCGGCGGGCAATGGCGATCGGTCGGAGAATGGCGACTATATCTATGGCCGCAAGCGCCTGCGCGAGATCGACCGGCGGCTGGGCTGGCTGTCCAAGCGGATGAAGGCGGCCAAGGTGGTCGACCCCGCGCGGCAGGAGGACCGGACCAAGGTCTGGTTCGGCGCCACCGTGACCATTGCCGACGAGGATGACAATGAACGCATCCTGACGCTGGTCGGCGATGACGAGGCCGAGGCGGGCAAGGGGCGGGTCGGCTGGAACGCCCCGCTGGTCCGCGCGCTGCGCGGGGCGGCGGTGGGCGATCTGCGCCGCGTCGTCCTTCCGGCCGGTGAAAAGGAATATGAGGTCATCGCCATCACTTACCCGACGAACTGAGCAACGGGTGGTCGCTCTCATGCGCTGGATGCGCAGCACAGGAGAGCGATCATGGAACATCCCCGTACCACCAGCGCGCGCGATCATGACGACAGCGCGATCATCGACGCGACCGAGGCGGCCCCCTCGGCGGTCGGTCGGACCGGCGGCATCGCCACCGATGTCGGCACGCGCGACGAGCTGACCCGCGCCGTCGACGATCCCGAAAGCCATGAGCGTGTGACCAAGGGCACCGAAATGGCCAATGGACAGGTCCGCAACGGCGGCCGACGCTGACGCTTCGGCCCATGGCTCCGGCGGCGCGGCTTTGCTAGACAGGGCGGATGAATGCCCTGACCCGCAACATCGCGCTACTGATCGATGCCGACAACGCCCAGTCGGCCGCCATCGACCCGGTCCTGACCGTGCTGGCCGAGCTCGGCACGGTCAATGTCCGCCGTGCCTATGGAAATTGGTCGAAACCCGGCTTGAAGGGCTGGCGCGACGTCATGGTCAAACATGGCATCGAACCGCAGCAGCAGTTCGACCTGACCAAGGGCAAGAACGCCACCGACATGAAGATGACCATCGATGCGATGGACCTTCTGTTCCGGGGGCGGATCGACGGCTTCGGCATCATGTCGTCGGACAGCGACTTCATGCCGCTCGCCACCCGCATCCGGCAGGACGGCTTTCCCGTCTATGGCTTCGGCAATTCCCGGACGCCCGAGGCCTTCAAACAGGCGTGCAGCCGGTTCATCGATGTCGGCGCGCTGATCGGCGAGGCGACGCGCCCGGCAAGCGCCAAGCCGACCGCCGCCGACGTGCCGCTCGCCGAATCGCTGCCCCCCTCGATCGAGCAGGCCAAGCGGACCGCAGGCACGCCGCGCCCGATCGACGAGGAACTGCTGAAGCTGCTGGTCGACGCCTATAATTCGGTGAAGCGCGACGAACGCGGTTTCGCCAGCCTGTCCGCCATCGGCCAGCTGGCGGGCAACCGCTCCAGCTTCGACACGCGCAATTATGGGTTCAAGCGCCTGTCCGAGCTGATCGAGGCGGTGCCCAATTTCCAGACCGAACGCCGCGAGGACGGCCGGACCTTCGTCAAGCGGGTGCGGTGATTCCGTAGCATCCTCCCCGGCAAGGGGAGGAATGTCCTACTCCCTGGGGTCGGGCATGGTAAGTGTCGCGCAGGTGCCGGGCGTCGCATCGTCGAACCGCACCTCCCCTCGCAACTGGCGCGCCAGGCTGGCAATCATGCGCATGCCCAGGCTGTGCCGCGACGCCGCCTTCATGTCGAAATCGGCGGGCAGCCCCTGGCCATGGTCGCGCACCGTCAGGACGATCTGGCCATCGCGCGCGTGGAGCGAGACGTCGATCGCCCCGCCCTGTTCGTCATAGGCATATTTGATCGCGTTGGTCAGCAGCTCGGTCAGCATCAAACCGATCGGGATCGCGGTATCGGCGTTCATCTCGATCGCCTCGATGTCGCAATGCACCTGATGGTTCTGCGCCTGCTCGGCCAGTTGATGCGCAATCCCGCAGGCGAGATCGTCGAGCGACACCATCCCCACCCGCTCGCCGCGCCAGAGCTGGTCATGCGTCTGGGCGATGGCGGCGATCCGGGCCTGCGCGTCGTTCAGCATGCGCAGCACGCGGGGATCGTCATCCTCCTGCTTTTGCAGATTCAGCATGGCGGAGACGAGCGCGAGACTGTTCTTGACCCGGTGGCTGGCCTCGCGGGTCAGCAATTGCTGATGCTCGACCGCCTCGGCCAGCCGACGCTCGGCCTCCTGCCGTTCGATGGCGACGCCGATCAGATTGGCGAAACCCTGCATGAAGGCTAGGTCGGCCTCCTCGAATCGCCCTTCGTCGGGGCTGTCGACCTCGAGCACGCCGTAACGCTGCCCTGAGGCTTCGACGAGCACGTTGATCGCGCGGCGGATATGATGGTCGGCCATGAATTGCGGGGTGCGGAACCGCTCTTCCTGGTCGAGATGGTTGGAGATCACGCCCTGCCCGGTCTGGAGCGCGAAGCCCGCGGGCGAGCCCATGTCGGTCCGCATCTCGGTCGACCCGACCACGCCCGGCCCCCAACCGACGCCGGTGCGCACCAGCAGCGTGTCACGGTCGGCGCGATATTCCAGGAACTTGCAGAAGCGCGAGCGCATCCCCTCAGCGCATAATTCGGTCGCGCGTTGCAGCATCGGGTCCAGATCGCGCGCGCGCAGCGCCTCGATCCCGAAGGCGGCGAGCACCGATTGCTGGCGAAGCCGATAATGCAACTGCCCCGCGCCGGCGATTTCCAAATCCTCGCCCTGCGCCTGCTCCACCACCGCCATTCGCCGTCGAACCCCTTTCATCCCCGTTCCGGACGCGTCCAGAATAAGGATTGTTTTAACCATTTTAAACCCGATCCGGGTCCGTTCCGAAGGCGATCGGCACCCCTGGCCGCAAATGGGCCGACCGCCCATGGCACGACGCCCTCCCCGATCGCTCGGGAAGGGCGCCGGATGTCAGCGATGCGCGAGGCGGATCAGCGCGTCAGCTTCTTATAGGCCAGACGGGTCGGACGGTCGGCGGCATCGCCCATGCGGCGGCGCTTGTCCTCTTCGTACGACTCGTAATTGCCCTCGAACCATTCGACATGGCTGTCGCCCTCGAACGCCAGGATGTGGGTGCACAGGCGGTCGAGGAAGAAGCGGTCGTGGCTGATGACCACCGCGCAGCCCGCGAACGTCTCCAGCGCCTCTTCGAGCGCGCGCAGCGTTTCCACGTCGAGGTCGTTGGTCGGTTCGTCGAGCAGCAGGACGTTGCCGCCCTCCTTCAGCATCTTGGCCATATGGACGCGGTTGCGTTCACCGCCCGAGAGCTGGCCGACCTTCTTCTGCTGGTCCGGGCCGCGGAAGTTGAACGCGCCGACATAGGCGCGCGTGCCCAGCTCCTGCTTGCCGAAGCGGAAGACCTCCAGCTCGTCGGAGATTTCCTGCCAGACATTCTTGTTGGGATCGAGTTCGTCGCGGCTCTGGTCGACATAGCCGAGCTTGACGGTCGAGCCGATCTCGATCGTGCCCGCATCGGGCTGTTCCTGGCCGGTGATCAGCTTGAACAGCGTCGACTTGCCCGCGCCGTTCGGCCCGATCACGCCGACGATGCCACCCGGCGGCAGCATGAAGTCGAGATTTTCGAACAAAAGCTTGTCGCCGTACGACTTGGTCAGCCCCTTGGCCTCGATCACCTTGCCGCCCAGGCGCTCAGGGATCTGGATCAGGATCTGCGCCTTGCCCGCGACGCGGTTCTCCTGCTTCTCCATCAGCTCCTCGAACGCGCGGATACGCGCCTTCGACTTGGTCTGGCGGGCCTTGGGCGTCTGACGCATCCAGGCCAGCTCGTCGGCGATCGCCTTCTGCTTGCCCGCCTCGTCGCGCTCTTCCTGCTCCAGGCGCTTGGCCTTCTTCTCCAGATAGCCGGAATAGTTGGATTCGTAGGTGTAATAGCGGCCGCGATCCAGCTCGAGCACCCAGTTCACGACGTTATCCAGGAAGTAACGGTCGTGGGTGACGAGGATGACGTTGCCGGTATATTCCTTGAGGTAATTTTCCAGCCACGACACGCTCTCGGCGTCGAGGTGGTTGGTCGGTTCGTCGAGCAGCAGGATGTCGGGCTTTTCGAGCAGCAGCTTGCAGAGCGCCACGCGACGCTTCTCACCGCCCGACAGGCGGGTGACGTCGGCATCGCCCGGCGGGCAGCGCAGCGCTTCCATCGCCTGTTCCAGCTGGCTGTCGAGCGACCAGCCGTCGACCGCGTCGATCTTGGCCTGAAGCTCGCCCATCTCTTCCATCAGGGCGTCGAAATCGGTGTCGTCCTTCGGGTCGCCCATCTCCGCCGAGATGGCGTTGAAGCGATCGACCAGGTCGGCGATCGGGCGGACGCCGTCCTTGACGTTGCCCATCACGTCCTTGGCGGGGTCGAGCTGCGGCTCCTGCGCCAGATAGCCGACCCGGACGCCCTCGGCGGCCCAGGCCTCGCCGGTGAAGTCCGTGTCCATCCCCGCCATCACCTTCATCAGCGTGGACTTGCCCGCGCCGTTCGGTCCGATGATCGCGATCTTCGCGCTCGGCAGGAACTGGAGGTGGATGTTGTTGAGGACAGGCTTGTTGGCGCCGGGGAAGGTCTTGGTCAGACCCTTCATCACATAGGTATATTGGACGGCCATGGCGGCGCGGGGCTCCGTGCTTTTTTGCGACTGTTGGATGTTTGCCCGACCATGTAGTGGGTGCGCGGGCGGTTGGCAAACGGGACGGGCTGGGCAACAGTCGCACCCATGAAGCGAATTGTCCTTGCGGCACTGGCCGCCTCCGCCCTTTCCTCTCCCGTTCTGGCACAGCGGACGCCCCCGCCCCTGCCCGCGACCGTCGCGCCCGAGGTCGAACGGCTGCGCGACGCCGCGCTGACCGACACGGTCGCCTGGGACATTGTCGAGGGACTGACGACCGAAGTCGGCCAGCGCCTGGCGGGAACCGAGGCGGAGGCGCGGGCGCGGCAATGGGCGGTCGCCCGGCTGACCGCGCTGGGGTTCAAGAATGTCCGGATCGAGCCCTATCAGATGCCCGTCTGGGAACGCGGTGCGGAGAGCGCCGAGATCGTCGCGCCCTTTCCGCAGAAGCTGACGCTTGCCGCGCTCGGCAATTCGGGGGCGACCCCGGCAGGCGGGCTGACCGCCGACGTCGCGGTCTTCCCCAGCATGGCCGCCTTCCAGTCGGCGCCCGACTCGGCGATCAAGGGACGGATCGTCTATATCGGCAACGCCATGCCCCGGACCCAGGACGGATCGGGGTATGGCGCCTATGGCACCGCGCGCTTTACCGGACCCGCGCTGGCGGCCAAGCGGGGTGCGCTGGCCATCGTGATCCGCTCGATCGGCACCGACCATCACCGCTTTCCGCATACCGGCACGACCAATTTCCCCGAGGGCGTGAAGCCGATCCCGGCGGCGGCCCTGTCGGTGCCCGATGCCGAACAGCTCGAACGCGTCGCGGCGCGCGGCAAGCCGGTTCGGATGAAGCTGGTCCTGACCCCGCGCATGGTCGGCACGCGCGAATCGGGCAATGTCATAGCCGAGGTGCCGGGCAGCGATCCGTCGGCGGGCATCGTGCTGGTCGGTGGGCATCTCGACAGCTGGGACCTGGGCACCGGCGCGATCGACGATGCCAGCGGACTGGCGATCACCACCGCGGCCGCCAAGCGAATCATGGATGCTGGCCAGCCCAAGCGGACGATCCGCGTCGTCTGGTTCGGCGCGGAAGAGGTCGGCGGCATGGGCGGCGCGGCCTATGCCAAGGCGCATGCGGGCGAACGCCATGCCACCGCGTCGGAAAGCGATTTCGGCGCCGACCGGGTCTGGCGGTTCGAGGTCAACCTGCCCGCCGCCGCCAGCCCGGTCGCGGACCGGCTCCAGGCCGCTCTGGCCCCGCTGGGCATCACGCGGGGCAGCGGCCTGGGCGGCGACGGCACCGATATTGGCCCGACGCTGAAGCTGGGCACCGCGGCGATCGACCTGAACCAGTCGGGATGGGATTATTTCGATACCCATCACACGCCCGACGACGTACTGGACCGCGTCGACCCGGCGGGACTGCGCCAGAATGTCGCGGCCTGGACGACGATGCTGGCGGTCGTGGCCAACGCGCCCGAGCCGATCGGGGCCGTCACGCCGCGCTGACCGGGGCGATTCCGGTAACCTTTTGGTAACGTCAACGCCTTGAAAAAGCCCGATAGGCGCCATCGGTTCGTCGCGAACCTTGCTTTCGTATGAATTTTGCGGATTGACCGCGATGAACCGCACGTTATTTGAGCCGCTTCGCGACGGCATTCGGGTCGGCCGCGATGATTGCTTATGCTTGGGAGCATTCGAATGAAGAAGATTGCCTTTGTTCTCGCTGCCGCCGGCCTGATGTCCGTGGCCGCCTGCACGAAGTCGCCGGAAGCGGCCGCTGTTGAAAACAACGCGGACATGCTGGCTGACAACATGGAAATGCAGGCCGACAACCTCGACGCGGTTGCCGACAACACCTCGAACACCGCCGCTGCTGCGTCGCTCGAGAACGCTGCCGACAACATCAACGCCGCCGCCGACAACGTCCGTGACGCTGCCGACGCCAAGGCTGACAACCTGCAGTAATGCCGCCTCGGACCTTCGGGTCCGAAGCGCAGACTGTGTGTCGGAAAAAGGGTGCTTCCCCACGGGGAGGCGCCCTTTTTCTTTGCCCGAATTTCTTGTGGAAAGTGCCGATCCGGCGTTGCGAAAAGGCCCTGCGTCACGCTACGGACGGATTACGGTTGGGCCTGTAGCTCAATGGTTAGAGCTGGCCGCTCATAACGGCTAGGTTGCGGGTTCGAGTCCTGCCGGGCCCACCAACCGTCCCCGCACGCGTCGCCCGGCTCCGGGATCAGCCCAGATTAAGGGACGCCTGGTTGATCCGCCCGATCTCCACCAGCACCTCCGACGTCTCCAGCGACAGGTCGCGGACCTCGTCGGCGACGACCGCGAAGCCCCGCCCCTCATGGCCCAGCCTCGCCGCCTCGATACGGGCGTTCAGCGCGACGAGCCGGGTATTGGCCGAAATCCGGCCGACCCGCTCCAGCATCGCCTGAGCCTGCCGCGCCAGATCCTCGCGCCGTTCGCTCACCCGCGCCAGGTTGCGGGCATGGGTCACGTCGACAAAGGTCATGACCGCGCCATGACCGGCCTCGGGGTGAAAGGTGATCTCGAACACCAGCCCGTCATCGAAATGATGGTCGAACTGCCGCCGCACGCCTTCGCGGGCCCAGCTCCGGTGATTCTCCAATATGCCCGCCACCCGCTCGCGCGACCAACCCACCGTCTCGCCGACACAGGTGAGATAGTTCGAAAGCGTCGACCCGACCGTCACCGCCGTCTCGGCGATCCCGAATATGCGGCTGACATAGTGGTTGATCAGCGTGATGCGCTCGTCCCGATCGTAGATCAGGATGCCGTGACGCAGATGCTCCATGACCCGGGCCAGTTGATCCGTCGCCTGTCTCGCCAGCGCCCGGCCTTCCATCTCGCTTAACATATATTTGGAATACCACATTTCGCGGCCACCGGGAGGGCGTTTCGCACCCTATCGGCAAGGGACGACTTGTCGCCCGGAACTAACCGCCGTTAAGATGGCGACCGAAACGATCACAAAGGACGAGCATATGGCCGCAAAAGGCGACCCCAAGGTCATCGAATTTCTGAACGAGGCGCTCAAGAACGAGCTGACCGCGATCAACCAGTATTTCCTCCACTATCGCCTGCTGGACCACTGGGGCGTCTACAAGCTGGCGCAGTTCGAATATCACGAATCGATCGACGAGATGCGCCACGCCGACTGGCTGGCCGAGCGCATCCTGTATCTGGACGGCCTGCCCAATTTCCAGCTGCTCGGTCGCCTGCGCATCGGCGAGACGGTCGAGGAAGTGCTCAAGGGCGACCTGGCCATCGAGATCGAGGCCGTGGCGCAGCTGAAGGGCGCGATCGCCTATTGCGAAGAGGTGAAGGACTATGTCAGCCGCGACCTGTTCGCGCGCATCCTGGCCAGCGAGGAGGAGCATGTCGACACGCTGGAGCGACAGTTCGAGATGATCGAGCGCATGGGCATCCAGAATTACGTCCAGCTCAACGCGATGGCCGAGAACGACACGCCCAAGTCGGGCGCGGCTCCGCATCTGAAGGGGTGATTTCGAGGGGGCGGGCCCGAGGGTTCGCCCCCCGGTTTTGCATGGAACGGCTCCGCGCTGTCGAATGGCGTGGCCTTCGACTTCGCTCAGGCTGAACGGCTGGTGGGACGGCATTATGATAGGCGATGGAAGAGCGCCGCCCCGTGGCTCGCTCTCGCCTTACCCAACCCAAAGCCCCGTTCAGCCTGAGCGAAGTCGAAGGCCAAGGGCGGCCCTTCACCCAGTCACCCCGATTCCATAGGGATGATATGAGACTGCCCCACCCCTCCCCTTCAGGGGAGGGGCCGGGGGTGGGGCGCCTCCGCAAGCGTGAGGTTCGCGGCAATGCCCCACCCCAACCCCTCCCCTCCCCTGAAGGGGAGGGGCTTAGCCCCGCTCTCGCCAGGACAGGCTCGAACGCCCCCGGCCCTTATCCGTCCTTGTTGCCGAACGGGTTCTTCGGCGCACGCAGCGTCAGGCGAACGGGAACCGCACCGAAGCCCAGTTCGCGCCGCATCGAATTGACCAGATAGCGTTCATAGCTGGCGGGCAGCTGATCGACGCGCGTGCCGAAGATCACGAAGCTGGGCGGGCGCGACTTTACCTGGGTGACGTAGCGCAGCTTGATCCGCTTGCCGCCGGGCGCGGGCGGCGGGTTGGCGTCGACCGCACGCTCGAACCAGCGGTTGAGTTCGCCGGTCGGCACGCGCTTCGACCAGGCGGCGCGCGTCTCGAACGCGGCCTCGATCAGCGTGTCGAGCCCCTTGCCGGTCGCCGCCGACACCGCCAGCAGCGGCACGCCCTTCACCTGGCTGAGCCCGTCCTCCAGCGCCTTCTTCACGCCGTTGAACAGCGAGGACGGACTTTCCGCCACGTCCCATTTGTTGAGCGCAATCAGCAGCGCGCGGCCTTCTTCCAGCACGCGGTCGGCGATGCGCAGGTCCTGCGACTCCAGCCCCAGCGTCGCGTCGAGCAGCAGGACGACGACCTCGGCGAAGTCGACCGCACGCAGGGCATCGGCGACCGACAGCTTTTCCAGCTTGTCCTGCACCTTCGCCTTTTTGCGCATGCCCGCCGTGTCGATCAGGCGAACCTGCCGCACTTCGCCGTCCCGGTCGCGCCATTCCCAGTCGATCGCGATCGAATCGCGCGTGATCCCGGCCTCGGGGCCGGTGATGAGGCGATCCTGGCCGAGGAAACGGTTGATCAGCGTCGACTTGCCCGCATTGGGGCGGCCGACGATAGCGAGCTTCAGCGGGGCATAGGGATTGTCGAGATCGACCTCCTCTTCCTCCTCCTCGTCCTCGCGGTCGATAAAGGGCAGCAACGCCTCGAACAGGTCGCCCACGCCTTCGCCATGCTCGGCGGACAGCTGGACCGGGTCGCCAAAGCCCAGCGCCAGCGCCTCGAGGACGCCCTGCTCGGCGGCGCGGCCTTCGGCCTTGTTCGCGGCGAGCACGATGGGGGTGTTCGAGCTGCGCAGCCAGCGGGCGATTTCCTCGTCCAGCGGCATGACGCCCGCACGCGCATCGACCAGGAACAGCGCGACATCGGCCTCGCCGATAGCGGCTTCGGTCTGGCGGCGCATCCGGCCGGGCAGGGTATCGGGGTCTTCGTCCTCGTAACCCGCCGTGTCGATCACGCGGAAATCGAGGCCCAGGAGATGCGCGTCGCCTTCACGCCGGTCGCGCGTCACGCCGGGCCGGTCGTCGACCAGCGCCAGCTTCTTGCCGACCAGACGGTTGAACAGCGTCGACTTGCCGACATTGGGTCGGCCGACGATCGCGACGATAGGGAGTTTAGCCATCGCGCTGCGTTAGCGAAAGCCGAGCCCTTCGTCACGGTACAAACGTATCGCCTCCCCGAGCCCTGCCGGGGAGGCGACAAGCGATCACTTGTAAGCGGTCACCCGCCCCTTCTGATCCAGAACGTACAGCGTGCCGTTCGCGACGATCGGCGGCAGCGCGAAGGGCGCCTTGGTGTCGACCGTCGCCTCGACCGAGCCGTCGCCCGGATTGGCATAGACGATCTGCCCCTCCGAATTGGTCAGGATCAGACGGTTGCCCGCCAGCACCGGACCGAACCAGGTGATCGCGCCAGTCTTCTTCTTCTCGTTGTGGAAACGCTGGAGCTGGGCGATCCAGCGCGCCTTGCCGCTCGACCGGGCGAGCGCGACCAGGCGCGCATCGTCGGTGACGAGGAATATCCATTCGCCCGCGATCCACGGCGTCGAGATACCGGCGAAATTCTGTTCCCACAGCCGCTGGCCGGTCGACAATTCCAGCGCGACCATGCGGCCGCCCTGGCCCAGCGCATAGACGCGGCCCTGGTCGATCACCGGCGCGGCGTCGATGTCCGACAGGCTCGACACCGAGGTCGAGATGGTCGTGCGCGACAGCGCGTCCTGCCACAGCATGCGGCCATTCTCATAGCGATAGGCGTTCAGCTCGCCGCTGGAGAAGCCGGCGATCACCGTACCCTGGCTGGCCGAGGGCGCGGCGACGCCGAGCACACCCTGCGTGCCGAGCGTCCCCTGCCCCGCCCAGACGATCTTACCATCGGCCTGGTTGATCGCATAAAGCTGGTTGTCCTGGGTCAGGACATAGACATTGCCGTTGGCGATCGTCGGCGAACCGCGCAGCGGGCCGCTGGGCTTGGCGCGCCACAGCACCTTGCCGTCGGCCGCGCTGGCGGCGATCACGTCGCCCAGGCCGTCGGTGGCGAAGACGGTGCCGGAATCATAGCTGACCCCGCCGCCGAAACGGGCCGAATGGTTGGCCTCCCCCTCGCTGACCGCAGTCGACCAGAGCTTGGCCCCGGTATCGGCGTTCATGGCTATGACGTTGCCGTCGACATCGACGACGAACAGCTTGCCCTCCGCCACCACCGGCGCGGTGGTCAGCGGATCGCGGGCCGAGCCGCCGTCGATCGTGCTCTGCCACAGACGCTGCGGCTGCGCCGCCAGCGCGAGCTGCCCCATTGACTTGGCGGCATTGCCACCCGGCTGCGACCAGTCGGTGTTGGTTTCGGGTGCGGGCAACAGGACCTGCACGTCGGCGATCGTCTTGTCGGCCTCGACCCCCGTCTCGGAGACGAGGATCGGCACCCGGTTGCCGATGGTCGGCGTCTTCTTGGGTGCGCCCTTGAATACCCCACAGGCGCCCAGCGCCATCAGCGCGGCAAGCGCTGCCGAGGTGCGGAAATGCTTCGTCATTGGGTCTTCGTGTCCTCGCTCTGGCCGACCGCATCGACCCCCAATACGCCGGCCATCTGAACCGCACGTTGCCGCAACGTATCGGGCACATCCTTGTCGCTGGCAATCTGTCCGAACAGGCGGCCCGCTTCGGCCCGCTTGTTCATCCGCAGATAGGCGACCGCGACCATCTCGCCCGCGCTGCCGAACCAGGCATTGCCGGGCACCGCCAGCGTGCCCAGACGGGCGACGACCGCCTGGGGCTTCATCGTGTCATATTCGGCCATGGTCTGGCGAACCAGCGCCAGGTCGCGGAACGGCTGCGCCAGCGAGGCATCGCCCGCGATCGCGGCGAACCTGGCCGCCGCGCCCTTCAGGTCGTCGCGCTGGAGCAGGATGTCCGCCTGGGTGAATTCCGCCAGCGCGCGATAGGCGTCGACATTCGACCCGGCCAGCGTCTTCAGCTTGGCGTCCGCCGTCTTGGTGTCGTTCTGCGCCAGCGCGTCATAGGCGCTCTGCAACTGCTCGCCATCGACACCTGCCGCCTGATGCTGGCGGTGCTGCCAATAGAGATAGCCGCCAAAGGCCGCGAGGCCGATCAGGATCGCCGCCCCGACCACCAGGCCCCAGCGGGTCCAGAAACGGGTCAGCCGGTCGCGACGCAGTTCGTCGTCGACCTCGCTCATAAAGGCCTGGCTGGATTGGGGCGTTAGGGCCAAGACGGGCTCCGCTATTCTGGATCAGGGCAATAAGGAAGCCGCGACCTTTAGCGAGGAGCGGCCCCGGTGGGAAGCGGGGTTGGGAATTGCGCCCCGCGCGATCAGGATTCGCGGGGGGCGTAGACCTGTTCGGGCCCCGGAAAACGCCGGGCGCGGACATCCTCGGCATAGGTCCGTGCCGCCTCGCCGATCCGCTCGCCCATCGTCTCGTAGCGGCGGACGAAGCGCGCGGTGCGGTCGAACAGGCCCAGCATGTCCTCGCCGACCAGCACCTGCCCGTCGCACTCGGCCGACGCGCCGATGCCGATGGTCGGACAGGCGACCTGCCGGGTGATCTCGATCGCGATGGGTTCCACCACCCCCTCGATCACCACCGAAAAGGCCCCCGCCTCCGCCACCGCCACCGCATCGGCGACGATCTTGGCGGCTTCCTCGGGGCTGCGGCCGCGCGCGCCATAGCCGCCCAGCACGTTCACCGCCTGCGGCGTCAGGCCGACATGGCCCATGACGGGGATGCCCCGCTCGACCAGGAAGCGGACGGTCGGCGCCATGGCGACCCCGCCCTCCAGCTTGACCGCCGCCGCGCCGGTTTCCTTGAGCAGCCAGGCGGCATTCTCGAACGCCTTTTCCGGGCTCGCCTCATAGCTGCCGAAGGGCAGGTCGATGACGACCACCGCGTGATAGCTGCCCCGCACGACCGCCGCCCCGTGCGCCGCCATCATCTGGAGCGTGACCGGCACGGTCGAGGGCAGGCCATAGATCACCTGCCCCAGGCTGTCGCCGACCAGCAGCATGTCGCAATGCGGGTCGAGCAGCTGCGCCGAGCGCACCGTATAGGCGGTCAGCATGACCAGGGGCGTGCCGCCCTTGGCACGGCGGATGGCGGGGATGGTCAGCCGCTTCATCGGCGCGGGCGTGGGATTGGCGCGACTCGTCGCGGTGTCGAGCGTGTAGGTCGTGGACATGGCGCCAGCCTCTACTCCCGCTACGCCACCGGCTCCAGCCCCCTGGTTTGCGGGCGGATTTTCAGGGGAGGATTTCGGCGTAGCGCTCGGGCTTGAAGCCCACGGTCAGCGTGCCGTCGCGGTCGAGCACCGGCCGCTTGATGAGCGAGGGCTGCGCCTGCATCAGATGGATCGCCTTGTCGGCATCGATATCCTGGCGTTCGGCCTCGTCCAGCTTGCGAAAGGTCGTGCCCGCCCGGTTCAGCAGCACTTCCCAACCCACCTGATCGACCCAGCGGCGCAGGCTGGCCTCGTCGATCCCGTCGGTCTTGTAGTTGTGGAAGCGATAGTCGACGCCATGCTGGTCGAGCCAGGTCCGCGCCTTCTTCATCGTGTCGCAATTGGGGATGCCGTAGAGTTGGATGGTCATTCGAGGCTCCGGATCATGATTTGTCGGGGGCTTTAGCGGTGATGTGGGGGAATTGCAGCAGGTCGGTTCGGGGATTGGGCTAGCGTGGGGCGTGGCCTTCGACTTCGCTCAGGCTGAACGGCGGTTGGGGAAAGCCCCCATTCCCCCGCTCCGTTCAGCTCCGTTGATGACGATCTCGACGTGACTGGTGTCTTGAAAAGTCCCCATTCCCTCGCTCCGTTCAGCCTGAGCGAAGTCGAAGGCCACGCCCCCCCGGAAACCTAACCCGTGGCAATCCACACGGGGTGGCGCCCCCCTTTCCGGCCCGCTATCCCGACAGCCATGCAGGACCATCCCTTCTACGCGCTTCACACCCATGGCCTGATCCGGGTCGCCGCCGCGACGCCCGCCGCCTCGGTGGGGGATGCGTTCGCCAATGCGCAGGCCATGCTCGACCTGGCGCGGACGGCGGATGAAGACGGGGTCGACCTGATCGTCTTTCCCGAATTGTCGCTGACCTCCTATGCGATCGACGACCTGCATCTTCAGGGCGCGATGCACCGCGCCACGCTGGAGGCGCTGGGCGAGATGGTCGATGCCAGCGCCGCCCTGTCGCCGGTGATGCTCGTCGGAGCGGCGCTGCCTCGCAACGGGCGGCTGTACAATTGCGCCGTCGCCATCGCGCGCGGCCGCATCCTGGGCGTGGTGCCCAAGAGCTTCCTGCCCAATTACCGCGAATATTACGAGAAGCGCTGGTTCGCGAGCGGCGTCGGCCTGACCGGGCTGACCATCGATCTGGACGGACAGTCGGTGCCCTTCGGCACCGACCTGATCTTCGCGGCCGAGGACCTGCCCGGCTTCGTCATCCATGCCGAAATCTGCGAGGATTACTGGGCCCCCACCCCGCCCTCGACGCTGGGGGCGCTGGCGGGTGCGACGATCTGCTGCAACCTGTCGGCGTCGAACATCGTCATCGGCAAGGCGCGCGACCGGACGATGCTGGCGGCGGCGCAGTCGGCGCGGGCGGCCTGCGCCTATGTCTATTCGGCGGCGGGGATTGGCGAGAGCACGACCGACCTGTCCTGGGACGGCCAGGGGCTGATCCACGAACTGGGCGAGCTTCTGACCCAGTCGGAGCGGTTCGACCGGCGCCCCGCGCTCACCATCGCCGATGTCGATGTCGAGCGGATCGTGCAGGAGCGGCTGCGCTTCGGCACGTTCAACGACGCCGCCGCCGCCATGGGCCATCCCGAGACGCGGTTCCGCCGCATCGGCTTCGTCCACGGGGTCGAGCCGGTCGAACAGGGCCTCCGCCGCCAGGTGCAGCGTTTTCCCTTCGTCCCCGACGACCCCGCGCGGCGCGACGAAGATTGCTTCGAGGCCTATAACATCCAGGTCGAGGCGCTGGCCAAGCGGCTGGAGGCGAGCCGCGCCCGGACGCTGGTCATCGGCGTGTCCGGCGGGCTCGATTCCACCCATGCGCTGATCGTCGCGGCCAAGGCGACCGACCGGCTGGGCTGGAGCCGCGACCGCATCCTGGCCTTCACCATGCCCGGCTTCGCCACCGGCGAGGGGACGAAGGCGCAGGCCTGGGCGCTGATGCGCGCGTTGGGGGTGAGCGCCGAGGAGATCGACATCCGCCCCGCCGCGCAACAGATGCTGGCGGACATGGGCCATCCCTTCGCGGCCGGGGAGCCGGTCCATGACGTGACCTTCGAGAATGTGCAGGCGGGGCTCCGCACCGACTATCTCTTCCGCCTCGCCAACCAGCGCGGCGGGATCGTGCTGGGCACCGGCGACCTGTCGGAGCTGGCGCTCGGATGGTGCACCTACGGCGTCGGCGACCAGATGAGCCATTATGCGGTCAATGCGGGGGTTCCGAAGACGCTGATCCAGTTCCTGATCCGCTGGTGCATCCGTACCGGCCAGTATGACGCGGCGACCAACCAGGTGCTGGCCGCGATCCTGGCGCAGGAAATCTCGCCCGAACTGGTCCCCGCCGATGCTAGCGGCGCGATGCAGTCGACCGAGGCGATGATCGGCCCCTATGCGCTCAACGATTTCTTCGCGCATTACGTCATCCGCTACGGCCTGAAGCCCTCCAAGATCGCCTTCCTCGCCTGGCATGCGTGGCATGACGCGGAGGCGGGCGGCTGGCCCGAGGATCTGCCGCAGGATGCGCGCATCGCCTATGACCTGCCCGTGATCCGCCACTGGCTGGAGCGGTTCCTGACCCGCTTCTTCCAGACCAGCCAGTTCAAGCGTTCGGCGCTTCCCAACGGCCCGAAAGTGTCGCCGGGCGGCGCGCTTTCGCCCCGTGGCGACTGGCGTGCGCCCTCGGACGGCAGTGCGGCGATCTGGCTGGCGGAATTGCGGGACACCCTGCCACCGGCCTGACCAGAGCGGGCTTGGCAGGGGAGGACGTTCGGCGCTATGCTGAACGCTTGACGTATACGTTTCTTCCCAAATTACAGGCTCCTCCCGGCCTGTCGGCACGAGAGATACCATGAGCCTTGTCGTTCGCACCCTGTCGGAGCAGATCTTCACGATCGTCCGCGAACGCATCATCAGCGGCGCCCTGCCCGAAGACCAGCCGATCCGCCAGGACGCGCTGGCCAACGAGTTGGGGGTCAGCAAGATTCCGCTTCGCGAGGCGCTGGCGCGTCTGGAGCAGGAAGGGCTGCTGGTCAGCCAGGCCAATCGCGGCTTCTTCGTCCGGTCGCTGGGCGCGGGCGAGGCGGAGGAGATTTACGAGCTCCGCCTGTCGATCGAACCCGATGCCGCCGCGCGGGCCAGCCGCGTCGCCTCGATCGCCGATCAGGCGGCGGCGCGCGAGGCGCTGACCGCGCTCGACGTGGCGGCGCGCGAGGCGCTGCACGAGGTCGCGCTCCTCAACCGCGCCTTCCACCTCGCGCTGGTCCGGCCGCTGGGCGCCGCGCTCACCTTCCAGCTGATCGAGCGGTTGCAGGTGCTGGCCGAACGCTATGTCGTCCAGCATCTGAAACCCGCCGGACGCGAGGACCGCGCGCATGAGGAGCATCACGCGCTGCTCGATGCATGGCTGGCGCGTGACGAAGCGCGGGTCGCCGGGCTGCTGACCGATCATATTGGCGCGACGATCGTCGACCTTCGCGCCCAGCTGGCCGAATAAACGCTATCCCGAACCCCGCGCCACGGGCGTCGTGATGATCCGCGCGCCCCGGCGATAGGTCAGATAGCGCCAGAGCCATTGCAGGCTGACGCGGATGCGCTGCGCGAAGCTGACCAGCAGCACGACATGGACGATCGCCCATAGCATCCAGGCCGGATAGCCCTTTAACCGATAGCGGCCGAAATCGAAGATCGCGGCGTGTCGCCCGATGATCGCCGCATTGCCGCGATTGTGGAAGCGAAAGGGCGGCGCGGACCGGCCCCGGGTCAACAGGTCGCGCAAAGCCTTGCCCAGATAGTCCCCCTGCTGCTGCGCCACCTGCGCCAGTCCCGGCAGCGGCTTGCCCGCCTCGTCCGGACAGGCGGCGACATCGCCCAGCGCATAGACGCCCTCCAGCCCCTCGACGCTCAGGTCGGGCTTTACCGCGACCCGACCGCCCGGCCCCGGCTTCACCCCCAGCAGCGCCGCCGCCCCCGTCGGCGCGACGCCCGCCCCCCACAGGACGGTGCGTGCCGGGATGAAGCGGCCGCCCGCGGTCAGCCCTTCCTCAGTGATCGTCTCGACCGGCATGTTCGTCATGATCTCGACGCCCAGCCGCCCGAGTGCCCGCTCGGCATAATCGGCCAGCGAATCGGGAAAGGCGGCCAGGATGCGCGGGCCCGCCTCGACCAGGATGATCTTCGCCGCCTCGGGCCGGATGCGCCGGAAGTCCGCGGTCAGCGTATAGCGTGCCAGCTCGGCGACCGAGCCCGCCAGTTCCACCCCGGTCGGGCCGCCGCCGACGATCACGAAGGTCATCAGCGCCTCGCGATCCGCCGCGCCGTCGCGCTCCGCCTCCTCGAACGCGCCCAGCACGCGCGAGCGGATCAGCCGCGCCTCCTCGATCGACTTGCAGGCGGGCGCGACGCTGCGCCATTCGTCATGCCCGAAATAGCTGCTGGTCGATCCGGTGGCGACGACCAGCCGGTCATAGGACAGCGTCTCGCCGGTCGACAGGCCGATCCGGCGCGCCCCGGTGTCGATCTGCGCGACATCACCCAGCACGACGCGGATATTGGGGAACCGGCCGAGGACATGGCGGATCGGCTCGGCCACATCCGCCGGGGACAGCGCGGCGGTCGCGACCTGATAGAGCAGCGGCACGAACAGATGATAGTTGTTCCGGTCGATCACCGTCACCCGCACCGGCGCGCGGGCCAGCCGCTTGGCCACCGCCAGCCCGCCAAACCCGGCGCCGACGATGACGACATGCGGCCAGGCGGGATCGACGGCGTGGCCTTCGGGCCCGCTCATGACGGCACCCTCACCATGTCACCGCGATCTTGCCGAAATGCGCGCCGCTTTCCTGATGGCGGAATGCATCGCCGAGTTGGTCCAGCGCAAAGCTCCGGTCGATCACCGGGCGGAGTTCGGCGGTGTCGAGCGCGCGGACGAAGTCCTGCTGCATCCGGCGGCTGCCGACGATCAGGCCCTGGAGGCGCGCCTGCTTCAGCATCATGGTCGCGGTCGGCACCTCGCCGCTGGCACCGGTCAGCACGCCGATCAAGCCGATATGCCCCCCGATCCGGACCGCATCGATCGACTGGGCGAGCGTCCCCGGACCGCCGACCTCCACCACATGGTCGACGCCGCCTCCGGCCCAGTCATGGACCATCCGGCCCCAGTCGGCATGGGTGCGGTAGTTGATGACATGATCCGCGCCCAGCGCCCTGGCGCGTTCCAGCTTGGCATCGGAGGACGAGGTGACCACCACGCTCGCCCCCATCAGCCTGGCGATCTGGAGCGCCCAGATCGAAACGCCGCCCGTGCCCAGCACCGCCACTCGGTCCCCGGCCTTCAGCCCGCCATCGACCACCAGGCTGCGCCACGCGGTCAGTCCGGCGGTGGTGATCCTCGCGGCCTGCGCATGGTCATAGCCCTTGGGCGACAGGGTGAAGGCGGTCGCGGGGGCGACCACCGTCTCGCAGGCATAGCCATCGATGCCGTCGCCGGGCGTCCGGGCGAAGTCGCCGACCCGCGCGGGCCCCTCCTGCCAATCGGGAAAGAAGCACGCGACGACCGAATCGCCCGCCGCGAAGTCGGTCACCCCCTCGCCCACCGCCTCGACGATCCCGGCGCCATCCGCCATCGGGATGCGGCCATCCTCGGTCGGCATCCGGCCAGAGACGACGCCATAGTCATGATAGTTGAGCGACGTCGCATGCAGCCGGACCCGGATCATGCCCGCGCCCGGTGCCCCCGGATCGGGACGCTCGACCAGACGCAGACGGTCCAGCCCGCCGGGTGCGTCGAGGATCATCGCTTTCATGTCGTCGACCTTTGCCGATATTCGTTACCGACACGCCAACGTTGCAATGCAGCGATGCGATCCTCCGCCGGTCGCCAGGGACCATCCGCTGGGCAGGAAATCGAGCGACATGTAGAAATAGAAGGCGCAGCTGCCGTCGGCGCGGTAGCTGCCGCCCTTGACGATCCCGAAGGCGGTGCCGCCCAGGAAGACCGGCCCGCCGCTGTCGCCGCTGCGACAGGTCGGACCGCGCACCGCGACCCAGGCCGCCGTGCAGCCGCCACCGCACAGATCGCCGGCGGGTGCGAAATCGGGCATCCATATCTCGGCACAGCTATAGCCGGTCCGCTCGCCGCGATGGCAGACGATGTCACCCGCCCGCGTCGAATCGCGCGGGCGCTCGCCGGTGACGGTCCGGCTGATCGTCTTGGCCGTATCGCTCCAGAAACGCGGCGCCAGCGGCACCGGGCTGCCATTGACCTGCACGTCCTGATAGCCCCAGCCCCATTGCCCCAGGAAAGGCAGCGGATGTTCGGTGCGGGCGGCGTCGCTCCACGACAGATTGTCGGGACAATGCGCGGCGGTGACGACCGCATCCTCCCCGCCGCGCCGCACGACGAAACCGCTGGTACAGGCATAGCGCCGCCCGTCGGCCGGATCGACACCGACCAGCCGCGCACCGCCTTGCAGATCGGCAAGGTCGGTATCGGGCGTCTCCATGGTGGCGATCCGCACCGGCACCCCCGCCAGCCGCGCGATCCGGTCGCGCAAGGCCTCGCCCGGCTCGGCCAGCAGGTCCGCCTGCCCCACCATGACGACCAGCGCGCCGATACGCGGATCGACGCCGATCCCCGGCGGGCGTGTCAGGCTGGCGCGGATTTCGGTCTGGTGAAGCGCGAGCGCGGTCACCAACTGGCCATGGGTGGCATAGGCTCCGGTGCGAAAGCGGATCAGCACCGGCATGCCCGCCACCTGCACCACCCGGTCCGCCACGGGCGCGTCGCCGGTCAGCAGCACATCGACATGGAAGGGCGCATGCCCCACCGACAGCCCGGCCAGCCGATCGGCGAACTCCGTGCGAAGCGCATCGGTCACCGGCACCGATGCGTCCTGGACCTGCAACTCGCGCAAGGCGTCGGACGGCGACAGGCCGGACTGCGTCGCATAGGTCGCGGCGTCGAGCGCAAGCGCCGCCTGCCCGTCGAGCCCGACCGGCCCGCCCGGCCCGACCGGCTGCGCGCTGGCGACACCGGCGATCGATACCATGCCGACCAGGGCCAATATCAGGCGCCAGATAGCCCAGCTATCAGCCGCGAAAGAATAGCGCTTCTTATATCCCATCGATTTGGTATGTATTTATCAGGCCGAGCCGAACAGGGCTGTACAGGGACAGAAGGGAACCGGATTCATGATGCGACGTCGCGCCTTTCCATTGATCCTGCTGGCGTCGATCGCGCCGCTTGCCGGTTGCTCGCCCAAGGGGACCGCCGCCGACAATGCCACGCTGGATAACGGATCGGTGGTGCTTGCCAATGACGAAACGCCGGTGGCGGAAAACGAGGCCCTGGGCAACGACCTGCTGACGTCCAACGACGCCGACCTCAACAGCACGGCCCCGCAATAGCGGCGGACGGACGCGGGCGACGCGGCCCGCCACCTCTCCTGCTCGCCAAAGGAAGCTCCCTATGGCGTTCGACTGGCCCGGCGGCATCCCGCCGGGCCATTTTTATGCCTGTCATCGGTCGGGAATGCCCAGCGTGCGCAGGACGCGCATATCCTGTTCGACCACCCCGGCCGACAGCCGCTCGATCAAACGCTGCGCCTGTCGCCACATGCCGGTCGCGGGCGGCGCGGCGCGCGGTGCCTCCAGCAGCCGCCCGCCACAGGCCTGCGCCAGCGCGGGTCCGTGCAGCGCGCCGTCGATCACCAGAGACGGGAAAGGCAGCGCCGCCTCGGGCGAGGCGAAAAGTTGCCCGCCGGACCGGTCGAGCGGCGCGATGGAGGGCGGCTGGAAGAACAGCGCGCCCGCGACCTTGGAGACATAATGGCTGGGCGACAGCCGCGCCCACCAGATGCTGGCCAGGCAGGCGGCGTTTTCCGCGACCAGCAGCACCGCCTTGTCAGCATGCGCCACCGCATGGTCGAGCCGGGTGGCCCAGGCATCGCGCGCCTCGCGGCTGCTGGCGTCGAAGGGAAGCTGGACATCGCCCCGTCGCGGCCAGGCGAACAGCCTTTCCCACGGCGCCGCCTGCTCGCTGCCCGGCGCGCCCGCCATGGGCAGGGTGATGATCGAAAAGGGGTCGGTCAGACGCAGTTCGGCGGCCATGGATCTGCTCCGTCGCTGATCCCCCCAAGGTACGCCGCTTATCGCGCGAGGCAAGGGGCATCGACGCGACGCCGCCTCGTCCCGGCGCGACGATCGCCGTCAGGCGGCGGCGATCCGGGTCGAACGGCGCGAACCCGCCAGCGCGGTCGCGATGCTGTCGACCATCAACTCATATTGATCGGGGCTGTACCCCGCGGCCAGGAACGCGCGGACCTCGTGCGAGGGCACGCTATAGCCATGATGCCAGCTCAGCACCGCCATCCGGCGCAGCGCCTCGAGCGAGGGATCGGCCAGCCGTGGATTGCGCGTCTCGCCGAAGATCGAGCCGAGCGCCCGGCCCAGGCGGCTGGGCGCGCGCAGCGACGAGACGCGGTCGCGACGGGCCAGCGCCACGACCTGCCATTCCAGCGCGGACAGGCGGGCGTCAGGAGGGATCGCCGCCGCACCCTGTTCGGCGGTGGCGGCATCGAACGCGGCCCGCGCGGCACCGATTTCCTGAAAAGCGACATAGGCCATGACATACCCCTTTTGCGTCGCGCGACACCCTGTCCGGCAAAGCGCATCCGCCCGCCGCGATCCGGCGACCCCATGCCGCCCGTATCCATGTCTCGCCAATGATGTTCGGAAGACTACCAGGCGCCTTCCATACCAAGCGGTATATTAAGCCGCCGACGCCCCGTCAAGCATTTTATACCGACCGGTATTCAACGCGTCGGCCAGCATTTCAGACCCGTCTCGACCAGCCTTTCCAAATCGGCGCGGCTGGCCCCCGACCCGGCCTGCACGGCCATTCCCTGGAACAGCGCATAGAGCATCGCGGTCAGCCCCTCGGGCTCGACATCCTCGCGCAGATCGCCTTCGTCCTTGGCGCGCTGGAACCGGGCGAGCAACGCCGCCTGTGAGGAGGCACGGCGGGCGACGACCTCCGCCTTGATCGATTCGGCTTCCGACCCGCAAGCGACCGAGTGGATCACCCCCAGGCAACCGCGCGGTTCCTGCTGGTTGGTCTGCGCATCGACCGCGCCGCGCAGCAAATGCTCGGCCACGCCCCGCGCGGTGGGCTGGTTCAGCGCCTCGCGGATAAAGGCCATCTTCTCGGCCTCATAGAGGTCCAGCGCCTTGTGGAACAATGCTTCCTTGTTGCCGAACGCGGCATAGAGGCTGGGCTTGGTGATCCCCATCGCCTCGGTCAGGTCCGCCATCGACGCGCCCTCATATCCCTTGCTCCAGAAGACCCGGAGCGCCGAGGCCAGCGCCTGCTCGGTGCAGAATTCGCGAGGACGCCCCTTACAAGCGGGCAAAGCATTTTCCATAACAGTCGGTATATAATTATCTGGGCGATTTTTGAAACCCCCGAACGCCCTACCCGGCCGGCTTCCTCCGATCCGGTGCCAACGCTCTTAAATGTTCGGAAAGCGACGTCGTCCTATGAAGGGTCGTCGGGGGACCAGGACAGCATGCTCAATATCGTCGGATGTATCACCAAAGACCATGATCCCTGGCTGGTCGGACTGGCCGCCGGGATCTGCGTCCTGGGATTGTCCGCGCTCTTCCTCCTGCACGCCCGCTCGGAGGAATGCGTCGAGGGTCGCCGCCGCAGTTGGCTGGCCTTTGCCGCGATCACTGCGGGGATCGGCATCTGGGCAACGCATTTCCTGGCCATGCTCGCCTATCGAGGGCCCCTGCCGCTGGGCTTCGACCTGTCGCTGACCGTCGTTTCGATCGGGATTCCGATCGCGGGCATCTGGCTCGCGCTGACCTTCATCGCCCGGCGGCGGGAGACGGGGATGCTCGTGATCGCGGCCACGATCATGGCCGCCAGCATCGCCGCGATGCACTTCGCCGGCATGAGCGCGCTGATCGTGCCCGCCCGCATCCTGTATAGTCCATGGGGCGTCACGCAGGCGATGCTGGGCGCGACGGTCTTTCTCTCGCTCGCGCTGATTGCCCATATCCGGCTGCGCGGGATGACGCGCGCGGTCCTGCCGATCCTGGCGGGCGCGATGGGGGTCGTGATGCTGCATTTCGGGGCGATGGCGGCGACGACGCTCCTGCCCGGCGGAGTGGTGGTCGATCCGACGCTCGAACCGCTCCAGCCGCACGGCCTGGCCCGCGCCGTGCTGGGGGCGACCGGCCTGATCGTCGTGATGATGATCGGCGCGGCCATCCTCGACCGGCGGCTGACCGACCTGCACGGCCTGACCCAGGCGACCCGCGAGGGGATCGCGATCCTGCTGAACGGCCGTATCGTCGAGACCAATGCGCGGCTCGCCGCGATGCTGGGGGTCGAGCCGCAGGCGTTGATCGGCTCCACCCCCGGGGACTGGCTGGAAACCATGGACAGCGTGCCGCTGAGCCTGACGCACGATCACCCGGTCGAGACGCGCCCCTGCCACGCCTCGATGGAACGCTATCTGGAGGTCGCCTGTCACGAGATCGAATATCGCGGACGACGATCGACCGTGATGGCGGTGCGCGACCTGACCGAGCAGCGGCGGGCGCAGCGCCAGATCGAATATATGGCGGTTCATGACCCGCTGACCGGATTGCCCAATCGCGCCTATTTCGCCCAGGCGCTGGAGGGGGCCATCGCACAGGCCGACCAGAAAGGCCCCTTCGCGCTGCTCGCGCTCGATCTCGATCGGTTCAAGGCGGTCAACGATCTGTTCGGCCATGCGGCGGGGGACATGATCCTGTGTCGCGTCGCCCGGATCCTGACCGGCGTGGTCGACGAGGCGGCGGTGGTCGCACGGGTCGGCGGCGACGAGTTCCTGATCCTGCAGCGCGGGGTCGACGATCCCGACCGGGTCCACAAGCTGGTCGCGACGATCCTGGGCGCCTTTGCCACCGAAATGGACCTGAGCCGCGATCCGACGGCAGTCGGGGTCAGCATCGGCGTGTCGCTGTTCCCGCAGGATGCCGCCGACGCCGATGGGCTTCGCCACAATGCCGATGTCGCGCTGTACCGCGCCAAGACGAGCGGACGCGGCGCGGCGTCCTTCTTCGACCAGGACATGGACCATGCGGTCCGCCATCGCCGTGCGCTAGAACATGACCTGCGCCACGCCCTGCTGCGCGACCAGATGCAGTTGGTCTATCAGCCGCTGGTCTCGACCGAGGGCGCGAGCGTCATCGGTTATGAGGCGCTGCTCCGCTGGCAGCATCCCGAGCGCGGCGAGATCGTCCCTGACGAGTTCGTGCCGATCGCCGAGGATACGGGCATCATCCTGCAACTCGGCGAATGGGTGCTGGGCGAGGCCTGCCGCGCCGCCGCCACCTGGCCCGAGCCGATGACGCTGGCGGTCAACGTCTCCCCCATCCAGTTCCAGCTGCCCAACCTGGCCGAGATCGTCGCCAAGGCGCTGGCCGAAAGCGGCTTTCCCGCGCGTCGGCTGGAGCTGGAGATCACCGAGAACGTCCTGCTCCACGACCGGGAGGGCACGCTGCGGACGCTGCACAGGCTGAAGGCCATGGGGGTCGGGATCGTCATGGACGATTTCGGCACCGGCTACAGCTCGCTCAGCAACCTCCAGTGCTTTCCGTTCGACAAGATCAAGATCGACCGCAGCTTCATCTCAGGCGTCACCGATGACGAGGCCGCGCGGTCGATCGTCCGCGCGATCGTCGGGCTGGGCCAGAGCCTGAACCTGCCGGTGGTGGCCGAAGGGGTGGAGACGGCCGAACAGCATCGCATGGTGCTGGAGGAAGGATGTCCCCAGGCCCAGGGTTATCTGTTCGGCCGCCCGGGCCGCCTGCCCGCTTATCCCGCCGCCAGCGTGCTCCGCCGCCGACCATAGACGAAGTAGAAGGCCAGCCCGGCCAGGTTCCAGATGACGAACCGGATGATGGTCGAACTGGGCAGGCTGAACAGCAGATAGATACAGCCCAGGATGGCGAGCGTGCCGACCAGATAGGGCTGCGGGCAGCGGAACAGCCGCTTGGCTTCGGGAGCCTTGCGCCGCAGCACCATCAGACAGGCGCCGACCGCGATGAAGGCGAGCAGCGTGCCCGCATTGGCCAGCTCGGCGATCTCGTCCAGCCGGAAGGTGCCAGCGACCAGCGCGATTGAGAGGCCGGTGACCAGCGTGATGCGGGTCGGCGCGCCGCTGCGCTTGCTGACCACGGCGAGCGACTGCGGCAACAGGCCGTCGCGTGCCATGGTGAAGAAGATGCGGCTCTGTCCGTACATCATGACCAGGATGACCGAAGGCAGCGCGATGACCGCGGCCAGCGCGATCAGATGCGCCGCCTGGGGCTGGCCCAGCGAGCGGAGGACCAGCGCCAGCGGCTCGGGCGAATTGGCGAGCTGCTGGAAGGGCATCGATCCGATCGCCGCGACGGCCACCGCCATGTAGATCAACGTGCACACCAGCATCGAGCCGACGATACCGATGGTCAGGTCACGGCTGGGGTTCTTTGCTTCCTCTGCCGAGGTCGCGACCGCGTCGAACCCGTAAAAGGCAAAGAACACGATCGCCGCCGCCGCCATCACGCCGCGCTTGGCACCGTCCACCTCGTGCGCGGCAAAGCCATAGGGCATGAAGGGATGGAGGTTATCGCCCTGGAAGGCCGGAAGGGCAAAGGCCACGAAGATGCCCAGCGCCACCAGCTTGATGACGACGAGGACGATATTGAGCGTCGCGCTCTCACGCGTACCCGCGATCAGCATGCCCATCACCGACAGGGCGACGACCACCGCAGGCAGGTTCACGATGCCGCCGCCATGCGGCCCGGACAGGAGTTCGGGCGGCAAGTGTATCCCCGCCGCCTGTATCCAGCCGACCAGATAGCCACCCCAGCCGACCGCGACCGCCGAGCAGGACAGCGAATATTCGAGGATCAGGCTCCACCCCACGACCCAGGCCAGCGTCTCGCCCAAGGCGGTGTAGCTGAAGGTATAGGCGCTGCCCGCCGCCGGGATCAGCGTGGCCAGTTCGGCATAGGCGAGCGCCGCGCAGGCGCAGACCGCGCCCGCGATCGCGAAGGCCAGGATGACGGCGGGCCCCGCCCGTTCCGCGCCCACCCCGGTCAGCGTGTAGATGCCGGTGCCGACGATCGCGCCGACCCCCAGCGCGATGAGGTGCGGCCAGCTGAGCGTCTTGGCCAGCGCCTGCCCTTCCCCATGCTGGGTCGCGCTGCCCAGCGGTTTGAACGGTCCGAACATGTGAAGCAAAATCCCCCGCCTCGATGGTTTCCATGCTATCCGGCGAGTGCGAACCCGCCCTTCAGGTCCATCAGCGTGGACCGGATATGCGCGTCAAGCAATGTTTGCACCCGTTCCGCGTCGCGCGCCAGAAAGGCATCGAGCTGTTCGCGGTGTTCCAGATGCGCGCGGGCATCGCGCCCGGCGGGTTGCAGATGCGCGACGACATAGCGCTCCGCCAGCACCGCCAATTGTCGGATCATGCGGATGGTCAGCGGCCGTCCGATCGGGCGGACCATCGCCATGTGGAATTGCCGGTTGGAGATGGCGACCTGCGCCAGATCGCTGGTCGCGGCGCGGTCCAGCATGTCGAACGCCGCGATCAGCCGCGTCCGGTCCTCGTCATTCGCGACCAACGCCGCACGCGCCGCCGCCGCCGGTTCGAGGCGGCAGCGAAGCATGTAGATTTCCTCGGCCCGCGCCGCGCTCAGCCGACCGACCAGATAGCCGCGATTGGCAACCCCCTGGAGCAGCCCCTCCTGCTCCAGCCGGGCGAGCGCCTCGCGCAGCGGGATCTTGCTGACCCCCAGCTCGGCGGCCAGCGCGTCCTGCCGGATCGGTCGGTCGCCCCCCAGCGTACCGGCCACGATCCGTTCGCGGACGATGGCGAAGATCCTGTCCGCCAGCGTCTGCACGACGATGACGCCCCCGCCCCGCGCTCGGCCGTCATCCGGCACCATGTCGCGGGGCGGGAGCGTCGTCGCCATCAGGCGGCCTTGCTCAGCCCGAGGGTCGGGCGGGTCGCGGCGGCCTTTTCGACCATCGCGATCACCTGGGCACGGCGTTCGCCCTCGAGGACGTAGCGCGGCGGCAGCACGCGCTCCGAACCGCGACCCATGACCTGCTCGGCCAGCTTGATCGACTGGACCAGGTCATGCTCGGCATCGAGGTGGAGGAGCGGCATGAACCAGCGATAGATTTCCAGCGCCTTGGCATGATCGCCCCGCTCGAACGCGGCCACCAGTTCGACCGACTCCTTGGGGAAGGCGTTGGTCAGGCCCGAGACCCAGCCCTGCGCGCCGAGGTACAGGCCCTCGAGCGCCACGTCGTCCAGCCCGGCGAACAGGACGTAACGATCGCCAAAGGCGTTGCGGAAGTCGGTGAAGCGACGCGTGTCGGGAGCCGATTCCTTGACCGCGACGATGTTCTTCACGTCGACCAGCGCTTCCAGCACCGTCTGGTCGATGACCGTGCGATAGGCGGGCGGGTTGTTGTAGAGCATGATCGGCAGGCCGACCTGATCCGCCACGCCCTTGAAATGGTTCACCAGCTCATGCGCCTTGGGCACATAGACCATCGGCGGCAGCAGCATGAGGCCGTCGGCGCCGGCCTTTTCGGCAGCCTGCGCATAGCGGACCGCGCGGCGCGTGTCATATTCCGACACGCCGGTGATCACCGGCACGCGGCCGTCGACCGCCTCGACGATCGCGGTCAGCACCGTGACCTTCTCATCATAGTCGAGCGAGTTGTTCTCGCCGACCGTGCCCAGGGCGATGACGCCGGTCACGCCGTCGCGGACCAGATCGTCCACCACGCGCTGCGTGTCGGCGAGATCGATCGAAAGATCCTCCCGCACCTGGGTCGTCACCGCGGGGAATACGCCACGCCAGCCGATGCTCACAATCTGTCTTCCTGCTGTTTATATTTAGATACCGTATACTTTTTAGCAAATCGATCATCGCAGGTCAATCGCGATCATTCCTCATCGGGATAGGGGCCCTTGCCGCCCTCCGCGATGAACTGATCGGTGCGCTGCGCGATGACGGGCAAGGGGACATAGCCCAGTTGCAGCATCGCATCGTGCCAGGCGCGGATGTTGAACTTCGGCCCCAGCGCCTTCTCCGCCTTGGCCCGCGCCTTCTGGAAGGCGAGCTGCCCCATATAATAGGACAGCGCCTGGCCCGGCCATGCGATATAGCGGTCGACCTCGGTCTCGATCTCGTGATCCGACAGCGCGGTATTGTCGTGGAGATAGGCCTGGGCCTGCTCGCGGCTCCATCCCATGGCATGGATGCCGGTATCGACCACCAGCCGCGCGGCGCGCCAGGCCTGATAGGACAGCATGCCGAACCGATCATAGGGCGTCTTGTAGAAGCCCATATCCTCGCCCAGCGCCTCGCAATAGAGCGCCCAGCCCTCGCCATAGGCCGACAGATAGCTGTCGCGGCGGAAGGCGGGCAGATCCTTGTTCTCGGCGGCCAGCGGCATCTGGAAGGCATGGCCGGGCGCGCTTTCATGCAGCGTCAGCGCGGGCAGCGCATAGAGCGAACGCGACGGCAGATCATAGGTGTTGACCAGATAGATGCCCGGACCGCCGCGCCCGGCGGTATAGAAGGGCGCGAGATCGGCGGGCACCGGCTTGATCGCGAACCGGCTGCGCGGCAGGCGGCCGAACCAGTCGGCGGCGATGCCGTCGAAGCTCTTGGCGAACCAGGCCGCGCGGTCGAGCAGTTCCTGCGGCGTCTTGGCATAGAATTGCGGATCGGTGCGCAGGAAGGTCAGGAAGGCGGGGAAATCACCCGTGAACTTCACCTCGCGCATCACATCGTCCATCCGCGCGCGGATGCGCTTGATCTCCGACAGGCCGATGGCATGGATCTGTTCGGGGGTCATGTCGGCGGTCACATATTCGCGGATCTTCGACCGGTAATAGGCCTTGCCCTCGGGCAGGTCATAGGCCGCCGTGCTGGCCTGCCCGCCCGGCATATAGTCGTTGCGCAGGAAGGCGAGCAGCTTGACATGCGCGGGCAGGACATCGTCGCGGATCGCCGCCCTCGCCTCGGCCCGCAGCGCCGCGACGGTGGCGGGCGCCATGGCGGCGGGCATGGTGCGGAACGGTGCGTAGAAGGGCTGCTCCTCGCCCAAGCCGGCATCGACCACCTGCGCGACACCGATATCGCGCCCCTTCAGCGTGACGCGCGGCGGGGTGAAGCCCCGCGCCAGTCCGGCGCGCATATTGCCGATCTGCTGGTCGTAATAGCGCGGCATCTGGTGGAGCATCGCGATATAGTCGCGATACTGGCTTTCCTTGGTGAAGCTGCCCCGCGCCCAGCTCGCGAGATTGCCCCAGAAGCTGGTATCGGCGTTCAGCGGCCTCTCATATTCCCGGAAGCGCTGGGCGGCGAGCAGGGCATCGATCTGGCCGCGATAGACCATGTAATCGGTGCGAACATCGGGCGACAAGGCGTTGATATCGATGCCGTCCAGCGCCTTGGCGGTCGCCTCCCAACGGGCCAGCCGCGCCGCCTGCGCCACCGGACCGACATCAGGCAGCTGACGCGATCCGGCGCTGCCGCTATCCTCGTCGGCGGCGTTCTGGCTGACCCGCCATTTATACTCCGCCTCGGACAAGGCACGGAAGCGGGCGTCCGCCGCACGCGTCGCCGTCGCCGCTTTGCCACGCGGCTGCGCCGTCGGCGCCTTCGCCTCCGCGGCCCCCGGTACGCAGAGAAGGGCCATTCCCGCCAGAAGCGGTGCGATCCGGTTCGTCATGCTCATACCCTTCCTGCTTCAACCATTCAGTGCCGTGACGTCGCGGTGCAGATCGGCGGGGATCACCACGCCCTCCGCCAGCGACACCGCCCGCGCCGCATAGCGCCGGGCCGAGGGCAGCCGCGCCCCCTGCCCCGTGATCGCGGCGAACATCGCCTCCGCCCGCGCCTGATGTTCGGGCAGAAGATCGCCCAGGAACCCCTTGGGATCGATCGCGATAATCAATTCGCCACCCAGCGGAGATCCGCCGCGCCCGGCATCGACGTCGATCGACTCGCGGCTGGTCATGTCGCCGATCAGCGGCCCGGCGAGCAGCTCGACCATCGCCGCCAGCGCCGATCCCTTATGCCCGCCAAAGGTCCGCATCGCGCCCGACAGGATCGCGGCGGGATCGGTGGTGGGCCGTCCCTCCGCATCGACGCCCCAGTCGTCGGGCACCGCCTTGCCCGCGCGGCGATGAAGCTCGATCTCGCCGCGCGCGACCATGCTGGTGGCGAAGTCGAAGACGAAGGGCGGGCCATCGGGGCGCGGCCAGCCGAACGCGATCGGATTGGTCCCGAACACCGGCTCGGCCCCGCCCGACGGCGCGACCCAGGCATGGCTGGGGGTGAAGGCCAGCGCGACCAGCCCTGCCTCGGCCAGTTCCTCGACCTCGGGCCAGAGCGCGGCGAAATGCACGACATTGTTGAGCGCCAACGCGGCGATGCCGTTCCTGCGCGCCTTTTCGATCAGCGCGGGCTTGCCGGTCTGGAACGCCAGCTGGGCAAAGCCGCCGCCGCCATCGACGCGGACCAGCGCATGCGCCGGATGCGACAGGACGGGTTCGGCGTCGGGCACGACGACGCCCTTGTTGATGCTGGAGACGGCGACCAGCAGGCGATAAATGCCATGCGACGCGCATCCGTCGCGCTCGCCCGCGACCATCGTCTCGGCCACCGCTTCGGCATGGGCGGGGGCGAGCCCCGCGCCCAGCAGCTTGGCCCGCGCGAGCGACCGCAACTCCGCCAGCGTCATGCGGATGCCGGTCACGCGGTCACGCCCTTCTTCGCGGTGAACAGGCGCATGCCGAAGATCGGCCCCGCCGTGCTGCGGTCATGCGGGACGATGCGGATGCGCACGCTCTTCTTGCCCGCCGTCACCCCTAGCGGAAGCGGATATTCGACGTCGAAGAACTGACCCGGCTTGTCGCTTTCCAGATGCTGGGTGGCGACCTTCACATTGTCGACCAGAATGTCGAAGTCACGCTTGCGCTCGTCGCCCCAATAGGTCGCCTGGAGCACCAGCGGGCCGGGACGCACCGCCATGCTGAACTCGATATAGCCGCCCGACCGCGCATCGCGCCCCTGCCGCCCGCGATAGGAGACGGGATAGGAAATTTCCGAGGTAAGCCCATGATCGCGCTCGGGTTGCATCTCGCCCAGATGCATCACGTCGACCGAGCGTGCGGCGATGTCGCGGGCGCGTGCCTGGTCGGCGAGGAAGGCCGCCTCCTCCGCCTTCCATCCCGCTTCGGTGAAGCGCTTGAAATAGACCGCGCTGCGGCGATCATATTGGCTGAAGAAGGGGACGAAGCTGAGATCCGCCGGGCGGAACACGCCGCGCGTCGCATAGCGCCCCGGTGCACCCTCGGCCGGGGTGAAGGCGGCCAGCGGATGCGCGCCGACCATGGCGGGGTCGGGCGAGTTCCACGGCGTCTCGACCGACCCCAGATCGGCCGCAATCACCATCGGCCCGCGCACCACCGCGACCACGCTGTCGTCGCCCGGCGTCGGTTCGACCCGCAATTCCAGCGGCAGGCGGATGGCGACGCTGTCGCCCGCCTTCCACCGCCGCTCGACCACCGCATAGCCGCGGTCGAACACCGGCTCGACCGGCTGGCCGTTGACCTCCACCACCGCCTGGCCCTGCGTCCAGCCGGGCACCCGCAGCGCCACCGGAAAGCGTCCGGCGCGATCGAGACGGGTGAAGCGCAACGTCGCCTGCCCCTCCATCGGATAGGCGGTGTCGAGCGTGACGGTCGCCCCGCGCCGCTCCCACCGCGCCTCGGCCGGGATATAGAGGTTCACGAGCAGCGCGTCCCCGCCCTGCCAGAAGATCGACTCGCCATGCTTGGCATGCGACTCCATCCCCGAGCCGACGCAGCACCAGAAGGCGTCGTCCTTGGGCGTCGAGAATTCGCGCGCCATGCCGGTCATCAGCGGCGTCATATAGGTGAAGCCGCCATCCTCCGGATTCTGCGCCGCCATGACATGGTTCAGATGCGCGCGTTCATAGAAGTCGAACAGCGCCGCCTGGGGCTGCCAGCCATAGAGGTGCCGGGTCAGCTTGAGCATGTTGTAGGTGTTGCAGTGCTCGCACGTCTGCTCGGTGATGTGCCGCGCGATCGTGTCGGGCTCCGAGAAATATTCGCGGTCCGCATTGCCGCCGATGACATAGCTGTGATGCTGCGTCACCGTGTCCCAGAAGAAGCGCGCGCCCGCCGCCGGTGCGGGATTGCCGGTGATCTCGTGGATCCGCGCCAGGCCGATCAGCTTGGGCACCTGGGTATTGGCGTGGAAATTGGCGAGCTGGTCCTTCCCCGCCACCAGCGGGTCGAGCACCTTGCGGTCATAGATGCGCTCGGCCAGCGCCAGCCACTGGCGGTCGCCGGTCCGCTGATAGAGTTCGGCGAAGCTCTCGTTCAGCCCGCCATATTCGCAGCCCAGCACTTCCTGCAGCCGCGCATCGTCCAGCGCGGCGAAGACGCGGGCGAAATAGCCGCCCAGCGCAACCGCGACCGACAGCGCCTGCGCATTGCCCCAGCCGCCATGGATGTCGAGCAGCCCGGCGAACAGCTTGTGAACCGTGTAGAGCGGCGACCAGGACCCGTTGAGGTCGAACCCGCCCGACTTGATCTTGCCCGCCATGATCTCGGGGAAGATCTCCTCGCCATCGACGATGGTGCCGTCGGGGCGCTTGCGTCCCAGCCCGCCGACATAGCCATTGCCGCGCTTGGCCTGGGCCTCGGCCAGTTCGGCGACGATATAGTCGGCGCGCCGCCGCATCTCGGTATCGCCGGTCTGCTGCCAGGTCAGCACCAGCGCCGACATGTAATGGCCCAGCGTATGGCCCGCGATCGTGTCGCTTTCCCAGCCGCCATAGATCTCCGCCTTGGGCTTCAGACCGGCATAGAGGCGGAAATTGTGGAGCAGCCGGTCGGGATCGAGCCGATAGAGATAGCGCCGGTTGGTCTCGACCGCGTTCGCATAGATGGACGGGCGCAGGCGAACGGCGTTCAGCGGCAGGGGTTCGGCCTTGGCGGGAAGTCGCGAAGCCGACGCCGCGATCGCGCGGGGCGCCGCTCCAATCAAGGCGGCGGTGGCCGCTCCCCGCATCCATTCGCGCCTGCTTGCCCGTACCATCTTGCTCTCCACAAAATACCGTATACCGTTAGCGTTCGTTGGAGACAGGGTCAATCGCGTTGCCATAACCGGCGAAGCGACACCCGATGAAAGGGTTCTCGATGCGTCGTTCTCCGTTCCGCCTGTTCCCCGTGACACTGGCCCTGCTGTCCGTCGCGGCGGTTCCGGCCCAAAAGGCCGTGCCCGGCGCGACCGGACCCAAGGCGGCCGCAGCCTCCGCCCCGGCGATTCGCGTCGGCGCGTTTCGCCTGCGCCTCGATCCGGCCAGCCAGACCGCGCGCAGCCTGTCGCCGCTCGCCGATCCCGCTTTCGACTTCCTGCCGGTCGGTCGGTCGCGGGAGCGGAGCGGCAATGGGTACAACCATCTGGGCGACCTGCACCTGCGGGTCCGTACCGGCACCGGGCCGTGGCAGGATTTCTCCTCCTCGAAGCAGCGCGTGCCGGTCCGCGCCCTGCCTGCCAAGGGCGGCGTGCTGGCGGCGGCGGACATGACCGCGACGATGGGCCCCGGACTGCCGCTGCGCATCGTGCGCGAATGGACGAACGCGGCGGGCGCCCCCGGACTGGCCTTCACGCTGACCAACACCAGCGGCCAGACGGTGGAGATTGGCGGGCTGGGCCTGCCGATGGTGTTCGACAACATCATCTCCGACCGCACGCTCGAACAGGCGCATACCCAGGCGAGCTTCGCCGATCCCTATATCGGGCGCGACGCGGGCTATGTGCAGGTGACGCGGCTGAACGGCGCGGGCCCCGCGCTGCTGGTCCTGCCCCAGGCCGCGACGCCGCTGGAGGCCTATGTCCCGATCCCCACGGTCCGCGAGACCGGCGGCAAGGCGGTGATCGCCGAGGCGAGCCCGCGCGCCCAGACGTCGGAGGGCTTTTACGACTGGACGGTCGCCAGCGCCGCCTATGCGCAGACCGACTGGACCAAGGCGGGCGCGCCTTGGAACGCGCCGACCAGCATCCGCCTCGCCCCCGGCGAGAGCCGCCGGATCGGCCTTCGCTTCGTCGCCGCGCCCAGCATCCGGGGGATCGAGCCGACCCTGATCGCGCAGAAGCGGCCGGTCGTCGTCGGCGTGCCGGGCTATGTCGTGCCGAGCGACCTCGACGCATCGCTGTTCGTCCGGGCCCCCTCGCCCATCACCGGGATCGAGAGCTATCCGGCGGGTGCGCTGGAGGTGACGCGGGCGGCGGGCAAGCCCGGCTGGGAGAAGCTGTCGGTGCGCGGGCGGCAATGGGGCCGTGCGCGGCTGTCGCTGACCTATGCCGACGGCCAGGTGCAGACCATTCCCTATTTCGTCACCAAGCCGCTCGAGCGGACCATGGCCGATCTCGGCCACTTCGCGACGACGCGGCAATGGTTTGAGGGCAAGGACGATCCCTTCGGCCGGTCGCCCGCCATCCTGACCTATGACCGCGAGGCGGATCGCATCGTCACCGCCGATCCGCGCGTGTGGATTTCGGGGATGAGCGACGAGGGCGGCGCGGGCAGCTGGGTCGCCGCCGTCATGAAGCAGCTCGACAATCCCGACGCGACCGAACTCGCCCGGATCGAGGAACTGGTCGACAAGACGGTGGTCGGCCGCCTACAGGTCGCCGACGGCCCGCATGCGGGCGGTGTGAAGAAGAGCCTGTTCTATTACGACCCGGCCGCCTTCCCCTCGCTCTATCAACCCGCCAAGGACTGGCAGAGCTGGACCTCGTGGAAGAAGGATCAGGCGGACGATCTGGGTCGCGCCTATAATTACCCGCATGTCGCGGCGGGGCATTGGGCGCTCTACCGGATCGCGCGCAACCATCCGGGGATGACGCGGGTGCATGACTGGCGCTGGTATCTCGACCATGCCTATCGCACCATCACCGCGATGATGCGAGACGCGCCGCATTATGCGCAATACGGCCTGATGGAAGGCGACGTCTTCGTCGACATCCTGACCGATCTGAAGCGCGAGGGCTGGACTGCCCAGGCCGCAGAGGTGGAGGCGCTGATGAAGAGCCGTGCGGACCATTGGCGGACGCTTCGCTATCCCTTTGGCAGCGAGATGGCGTGGGACTCGACCGGCCAGGCCGAGGTCTATGCCTGGATGCGCTATTTCGGCTATGGCCCGCAGGCCGACGTCACGCGCGAAGTCATATTGGGCTATGACCCGTCCATCCCCAGCTGGGGCTATAACGGCAATGCCCGGCGCTATTGGGATTTCCTCTATGGCGGCAAATATCCCCGGCTGGAGCGGCAAATCCATCATTACGGATCGACGCTGAACGCCATCCCGCTGTTCGATTCGTTCCGGCGCAACCCGGCCGACCTGCATCTGCTGCGCGTCGCCTATGGCGGGTTGATGGGCGGGATCACCAATATCGGCCAGGACGGATCCTCCTCCGCCGCCTTCCACAGCTGGCCCGACCGGATGGAGTGGGATCCATATAGCGGGGATTATGGCATGGGCTTTTTCGGCCATGCCTATGCCGCCGCCACCTATGTGGTGAACGATCCCCGGCTGGGCTGGCTGTCCTATGGCGGCAACCTGTCGGAGGCGGAGGGGACGATCCGCGTCGTGCCGAAGGACGGCGCGCGTAGCCGGTTGTTCGTCGCGCCCGCTGGGCTCTGGCTGACGCTGGAGGCGGGCAAGATCGCCGAGGTGCGCTACACCCCCGCCACCGGCACGGTGCGGCTGATCCTCGATCCCGCCAGGGCCGACACGCCGCAGGCCCGGCTGTTCGTCGAGACCACGACGACCGGCGGCCGCGCCTATACGCCCGATCGGGGGGTGATGGAGCGCGGCGGCTATTCGGTGCCGTTGGCCGCCGGGCCGACCGAGGTCGGCCTCTCGCCCAGATAAGCGCGCAACTGACGCACCAGCGGGCCGTCCGCCGGGGGCATGGGCAACGTGTCCATCGCCTCCGGCATGCGCCACACCAGCCCGTCCGCCTCCAGCGCGACGGGCTCGCCCGACCAGCGCCGGATTACATAGAGCAGCAGCAGGAGATGCCGGTCGGGCAATATCTCGGTCGCGAAGCCCGCGGGCTCCAGCGCGGCGGGATCGACGGCGATCGCCAGTTCCTCATGGAGTTCACGGACCAGCGCCTCTTCGGCGCTTTCGCCCGGCTCCAGCTTGCCGCCCGGAAATTCCCACAGCCCGGCCAGCGTCTTGCCCGCCGGACGCTGCTGCAACAGCACCCGCCCCTCGCCGTCGACCAGCGCCGCGGCGACGACCGGAAAGAGCGGGCGGGCCATGGGTTCGACAGACATTATTAACCTTTCCTCGTTACGCCATGGGATCGATGAAAGCGCTCGGCCCGATCCCCACCCTGGCACGCGAAATCGCGGTGGACCATCGCGGCGCGACCGCCGTCGAATATGCGTTGATCATAGCCTGTGTCATGCTGGCCATCGTCGCGGCCCTGTCGCAGATCGGCGTGGACCTTCAGGCCGTGTTCGACCGGATCAGTACGAGCCTGACCGACGCGACCTGATCCGCGCTCGGCCGGAAACCCGCGAATTAAAGATTCTTCAATGAATACAAGCCTATGAATAACCAGCTGATCCGGCCCTCCGGCTCAGACTGTGACTGGTCAACACGGTGTTCAAAGGAATGGAGCCCGGAATGAAGACGATCCGCAAGATGATGAAGGACAGCAAGGGCGCGACGGCGATCGAATATGGCCTTATCGCTGCCCTGATCGCGGTCGCAGCGATCGGTGCGATGCAGACGCTCGGCAACAGCCTGCACAACACCTTCACCAACATCTCGACCCGCCTCAACGGTGCGTCCAGCGCCAATTGATGAACGGACCCGGCAAGGGACGAATAGGTCGCTCGCCGGATACGAGAAAAGGGTCGGCGACTGCGGGATGCGGTCGCCGACCCTTTTCGTTTCAGACCCGGCCGTCCAGGCGGCCGACGCCGATTAGAGCCGCCCCATCGCCAGGAACTTGGCGGCACGACCGCGCTTCAGTTCGTCGCGGCCCAGGCCGCCCAGCTCGCCCAGCGCCTTCTCGACCGCATCGCCCAGATTGGCGATCGCCCCCGCCGGATCGCGATGCGCGCCACCGACCGGCTCGGCCACGATCGTGTCGATCACGCCAAAGCCCTTCAGGTCCTGCGCGGTCACACGCATCGCCTCGGCCGCCTCGGATGCCTTGTCGGCGGTGCGCCACAGGATCGAGGCGCAGCCCTCCGGGCTGATCACCGAATAGACGGCATGCTCGAACATCAGCACCCGGTTGCCCGCCGCCAGCGCCACCGCGCCGCCCGAGCCGCCCTCGCCGACGATCGCCGAGACGACCGGCACGCCCGCCGCCAGGCAGGCCTCGGTCGAACGGGCAATGGCTTCCGCCTGGCCGCGCTCTTCGGCCTGGATGCCGGGAAAGGCGCCCGAGGTGTCGACCAGCGTCACGATCGGCAGGCCGAAACGATCGGCCAGCTCGACCAGGCGAATCGCCTTGCGATAGCCCTCGGGCTTGCCCATGCCGAAATTGTGGCGCAGGCGGCTGGCGGTGTCCTCGCCCTTTTCATGGCCCAGCACCATCACGCGCTGGCCGCGAAACTGCGCGAAGCCGCCCATGATCGCCTGGTCGTCGCCAAAGGCACGGTCGCCCGCCAGCGGCACGAACTCGTCGAACAGCCCGGCGACATAATGTTTGAAATGCGGACGCTGCGGATGCCGGGCGACCTGGGTCTTCTGCCACGGGGTCAGCCTGGCGAAGGTATCGCGCAGCAGCTTGTCCGACTTGGCCTGAAGCTTGGCGATCTCCGCGCCGATATCGACCGTCCCTTCGGCGGTCGTGTCGCGCAGTTCGTCGATCCGGCTCTGAAGCTCGGCAATGGGTTTCTCGAAATCGAGGAAGCTCGTTGACATGGCGCTACCGCCTAAGGGCGCTTGTCCCGAAAATCAACGAGCGGGTGGCGGGTGTTGACCAGTTCGACCAGCCGACCCGCCTCGACATGGGTGTAGATTTCGGTCGTCGCGATGTCGGCATGGCCCAGCATCGCCTGCACCGCGCGCAGATCGGCGCCCCCGCCCAGCAAATGGGTGGCAAAGGCATGGCGCAGGACATGCGGGCTCACCCGGTCGGGCGGGATGCCCGCCTCCGCCGCCAGCGCCTTGACCAGTTGATAAAGGCGGATGCGCGAGAGGTGCTTCTTGCCGCCGGGAAACAGCCAAGGCTTGTCCGCCGGGACATGCGCGCGCCACGCGGCCACCGCCGCGCGCGCGCGATCGGAGATCGGCACCATCCGCTCGACCCCGCCCTTGCCGCGCAGGATCAGGAACGGCCGGTCGGGATGGATGGCGTTGCGGGGCAGCGCGACCAGTTCGCTCGCCCGCAGGCCGGAGCCGTAGAGCAGCTCGATCAAGGCCGCGAGCCGCAGGTCGGCGGGGGCCGGATGCGCGGCCGTCACACGCTCGCCGATCGCGGCGAACAGCCGGTCGATATCGGCATGGCTCAGGATCTTGGGGAGCGCGCGCCGCTGGCCCGGACGCGGCAGCACCGAGGAAGGGTCGTCCCCGCGCATCCCCTCTTCGTACAGAAAGGCATAGAAACGGCGCAGCGCCGCCGCCTTGCGCGCCACGGTGGCGTTGGCCAGATCGCACCAGCCGTCCGCCAACCGCCGCAGCGCCGCCTCATCCGCCTCGGCCAGCCCGCCGATCGCCTCGCCCGCCAGCCGCAGGTCGGAGCGATAGGCTGCGACGGTGTTGCCCGCCGCCCCCGCCTCCGCCGCCATCATCTCCAGGAAACGGTCGATCAGCGCCCGGTCGGTCAGGACGGGGTCGGTGGCGCTCATGCCCGCGCGATCGCCTCCGCCGCGATCATCCGCGCCTCGCCGTCCAGCCCGACGCTGCGCAGCGCCTCGACCATGCGGTACAGCGCCTGGGGCGGCACGCCGCTCCAGCTGCCGGTCTGCATACCGATCGCGCAGAGCAGGACGACCATGCCGGTCTGCCCGTCGGCCACCGCCTGTTCCAGCGCCTCGGTCCAGGGATTGCGCTGGCCGATGCGGACGTCGAAGGCTTCGGCCCCGCGCTCCATATCGGCGGCGGACAGGCGGCCGAGCCCGGCCATCGCCGCGAAGAACAGCCGCTGCTTCAACCGCGTGTCGCCGCCCGTGCCCGCATAGCCCGTGATGCGGTCGTACGGGACCTGTCCCTGCTGCTCGGGATCGGTCAGCTCGATCATCGCCCAGCCATCGCCGCCCTGCTTGACCGCGCCGTGCCAGCGCGCCGCGCTGCGATCCAGTCCGGCGGACAGCATCGAGGCGACCAGCCGGTCCGCCTCCTCGCCATCGTCCACCACCGGCAACCGGGCCGCCGCCCGTGCGGTCAGGATCAACCGGCCATAAGGCGTGCGCGCGCCGTCCCCCCAGAGCGAACGGATCGCGCTCAACCGCGCCCCCGCATCCCCGGCGGCATAGGCATTGCGCAGATCGTCGGCGATCGCGCCCTGGGCGCGGCTGGCCTGGTCGTTATCAGCCAGCGCCGCATAGAAATCGACCAGCGCGACGTTGGAGAGCACGCCCATCGCCGCCGCCTGATCGACCACGCTCGCGCGCTCGGTCGCCGGCACGGCAGGCGATGTCGCCAGCCAGCCGCGCACCTGCGGGCCGACATAGGACAGATAGTCTTCGGGGATCGACACGCCGGTCGCGGTCGACAGGCCGAAGCGCCAGGTCGTCAGCCGGTCCGCGCCGCTCCACTCGATCGTCACCGCCCGGCGACCATTGCCGCCCGACCCGATCAGCTTTTCGGCCAGCTTCAGGTCGAAATCGTCGGCGGCGCGCTGTCGCCGGACCTGCCGAACGATCGCGCTGCCACGCGCGGCATCGCCCGCCAGCGCGGCGCACATGCCCTGCGCGACACGGTATCCGACCAGCCCGGTCACCGCCGCACCGCGATCCGCCAGCGGACAGAGCCCGGCCGGATCGCTGGACGCCAGCAGCGCGTTGATCGCGACCTGATAGAGTTTGGGTGTATAATTGGCCGTATCGACCGACTGGACGACCGCGCGCGCGACCTGCGCCTCGCCCATGCGCAGCAACAGCCAGGCGCGTTCGGCGGCGAAATCCGCGCCGTTCACACCATTCGGGGTCGTCAGCTGCGCGGCCAGCGTCCGGCGGAGCAGGATCGACATCCAACGCGACGGCAGCGGGGCGGAAAGCCGCCGCATCAGCGTCTCGGCGACGCGGCCATCGGCCCCGGCGAAGATTTCCGGCCCCATTGCGCCCTCGCGCGGTCCGGCGGGCCCGACCAGCGCCAGCGACCGGCGCGACGAAGCGGGCAGCTCATATTCGGCCAGCGTCCGCGCATCCATCGCCGGGGTCGGCGAAGGGGACGGCATGGGGGTCGGAACCGGGGTCGACAGCGATTCGATCAGCGCGCCGACCGGGTCGGCCTGGGCCGGAGTCGGCGCGGGCGACGGCACCGCGACGGGCGTCCCGCTCGCGACCGGACGCGGCGTGGCGCGGGGCGTCGCGGTGCCACGCGGCGTCGGCCGGGGGGCGCCCGGCGCGCTCGGCTGGCCGAACCCCGGCGGGAGCAGCGATTCGGGACGATCCTGCGCGGCGGCCAGCGCGGCCGCGCCGGCCATCAGAAGCGCGACGGCCCTCGGCACATGGCGGAGGGCGCGACGACGCTTATTGCAGGTTGCCAAGCGAGACCGCCTTTTCGACCTGCGTCACGGGCCGTTCGGTCGCCCGGCCCGAGAGCAGGAACAGCCCCCCGACAATGACGACGAGCAGGACGATAAGCGATACGACCATACGGGACATGAAACGCAAAACCTTATAATGGACCCGTGAAAGCCCGGTCGGTGTTGCCGGGCGCGCGCCCGCTGTATAGCGCAGAGTGCAATGTTGCAAAGCCACAACCCCGTTGATGCAAGCTGGACCGGTTCACCGATCGTGCTCGTCGGCCTGATGGGCGTGGGCAAGTCGACCGTGGGCCGCCGTCTGGCGAATCGGTTGCGCGTGCCCTTCGTCGATGCCGACCACGCGATCGAACAAGCCGCCGGCATGAGCGTGACCGAAATCTTCGAACAATTCGGCGAACCCTATTTCCGCGACGGCGAGCGGCGCGTGATCGCGCGGCTGGTCGATGGCCGTCCCAAGGTGATCGCGACCGGCGGCGGCGCGTTCATCAATGACGAGACCCGCGCGCTGATCCTGGAACAGGCCACCGCCATCTGGCTGAACGCCAGCCCCGAGGTGCTCGCCGAGCGGGTAAGGCGGCGCGACACCCGCCCGCTGCTGCGCGGCAAGGACCCGCTGAAGGTGCTGCGCGAGCTCTCGGCGGTCCGTAATCCGATCTATGCGCTCGCCCCCATTCATGTCTCCAGCAAGCGCGGCCCGCACGAGGCCACCGTCAACGCCATATTGAAAGCCATCGGACGATGAAGACCGTCACCGTGTCGCTGGGCGACCGCAGCTATCCCATCCATATCGAGGCCGGACTGCTGGCGCGCGCGGGCGAGATACTGGCGCCGCTGTCGCGCGGCCGCGCCATGGCGATCGTCACCGACGAGAATGTCCGCCCGCACCTGGCCAAGCTCCAGGCGTCGCTGACCGATGCCGGTGTCGCCAGCGAGGCGATCATCCTGCCGCCGGGCGAGAAGACCAAGAGCTGGGCGATGCTGGAGCGGGTCTGCGACCGGCTGCTCGAGCTGGGGGTGGAGCGGTCGGACCATGTCATCGCGCTGGGCGGCGGGGTGATCGGCGATCTGGTCGGTTTCGCCTGTTCGATCGTCAAGCGCGGCTGCCGCTTCGTCCAGATCCCGACGACGCTGCTGGCGCAGGTCGACTCGTCGGTCGGCGGCAAGACCGCGATCAACACGTCGGCGGGCAAGAACCTGATCGGCGCGTTCCACCAGCCCGCGATGGTGCTGATCGACCCGGCCGTGCTCGACTCACTGCCCGCGCGCCAGGTGCGCGCCGGTTATGCCGAGGTCGTCAAATATGGCCTGATCGACGATTTCGCCTTTTTCGAATGGTGCGAGGCCAACGCCCCCGCGCTGCTGGCAGGCGACGCGGAGGCGCGGGTCCATGCCATCGCGCATTCGGTCGCGGCCAAGGCGCGGATCGTGGCGGCGGACGAACATGAGACGAACGGCATTCGCGCCCTCCTGAACCTCGGCCACACTTTCGGCCATGCGCTGGAGGCGGAGGCCGGGTTCTCCGACCGACTGCTGCATGGCGAGGGCGTCGCAGCCGGTTGCGCGCTCGCCTTCCGCTATTCGGTGCGCAAGGGGATTTGCGAAGGGCAGGATGCCGAGCGGGTCGCCGCGCATCTGCGCGCGGTCGGCCTGCCCGACGGCCTCGCCGCCGCCGGGATCGATGCGCCGTCCGCGACGTTGGTCGAGCATATGAAGCACGACAAGAAAATGGCGGCGGGCACCCTGCCCTTCCTGCTGGCGCGCGGGATCGGCCGGACCTATCTCGACAAGACGGTCGATCTGGCCGACGTGGCGGCGTTCCTGGACACGGAAGCGCGCTGATGCCCAATGGCGTCCGCAAGCAGGATTTGCCGAGCAAGACCTGCCCGGCCTGCGGACGCCCCTTCACCTGGCGCAAGAAATGGGCGCGGGACTGGGACCAGGTCGTCTATTGCTCGGATGCTTGCCGCAGGAAGCGGTGAGGTTTTCGCTTGGCCTTCGACTTCGCTCAGGCTGAACGGAGGTGAGAGTGGCCCGACCCGTTCAGCCTGAGCGAAGTCGAAGGCCAAGTCCCACCCTATCCCCGCACCACCTTCCCCGCCGCCAGCGCGCGCTCGCGCCCCTCACGGTGGCCGATGATCTTGGCCGGATAGCCCTTGGGCCGCCGTCCCGCTTCTTCGGGATCATGGATCACCGCATCGGGCAGGTCGCGCAATTCGGGCACCCATTGGCGGATGTAGTCCCCCGCGTCGAACTTCTCCGACTGGCTGAGCGGCGCCATGATCCGGCCGAACATATTGGCGTCGATCCCGGTCCCCGCCACCCATTGCCAGTTCACAGAATTATTACCGTAATCGGCATCGACCAGACAGTCCCAGAACCAGCGTTCGCCTTCGCGCCAGTCGATCAGCAGATGCTTGATGAGGAAGGAGGCGGCGATCATCCGTACCCGGTTGTGCATCCATCCGGTCGTCCAGAGCTGGCGCATCCCGGCATCGACGATGGGGTATCCGGTCCTGCCGGTCTGCCACGCCTTGAGGTCGGCCTCCGCCGCCTCGCCCGTGCGCCAGGGCAGGCGATCGAACGCCTCGCGCCCGTTGCGATCGGCATAATCGGGCAGCGCCATCACCACGCCATCGGTGAAGTCGCGCCACGCCAGTTCCTTGCGGAACGTCTCGGTATCGCCATGCCGGTCGAGCGAGTGCCAGACCGCGCGCGGCGATACCTCGCCGAAATGCAGATGCGGCGACAGGCGCGAGCTTCCCTCCTCGGACGGCATGTTGCGCGCGGTGTCATAGGCCGAGGCCTTGGCCCCGAAATCCGCCATCCGCTCGCGCGCGGCCGCCTCGCCCGGTTCCCAGTCCTGGCCGAAGCCGGTCGACCAGTCGGGCTTGGTCGGTAGCAGCTTCCACGCGGCCAGCGCCTCGCCCTCGGGCCATGCCTCCGGTGCATCCAGCCGGTCGGGCGCGTCGAGCGGATGGGCGGGCGGCATATGGCCCTGCAAGCCCTTCCAAAAGGCCGAATAGATGCGGAACGGCTTGCCCCCGCCCGTCGTCACGCATTCGGGGCGGGCCAGGTGATTGCCGTCATGCAGGGTCAGCACATCGCTTAGTTCGTCCTCCGCCGCGCGCCACCAGGGTTCGTAATGGCGGATGGCATGGACGTGCGCGGCGCCCGTCTCCTCGACCAGCGCGCGGATCGCCGCGACCGCCGACCCGCGCCGCAGGATCAGGCGACTGCCCAGCGCCTCCAGATCCTTGCCCAGCGAGGTGAGGCTGTGATGCAGCCACCAACGCTGCGCGCCGCCGATCCGCCAGTCGCCGGGCGTCTCATCGTCCAGGATATAGACCGGGATGACCGGCCCCGCCTGCGCCGCCTCCAGAAGCGCGGGCTGATCGTGAAGGCGGAGGTCCTGGCGAAACCAGACAATATGCGGGGATGTCATGCAGCCGTTACGTTTCGATCCCGTTCCGGTTCCCCGCGTTCCGGTCGCCGCGCCAATCGCTGGCCCAATCTCTGGCCCAGCGTCATGAGCGCGGTGACGTGCCGCTCGGCGATGGCCATGACGTCGTCGCCATAACCGCCGCCCACCGTGCTGGCGAGCGGCAGCGCGTGCGCCAGCGCCAGATCGGCGATCAGGTTTTCGCGCGCGACCAGCCCCGCCTGGCTGAGCGACAAGCGTCCCAGCCGGTCGTCGACAAAGGGATCGACGCCTGCCTGATACAAAATAATGTCCGGCCTATGCTCGGCGAGGAACGGGCGCAGCGTCGCCTCCAGCTCGGCCAGATAACCGTCATCGTCCACCCCGTCGGGCAATCCGACATCCAGCGTCGAGCGTGCCTTGCGCGCGGGGAAGTTCTTTTCGGCATGGATCGAATAGGTGACGATATCGGGCCGCCCGGCGGTCAGCGCCGCCGTGCCGTCGCCCTGATGCACGTCGCAGTCGATGATGGCGACGCGGTCGACCGTCCCCTCCTCGACCAGACGCACCGCCGTGATCGCCAGGTCATTGAACACGCAATAGCCCGCGCCCGTCGTCGCCAGCGCATGATGGCTGCCCCCGGCGGTGTTGGCGGCAAAGCCATGCTCCAGCGCCAGCATCGCCGCGGTCCAGCTTCCTCCCGGCACCGCCTGCGCCCGAAACGCGACCTGTTCGGTCACGGGAAAGCCGATCCGCCGCGTCTTGTCCGGCGGCACCCGCGCCTCCAGCACCTCGGCGACATAATCGGGATCATGCACCGCCTCCAGCCAGCGGCGCGGGATCAGGGACGGCTCTGTCCAGGCGACATCATCCCCCTTCGCGCGCAGCAGGTCGCGGATCGCGCCATTCTTGCCCCAGCGATAGGTGGAGCGGGCCGGGGCCTCCGTCACATAGGACGGGTGATGGACGACATGGATCATGCGCCCTAGTTAGGAAGCCATGACCCGCGATAGGAGGGCCCCGGCCCCGTTGCCCGAACTGCGCGCCGATGTCGCCCGCTTCCTCGGCTATTACAACCGCCTGCCCGGCCCACCGCAGCATGAGCTGGGGCCCGAGGGTGCGCGCCGGATGATGCGTGCGGCGCGCGACCTGACCGATCCGCCGGTCGGGCCGCTCGGCACCGATCGCGCCTTCACGATAGACGGACCGGCAGGTCCGATCCCGGCGCGGCGGTTCGATCCGCGCGAGGAGCGTGCGCCCGGCCCGGTCGTGCTGTTCTGCCATGGCGGCGGCTTCGTCATCGGCGATATTTACACCCACGCCTCGCTGGCGGCCGAGATGGCGCGGCGGCTCGACCTGCCGGTCGTGTCGGTCGATTACCGCCTCGCCCCCGAACATCCCTGGCCCGCCGCACCCGAGGATTGCGAGGCCGCCGCGCGCTGGCTGACGGGACAGCCGGGTACGACCGGGTTGATCGTTACCGGCGACAGCGCGGGCGGGACGCTCGCCACCGTCACCGCCATGGCGCTGCGCGACCGGCCCGCCGCCGTGCCGGTGATCGCGCAGGGGCTGCTCTATCCCGCGACCGACATGGGCCGCGCGCATCCGTCCTTGCGCGATTTCGCCGAGGGGCATTTCCTGACGCGGGCGATGCTGGACTGGTTCGTCGCCTGCTATGCCGCCGACCTGGGCGATGTCCGCGCCGCCCCGATGCGCGGCGACCTGACCGCCATGCCGCCCGCCGTCATCGTCACCGCCGAATGCGATCCGATCCGCGACCAGGGCCGCGCCTATGCCGCCGCGCTGGCGCGCGCGGGCGTGCCGGTCACCTTCCGCGAGGCGCGGGGCACGATCCACGGCTTTGCGACGCTTCGCAAGGCGATCCCCTCCGGCGTTGCCGACCTCACCGGATTTCTGCTTGCGTTGCGCGCACTGATCGCCGAGGCGATGGGGCATAGCGAAATGGGACAACAGCCATGACCGACCTTCCCTATCGCCCCTGCGCGGGCGTCATCCTGATGAACCGCGACGGCCGGGTCTTTGTCGGCCAGCGGATCGATTCGACGCTGGAGGCGTGGCAGCTGCCGCAGGGCGGGATCGATCCGGGCGAGGATGCCGATGCGGCGGGGCTTCGCGAGCTGTTCGAGGAAACCGGCGTCACCGCCGACAAGGTCGAATTGATCGCCAGGGCCCCCCGCGAGCTGACCTATGACCTGCCCGAGGACATGATCGGCAAGGTGTGGAAGGACAAATGGCGCGGCCAGCGGCAGATCTGGTTCCTCTATCGCTTTCTGGGCGAGGACGGCGACATCCGCATCGACACCGAGCATCCCGAATTCCGCGCCTGGCGCTGGGCCGAGCCGGAGACGCTGCCCGCGATGATCGTGCCGTTCAAGAAGGCGCTGTACGAGGAACTGCTGGTCGTCTTCGCGGCGCATTTCACCGCAGGGTACGGGGCCCGCACCGTTTCCGCGGAACCGCCAAAGGCGTAAGGCACGAACCATGAAGACCCGGCTGTTGCTGATCCCCATGGCGCTCGGCCTGCTGGCCAATGCCGAGCCGAACGATCCCGACCCCGCGCTGATCCCGCCGCCGATCCGTGCCATGCTGGAGGCCGCGATCGCCAGCGGGAACGAGACCGAGATCACCACGGTCGTCAAATATGCCCGCAACGCCGTGCCCGAGGCCGCCGACGCGATCGATGCGATGGCCGATGTCTGGCGCGACGAAAAGACCGCCAGCCGCAGCCGGACGCTGCGCGAGGCGACCTTTTTCGACCTGTGGCATGGCCGCGTCGAACTGGGCGGGTTCGCGACGACGGGCAACAGCCAGAATCTGGGGCTGACCGGCGTGCTCGACCTGACGCGCGAGGGGCTGCAATGGCGGCACAAGCTGCACGTCCAGGGCGATTATCAGGAGAGCTTCAGCGTCACCAGCCGCGAACATTATGTCGCGTCCTACGAACCCAATTACAAACTCAGCGCGAACAATTACGTTTACGGCGCCGCGCAATATGAAGGCGACCGTTTCCTCGGCTATTTCAACCGTTTCTCGGCTTCGGCGGGTGCGGGTTACAGCGCGATCCGGAAACCCCGCATGACGCTGGACGTCGAACTCGGCCCGGCGTTCCGGCATACCGAGTTCACCGACGGTCGGATCGAAAGCGCGCTGGCGGCGCGCGGCAACCTGAATTTCGTCTGGAAGCTGACCCCAGCCATGTCGCTGACCCAGAGCGCCTCGGCCTATCTCCAGAAGTTCAACAGCACGATCGGCACCAATTCGGCGCTGAACGCCAAGGTGTTCGGGCCGCTCTCCGCGCAGATTTCGTATAATGTCCAGTATGAAAGCCAGCCACCGGCGGGCCGCCAGACGACCGACACGATCACCCGCGCCTCGGTGGTGTACAGCTTCTGACGCGGCGGGGGGTTCACCTGCCCCCATGGCATGGCATAGTCTCGCGCGATGGAGAGACTGACACCCATCGAACGCGACGCCGTGGCATCCGCCGCCGCCTATCCGATGCTGCCGCTGGTCGAGCAATGGGCCGCGATCAACAGCGGCACGCGCAACCTGCCCGGACTGGCGATCATGGCCGATCGGCTGGCCGAGCGATTCGGCACCCTGCCCGGCACGCTGACGCTGGTCGATCCCGACCGGGTCGAGCGGGTCGGCGCGGACGGGCGGCTCGCCCCCCTCGACCATGGCCGCCACCTGCATCTCTCGGTCCGGCGCGACGCGCCGGTGCAGATGCTGTTCACCGGCCATATGGACACCGTCTATCCGGCCGACCACCCCTTTCAGGCGGTGACGCGGCTCGACGCCAACCGCATCGGCGGACCCGGCGTCGCCGACATGAAGGGCGGGCTGGCGGTCCTGCTCGCCGCGCTCCAGGCGGTGGAGGCGAGCCCGCTGGCCGAACGGTTCGGCTATGACGTCCTCATCAACTCCGACGAGGAGACCGGCTCCGCATCGTCGGCGGCGCTGATCGCGCGGGTCGCGGCGGGCAAGGTCGCCGCGCTGACCTATGAACCCGCGCTGCCCGACGGGACGCTGGCGGGGGCGCGCGGCGGCACCGGCAATTTCACCATCGTCGTGCGCGGGCGCAGCGCCCATGCGGGCCGCAATCCCGAGGAAGGGCGCAACGCCATCGTCGCCGCCGCACGGATCACGCTGGAACTGGCGCGGCTGGGCTCGGACGACATCACCGTCAACCCGGCGCGGATCGATGGCGGCGGGCCGAACAATGTCGTGCCCGACCTCGCCATGCTGCACGTCAATTTCCGCCCCCGCGCGCTCGCCGCGATCGAGCGGACCGGCCCCGCGATGCAGGCCATTGCCGAGCGGATCGCCGCCGAGCATGACGTGGGCGTGGCGGTGCATGGCAGCTTCAACCGTCCGCCCAAACCGATCGACGACGGTGCGGCCCGGCTGTTCGAGACGGTGCGCGCGGCGGGCGGCGATCTGGGTCTGACCATCGGCTGGCGCGACACGGGCGGGGTGTGCGACGGCAACAACATCGCCGCGGCCGGGGTTCCGGTGGTCGACACCATGGGCGTTCGCGGCGGCGCGATCCACTCGGCGGAGGAATATATGTTGATCGACAGCCTAGCCGAACGCGCGGGCTTGTCGGCGCTGACCATCCTGCGCATCATCGGTGCCGCATGAGCAGCTTCTGCATCCGCCCCGCGGTCGATAGCGACCTTCGCCATCTGTATGAAATGGCCAAGCTGACCGGCGGCGGCTTCACCAACCTGCCCCCCGACCGCCGCGCCCTGACCGCCAAGCTGGGGCGCAGCCATGAGGCCTTTGCCGGTGACGGCGACGGCAAGGTCAAGGACGAGCTGTTCGTCCTGATGCTGGAGGACCGCGCGACCGGCGAGGTGCGCGGCACCTGCCAGATCTTCACCCATGTCGGGCAGAAACATCCTTTCTACAGCTATCGCATCGGCACGCTGACCCAGCATAGCCGCGAGCTGGAGCGCACCTTCCGCGCCGAGATGCTGTCGCTGACCACCGACCTGGAGGGCGCGAGCGAGGTCGGCGGGCTGTTCCTGCATCCCGGCGAGCGCGCGGGCGGGCTGGGCCTGTTGCTCGCGCGCAGTCGCTACCTGTTCATGCGCGCCAACCGGGCGCGCTTCGCCGACCGGGTGCTGGCCGAGCTGCGCGGGGTGATCGACGAGGCGGGCGGATCGCCCTTCTGGGACGGGCTGGCGGGGCGCTTCTTCGGGATGAATTTCCAGGAAGCCGACCAGTTCAATGCGATCCACGGCCACCAGTTCATCGCCGACCTGATGCCCAAGCATCCCATCTACACCGCGATGCTGACCGACACCGCGCGCGCCGCGATCGGCCTGCCCCACCCCTCGGGCCGCGCGGCGATGCGGATGCTGGAGAATGAGGGCTTCGCCTTCGAGCATTATATCGACATCTTCGACGGCGGTCCGACCATGACCGCGCGGACCGACCAGGTGCGCACCATCCGCGACGCGCGCGAGAGCCGGGTGGTCGCGATCGACGCGCATCCGGGGCGCGAGGCACTGGTGGCGGCGGGACGGCTGACCGACTTCCGCTGCGCGCTGGCCGAGGTGCGCGACGGGGACGGCGGGGTCATCCTGTCCGAACAGGCCGCCAACACGCTCGACCTGGCGGTCGGCGACAGCGTCCTGCATATCGATCGGTGAGCGTCATGCTGAGAGAGATCAACTTCGACGGCATCATCGGGCCGAGCCACAATTATGCGGGGCTCAGCCATGGCAATCTCGCCGCGACCCGCAATGCGGGGAGGACTTCGCACCCCCGCGCCGCCGCGCTTCAGGGGATCGCCAAGATGCGCGCGAATCTCGACCTGGGACTGGTACAGGGCATCCTCCTGCCGCATCCCCGGCCCGATCATGGCTGGCTCGGGCGGCTGGCGACCGACTATGACACCGCCTCGCCCGTCCTGAAGGCGCAAAGCCTGTCCGCCTCGGCGATGTGGGCAGCCAATGCGGCGACCGTCTCGCCCGCGCCCGACACGCGCGACGGGCGATGCCACCTGACTGTCGCCAACCTGCTGACCATGGCGCATCGCAGCCACGAATGGCCCGCGACGCTGGCGCAGCTCAAGCTGATCTTCGCCGATCCCGCCTTCGTCGTCCATCCGCCGGTCCCCGCCCCGTTCGGCGACGAGGGCGCGGCCAACCACATGCGGCTGTGCAGCGGCCACGATCATCCCGGGGTCGAGATCTTCGTCTATGGCGAGAGCGGCGGCCCCTTCCCGGCGCGCCAGCACCGTCAGGCGTGCGAGGCCGTGGCGCGCGCGCATCGCCTGTCGCCCGACCGGGTGCTGTTCGCGCGCCAGTCGGATGCCGCCATCGCGGCGGGCGCCTTCCACAACGATGTCGTCGCGGTCGCCAATGAACGCGTGCTGTTCGCGCATGAACAGGCCTTTGCCGACCGGGAGAGCCTCCACGCCGACCTGCGCACCCTGATGCCCGATGTCGAGCTCGTCGAGGTGCCCGCCGCGCGGGTCAGCCTGGAGGATGCGATCACCTCCTATCTGTTCAACGCGCAGCTCGTCACGCCGCCGGACGGCCAGCCCACGCTGATCCTGCCGCAAGAGGCGCGCGACAACGCCGCCGTCTGGTCCTGGCTACAGGAGCATGTCGCGGGCAATGGCCCGATCCGGCGGCTGGAGGTGGTGAACGTCCGCGAATCGATGGCCAATGGCGGCGGCCCCGCCTGTCTGCGGCTGCGCGTCGTCGCCAACCCCGCCACCATCGACCCGCGCTTCCTGGTCGATCATGCCGCGCTCGACCGGATCGCCGCCGTCGTCGAGGCGCATTGGCCCGAGGCGATCGATCCGACCGGGATCGCCGATCCCCGCCTGATCGCACAGGTCGAGGGGGCCCGGCGCGCGCTGCTGGAATCGCTCGACTGTCTCATATTGGCCGCCGGTTGAGGCTTGGCGCGGGGCCTGAGCGGTGGTGTAAAGCGCCGCATGTGGTCCCGCCTGGTCGCCCTGTTCACCATCAAGACGAAGTTCGAGGCGTTTCTCGTCATCTATGGACTCGGCCTGGGCGCGGTCGAGCGCGGGATGCATTATCTGACCGCTTATCCGGGACTTCCCGGCAAGATCCTGTTCGCCGCCTGCCCCATTGCGGTGTTCATGGCGGGTGCGCGGATTCTCGACTCGCTGGAGCGGGACTATCGCGATTGACAGGATAAGTTGGTCGCGCGGTTCGCTGGCGACATTATCTGACAATCCGATGACTGGCCTAACCCACCTTCAGCGCCTCGAAGCCGAGAGCATCCACATCCTGCGCGAAGTCGTTGCCGAGACCGAAAGGCCGGTGATGCTCTATTCGGTCGGCAAGGATTCGGCCGTGATGCTCCATCTGGCCAAGAAGGCGTTCTTCCCGGCGCGCCCGCCCTTCCCGCTGCTCCATGTCGACACGACCTGGAAGTTCCAGGCGATGTACGAACTGCGCAACCGTGCCGCCGAGGCGGCGGGGATGGAGCTGATCGTCCACCGCAATCCGGAGGCAGAGGCACTGAGCATCAACCCCTTCGACCATGGCAGCCGCCACACCGACATGTGGAAGACCGAGGGGTTGAAGCAGGCGCTGACTGCGGGCGGCTATGACGCGGCATTCGGCGGCGCGCGGCGCGACGAGGAGAAGAGCCGCGCGAAGGAGCGCGTCTTCTCCTTCCGCTCGGCCGCGCATGGCTGGGACCCCAAGGCGCAGCGGCCCGAGCTGTGGAACCTCTACAACAGCCGCATCCACAAGGGGGAGAGCATCCGCGTCTTCCCGCTGTCCAACTGGACCGAGCTCGATATCTGGCAGTATATCCTGCAGGAAGGCATCGAGATCGTGCCGCTCTATTTCGCCGCCCCCCGCCCGACGGTGGAGCGCGACGGGATGCTGCTGATGGTCGATGACGACCGTTTCCGCCTGCGGCCGGGCGAGGTGCCGGTCGAACGCTCGATCCGCTTCCGCACGCTGGGCTGCTATCCGCTGACCGGCGCGGTCGAGAGCGAGGCGGCGACGCTGTCCGAGGTCATTCAGGAAATGCTGCTGACCACCACCTCGGAGCGTCAGGGGCGCGCGATCGACCATGATCAGGCCGCCAGCATGGAGAAGAAGAAGCGCGAGGGGTATTTCTGAGATGACCGCCTATCAACCCGATGCGCTGATCGCCGCCGATATCGACGCCTATCTCGCCACCCATGCCGCCAAGTCGATGCTGCGCTTCATCACCTGCGGCTCGGTCGATGACGGCAAGTCGACGCTGATCGGGCGGCTGCTCTATGATTCCAAGACCATCTTCGAGGATCAGCTAAGCCAGCTGGAGGCGGACAGCCGCCGGGTCGGCACGCAAGGGGCGAATATCGACTTCGCGCTGCTGGTCGACGGCCTCGCCGCCGAGCGCGAGCAGGGCATCACGATCGACGTCGCCTACCGCTTCTTCGCGACGGAAAAGCGCAAGTTCATCGTCGCCGACACGCCAGGCCACGAGCAGTATACCCGCAACATGGTGACTGGCGCCTCGACCGCCGACCTGGCGGTGATCCTGATCGACGCGCGCAAAGGCGTGCTGACCCAGACGCGGCGGCACAGCTATCTGGCGCATCTGGTCGGCATCAAGGAGATCGTGCTGGCGGTCAACAAGATGGATCTGGTCGGCAACGACCAGTCGGTCTTCGACGCAATCGTCGCCGATTATGCCGCCTTTGCGCGCGGCATCGGGATCGAGCGTTTCACCGCCATCCCGCTGTCGGGGCTGACCGGCGCGAACGTCACCACGCTTTCGCCCGACATGCCCTGGTATGACGGCCCGGCGCTGCTGCCGCATCTGGAGACGGTGGCGATCGACGGCGACCGCGCGGTCGCGGCGTCGTTCCGTATGCCGGTGCAATGGGTCAACCGGCCCGATCTCGACTTTCGCGGCTTTGCCGGGCTGATCGCCAGCGGCCGGGTGTCGGTCGGCGACCGGGTGCGGATCGCGCCGTCGGGCCGGACGACCAGCATCGCGCGGATCGTCACTTATGACGGCGACCGGGATCAGGCGATCGCGGGTGAGGCGGTGACCCTGGTGCTGGCCGAGGAAGTCGACTGCTCGCGCGGCGACGTGATCGCGGCGGCCGAGGACCCGCCCGAGGTCGCCGACCAGTTCGTCGCCACCATCGTCTGGATGGCCGATGCGCCGCTGGTGCCGGGGCGCAGCTATTCGCTCAAGCTCGGCACACAGCTGGTCGGCGCGACGGTTCAGCCGCCGCGTCATGTGGTGGACGTCAACAGCCAGGAGGAACGCCCCGCCGATACGCTGGCGCTCAACGATATCGGTCTGGCGGAAGTCTATGCCGACCGCCCGATCGTGTTCGAGCCCTATCAGAAAGGCAGCGCGCTGGGCGGTTTCATCCTGATCGACCGCGCGACCAATGCGACGGTCGCGGCGGGGATGATCGACCATGCGCTGCGCCGCGCGCAGAACGTCCACTGGCAGTCGACCGTCATCACCCGCGAGGCGCATGCCCGGCAAAAGGGACAGTCGCCGCGCGTGCTGTGGTTCACCGGCCTGTCGGGGTCGGGCAAGTCGACCATCGCCAATCTGGTCGAGCAGAAGCTGCACGCCATGGGCCGCCACAGCTTCCTGCTGGACGGCGACAATATCCGCCACGGGCTGAACCGCGACCTGGACTTCTCCGAAGCCGGGCGGGTCGAGAATATCCGCCGCGTGGGCGAGGTCGCCAGGCTGATGGCCGATGCGGGCCTGATCGTGCTGACCGCCTTCATCTCGCCCTTCAAGGCCGAGCGCGACATGGTTCGCGCGCTGTTGCCCGAAGGGGAATTCGTCGAAATCTTCGTCGACACGCCGCTGGCCGTCGCCGAGGAGCGCGACGTCAAGGGCCTTTATGCCAAGGCGCGCGCGGGTGAGATCGCCGAGTTCACCGGCATCTCCAGCCCCTATGAAGCGCCCGAACGGCCGGAGATCCGCGTCGACACGACGAAGGAGACGGCGGAACAGGCCGCCTCGCGGATCGTGGAGCATGTGCTGGGCGTCTGGAGCTACGACCTGTGACCGATGCCGAACTCGCACGGGCCATCGCCGTCGAGGCGGGGGCGCTGCTCCGCGACCTGCAAGCGAGCGGGCTGGAAGGCGCGGCGCTGGGTGCCAGGGGGGATCGCGACGCCAACACGCTGATCCTCGACCGGCTGCGTGCCGCACGGCCGGACGATTTCATCCTGTCCGAAGAGTCGCTCGACGATCGCGCCCGGTGCGCGGCCAGCCGGGTGTGGATCGTCGACCCGCTCGACGGCACGCGCGAATATGCCGAGGGGTCGGACGAGTGGGCGGTGCATATCGGCCTCGCCATCGACGGTCGTCCGGCGCTCGGCGCGGTGGCCGTCCCGGCGCGGGGGCAGGTGTTCGCGACCGACGACCTCCCCCCGGTCCATCCCCCCTGTCCGGCGGGCCTGCGCGTCGTCGTCAGCCGCAGCCGTGCGCCCGACATCGCGCGCTGCGTCGGCGACCGGCTGGGTGCGACGCTGATCCCGATGGGGTCGGCGGGCGCCAAGGCGATGGCGGTGGTCGAGGGGCGCGCGGACGTCTATCTGCATGACGGCGGCCAATATGAATGGGACAATTGCGCCCCCGCCGCCGTTGCCCTGGCCGCCGGGCTTCATGCCTCGCGCATCGACGGCAGTCCACTCGTCTATAATTGCGTGAATCCCCTGCTGCCCGATCTGTTGATCTGTCGCCAGGAGGTCGCCGCGCAGGTGCTGGACGCGATCGCGCGCGGATAGCGCGCGACCTGGCCCACCCATCCCGTCCCGGCAGGCGACCACGACTGTTACAGGTAACCTTGTAACGTCACATCGGCTGGTCCATGGGGAATATATGCCGCCTGCCCCCCTTGCCCCTTCCGTTTCGCGGTCCGCCCGATGACGTTCATTCCCCTAGCCTTCGGTCTTGCGGCGATGGTGGCGACGCTGGCGGGCGGATTGCTGGCGCTGCGTCTCCAGCATCGGATCGGGCTGGTCCTGGGCGTGACCGCCGGGATCGTGCTGGGCGTCGCGCTGTTCGACCTGATTCCCGAGGCGCTGGGGCTCGCCGAGGGGCGCTGGCCGGTACGCGGGCTGATGCTGTTCTCGGCCGCCGGGCTGGGGGGCTATATGCTGCTCGACCGGCTATTGGCGGGCATCCCGCGCGCTGCCGAATCCTGGCGCGGGCATCTGGGCCCCGCCATGCTCTGCCTGCACAGCCTGATGGACGGGCTGGGCATCGGGCTGGCGTTTCAGATCGATACGGCGGCGGGATGGATGATCGCGCTGGCCGTGCTGACCCATGACGTGGCGGACGGCGTGAACACCGTCAGCCTGAGCCTCGCCGCCCGTTCCGAAGCGGCGGCGCGGCGCTGGTTGCTGGTCAACGGGCTGGCGCCGATGCTGGGCGTGGTGCTGGGGTTGGCCATCGCGATCCCGAGCGGGATGCTCGCGCCGCTGATGGCGCTGTTCGCCGGGGCCTTCCTCTATATCGGCGCGTGCGAGCTGGTGCCGCGCAGCCGGGCGCTCGATCCCCGGCTCTGGACCAGCATGGCGACGCTGGCGGGCATGGCCCTGATGCTGGGCGTCACGCATTTCGCCCATTGAGGCGGGACCGCCGCCGGATCGCGAGGAGCCGGCGGCGATACCCAAAATGTCAGGCGGGCTGAACCGCTTCCGCCGCCGCGTTGGCGCCGCCTTCGGCCAGGCCGGTCAGCTTCTCGTCGGTCGCCTTTTCCTCGGCCAGCGTCTCGTCCAGAATCGCCGCGCAGTCGCTGCGCCCCAGCTGCCGCGCCCAGGCGACCAACGTGCCGTAACGGGCGATCTCATAATGCTCGACCGCCTGCGCCGCCGCGATAAGGGCCGCGTCCAGCACCTGCTTGTCGGCGACCTCGCCCGCGACCTCATTGGCCTCCTTGATGATGCCGTCGATCGCCGGGCAGGTGACCGCCTTGGCGGTCGTCCCGTGCATCTCGAACACCTGTTCCAGCCGCCGGATCTGCCCCTCGGTCTCGCGCAGATGCTGCTCGAAGCCCGCCTTCAACTGCGGGTCGGTCGCCTTCTCGATCATCTTGGGCAGCGCCTTGGTGATCTGATGCTCGGCATAATAGATATCCTGCAACTGGTGGACGAACAGATCGTCCAGCGTCGCGATGTCCTTGCTGAATAGGCCCATGGTCCGTCTCCTTCGTGATGGTCAGCGGTCGGCCGAGCCGGGCTCGGCGATCTTGCGATGGGCTTCGGCCAGCACCGATTGCGGGACGACGCCTGCTGCGGCGACCTGCGCCTTGTTCAGCAGCCCGGCGGTGATGTGCCCCCGTCCCGCCTTCATCGCGTCCCAGCCGGTGCGCGCGACCTGGGCGGGGTCGTCCTTGTCCATGGACCCGACGCGGGTGTCGAGCATGTCGGCGCGCGCGAAGAATTCGGTGTCGGTCGGTCCGGGCATCAGCGTGGTCAGCGTGACGCCCTTCTGCTCCTTCAATTCGTTGCGCAGCGCCTCGGTGAAATTGTCGATGAACGCCTTGGTCGCATTGTAGATCGCGTTGAACGGGCCGGGGATGAAGCCGACGATCGACCCGGTGACCAGCACCTTGCCCTCGCCATGCCGGACCATGCCGGTCAGCACCCGCTGGAGCAGATGGACGGTGCCGGTGACGTTGGTGTCGATCGATCGCCGCCAGTCCTCCACCGGCTGGTCGAGGAACGCGCCGCCCTTGCTGTTGCCCGCATTGGCGCACAGCACGTCGATCCGCCGCCCGTCCGCCGCCGCCAGCAGCGTGTCGACGCCCTCCAGCGTGGACAGGTCGGCCTCGACCGCCTGTACCTTGGTGCCGAGCGCGGCCAGATCGGCGGCGGCGGTGTGGATCGCCGGTTCGTCCGCGACGATCAGCAGGTCATAGCCGTCCCGCGCCGCGCACGCCGCCAGATGATAGCCGATGCCCGAAGAGGCGCCGGTCACGATTGCGAATGTCTCTGCCATGTCGGACCTCCTTATTGACCGGGCTTCAGCACGATCTTGGTCACTTCGTTCTGCTTGTCGTGAAACATGCGATAGCCCTCGGGCGCCTGTTCCAGCGGAAGCCGGTGCGAGATCAGGAAGGTCGTATCGATCTTCCCCTCCATGATCGCGTCGAGCAGGCCCGGCAGGTAATGCTGGACATGCGTCTGCCCGGTCTTGAGCGTCAGCCCCTTCTGCATCACGGCCCCCAGCGGGAATTTGTCGACAAAGCCGCCATAGACGGCGGGCATCGACACCCGGCCGCCCTTGCGCACCGCCAGGATCGCCTGGCGGATGGCGTGGATGCGATCGGTGCCCAGGAAGGTCGATGCCTTGATCTGGTCGATGGCATTGTCGACGAACAGGCCGTGCGCCTCCAGCCCGACCGAGTCGATCACCGCATCGGGGCCGATCCCGCCGGTCATCACCATCAGCGCGTCATAGGTCGCGCTTTCCTCGAAATTGATCGTCTCGGCGCCGAACTGGCGGGCGAGCTCCAGCCGGTGCGGGAAATGGTCGATCGCGATCACCCGCTCCGCGCCCATCAGGAACGCCGACTGGACCGCAAACAGGCCGACCGGGCCGCAGCCCCAGACCGCGACCGTGTCGCCCGGCTCGATCTGGGCATTCTCGGCCGCCATCCAGCCGGTGGGCAGGATGTCCGACAGGAACAGCACCTTCTCGTCGTCCACCCCGTCGGGGATGACGATGGGGCCGGTATCGCTGAACGGCACGCGGACATATTCTGCCTGTCCACCCGCATAGCCGCCGGTCATGTGGCTGTATCCGAACAGCCCGGCCATCGGATGGCCATAGATTTCGCGCGCGATATCCTGATTGTCGGCGGGCAGCCCGTTCTCGCACCCCGAATATTGATGCTTGCCGCAATGATAGCAGGCGCCGCAGGCGATGGTGAACGGCACCACCACCTTCTGCCCCTTTTTCAGCGTCGAGGCGGAGCCGGTCTCGACCACCTCGCCCATGAACTCATGGCCCAATATGTCGCCCGACTTCATCGTCGGGATATAGCCGTCATAAAGGTGCAGGTCCGATCCGCAGATAGCGGTGGCCGTCACCCTGATGATCGCGTCGCGCGGGTTGACGATGCCGGGGTCGTCGACATTGTCGATGCGGACGTCATGCTTGCCGTGCCAGGTCAGCGCCTTCATGCACCCTGCTCCTCGAACTGCTTGGGGTTCATCGCGTTGGTCGCGACCTCGCCGGTTTCCATCAGCTGCTTGAAGCGGGCGAGGTCGCGGCGGAGCTGGATATTGGGTTCGCGCTGGAACAGCTTGGCGACCAGCTTGCCGATGACCCCGGCGGGCGGGTCATAGAGGATCGTCGCGGTCACGACGGTGCCGCGCGCGCCCGCGTCGCGAAAGGTGATACGCCCCGAATTGGCGACATCGGCCCCCTCGGCGGAGGCCCAGGCGATCAGCCGGCCCTCCTCTTCCTCGGTCACGATCGCATCCCATTCGACGGTCGTCCCGCCGGGCGCCTTGACCACCCAGTGCGAGCGCGTGGCATCGATCCTGTCGATCCGTTCGACATTCTCCATCACGCTCGCCAGATTGGGGAAGTCGCGCCACCAGGCGAACAGCTCGCCCGCCGGGCGGTTGATCGTGGTCGCGCACGCAGTCAGGCTGTCGCCGCGATCCGCGATCGCCTCATGGGTCGCGATCCGGACCGCGGCGTCCGTGTCCTTCGCCGTCGAAAGCGGCGCGTCGTCATAGGGTCTGTCGGCGCTATCCGGCATAAGCCTCTCCTCGTTCCGAGCCCGGACAGCGTCGGGTGAGGCGGCTTGTTCCGTGATTTACATCGGTTTTACAGTATCTTGATAAGCATCAATCATCCATGTGGGTGATTGATCGGTTTCCGCGACCGATGGCGGGCGGCTCAGTCGGCCATGACCCGGATCTGCGCCCGCCCGACCTTGCGCGCCAGTTGCCGGGGATCGGGGATAGTCATCGACCGCGACGACCAGATCAGGTCGCCCGCGCGCCGGGCCGCCTGGAGCATCCGGTTGACATGCACCGCGGTCAGCCCCAGCGCATCGGCCAGGGTTTCCTGCGTGATCGGCAGCTCGAAGCTGCGGCCATGGCTCAGGTCGCTCAGCGCCAGCCGCTCGTGCAGCTCCAGCATCAGGTCGCCGATCCGCTCCATCGCGTTCATCCGCCCCAGCCGCGCGATCTGCGCCAGCAGATACGCCTCGTCCAGCGCATGTCCCACCGCATAGGCCTGGTCCAGCGCGGGCGAGACGCCCCAGTCGGGCGGCACGCAGCTCGTCACCTCGGTCAGCGAGATGACCGTGGTCGGCGCGACCGCACGGGCATGATGATAGAGGCCGACCACATCGCCCGGCAGGACGAAGTTGAGGAACTGCCGCCGCCCGTCGAGCAGGATGCGCACCCGCGCGGCCCAGCCGGACAGGATCAGGTGCGGCGTCACGATGTCGCGCCCCTCGACCAGCAATTCGCGGCGCGGCCGGAAGACGGTCGGACGGCCCATCGCCTCCATCAGCGCGGCGACGGCGGCCTGGTCGAGCGTCGCCAGCCGCGACAGACGCTGGAGCGCGGGGGGCGAACTGCCGAGTGGTCGGCTGAGACTCAGGCTCATGGGATATATCCCCATGGCGAACGGGCCGAGGCGGGCATCCGGTCTCGCGATGCGTCGTCGCCCGGCACCTCATATCGATCATAGGAACGGCAGATCTTCATCGCAGGCTATCCTCTTCGGGCCGCCGACCATCGGCCATGCGGCGAGGGCGATGACGCGAAACACGTCACCGGGGAAAAGATCGTGTCGGATCCGACGCGGCGATCGCATCGACCATGTCATCCGTCGTCGGTGCGCCCTCCCGAACTTGCACACCGTGTCGGATGCCGCAGCGGCGATTTCCGTTCACATTGTGTACGAACAACAATCCGCCGGGCTCCATAATTCAAATCAATATCCAGATTATTTCGTGCGTTAGCGCGAAAAACAGGGCGAGCCGAGCTTGCATGCCGCCCATTTGGCATGGTGTTGGCGCGGGATCGGCGCCGGGCGGCATGGCGGTCGCGATCGCGCGGCCGGGACCGCGCGATTTGGGTCATGGCGCATTCCCTTTCGGCGCGACGGCCCTATGGTGCGCGCCTTTTCCTCAAGAGGTCCTACAGATGCGTTTCGCCCAACTGACCCGCCAGCCCGACGATCCCCTGTTGCGGATCATCGGCCAGCACGCCGCCGATCCCCGCAGCGACAAGATCGACCTGGGCGTCGGCGTCTTCCGCGACGAGGCGGGGCGGACTCCGGTGATGACCGCGGTCAAGGCGGCGGAGGCGCGGCTGCTGTCCGGACAGTCGACCAAATCCTATCTGGGGCCGGAGGGCGATGTCGGCTTCGTCCGGGCGCTGGCCGAGCTGGTGCTGGGCCAGGTCGTGCCCGCCGACCGCCGGGTCGGATTGCAGACGCCGGGCGGCACCGGGGCCCTGCGCCTCGCCGCCGAGCTGCTGGCGCGCGCGGGCGTGCCGCGCATCTGGATCGGCAGCCCGAGCTGGGCCAACCATGCCCCGCTGTTCAAGCAGGCGGGGGTCGAGCCCGCCCTGATCCCCTGCTACGACCTGACCGGCCAGCATTTCGACCTGGACGGCTTCCTCGCCGGTCTGGGCGGCGCGGCGCAGGGCGATGCGGTGCTGCTGCACGGCTGTTGCCACAATCCGATCGGGATCGATCCCGATGCGCAGGGCTGGGCCGCGATCGCGCAGCATGTCGCCGACCATGCGCTGCTGCCGGTGGTCGATCTCGCCTATCAGGGGCTGGGCGACGGGTTCGATATCGACGCGGCGGGCGCGCGCACGATCCTGTCGGCGGTGCCGGAAGCGCTGCTCGCCTATTCCTGCGACAAGAATTTCGGGCTGTATCGCGAGCGGACCGGCGCGCTGTTCGCGCTGTCGCCCGATGCCGATACGGGTGCGGTCGTGCTGTCCAACCTGCTGGCGCTGGCGCGCGCCAACTGGTCGATGCCGCCCGACCACGGCGCGGCGATCGTCCGCATCATCCTGGAGGACGCCGCCCTGACCCGCGAATGGCGCGACGAGCTGGAGACGATGCGCCAGCGGCTGGCCAGCCTGCGCGCCGCCCTGGCGGCGGGCGGGCGGATCGGCGCGATCGATCTGGCGGCGGTCGCCCATGGCAAAGGCATGTTCGCCACCCTGCCCCTCTCCCCCAGCCAGGTCGCCTGGCTGCGCGATCGGCACGGCATCTACATGGCCGGATCGGGGCGGATCAACATCGCCGGGTTCAGCACCGCCGCGATCGCGCGCTTCCACGACGCGCTGCGCGATATGGTCGCGAACGGGGTCGCCTGATCCCGTGGCTCCCGCCGTTCGCTTGGGGCGGCGGGAGCCCCTTGGCCTTCGGCTTCGCTCAGGCTGAACGAAGGTTGGGGATGGGACCTGCTACAACACCCCGTTCAGCCTGAGCGCTGCGCGATATGGTCGCGAACGAGGTCGCCTGATCCAGCGGCTCCCGCCGTTCGCTTGGGGCGGCGGAGTCCCTTGGCCTTCGACTTCGCTCAGGCTGAACGGGGCGTCGTATGGCACTTTGGCCCAAACCTCCGTTCAGCCTGAGCGAAGTCGAAGGCCACGCGAACCCGCAAAAAAGGGGCGCATCCGACTGTTCGGACGCGCCCCTTTCCATGCGGGAGGCGGACCGGATCACCCGGCCCACCCCACCTTACTTGCCCGAGTGGACGAAGCGGTTGACGATATTCTCGATCCGCTCCTGACGGCCCGAACGGGGCTTGGGATCGATCGCCTTCTGCTCGGCGAGATCGGCGATCCCGGCCAGGTCGAGGCTGCCGACCTGCTGGCCGAACTCGCCGGTCCAGCCCGCATAGCGCTCGGTCTTGATCGCATCCAGGCGGCCGTCCTCGATCAGCGCGGCGGCGTTGAGCAGGCCCTTGGCCACCACGTCGATGCCGCCGACATGGCCATGGAACAGGTCGACCGCGTCCATCGACTGGCGGCGCACCTTGGCGTCGAAATTGAAGCCGCCGGTGGTGAAGCCGCCCGCCCGGATGATCTCGATCATCGCCAGCGTCAGCTCCTCGACCGAGTTGGGGAACTGGTCGGTATCCCAGCCATTCTGGTGGTCGCCGCGATTGGCGTCGATCGAGCCGAAGATGCCCAGCGCGCCCGCCGTCGCGATCTCATGCTCGAAGGTATGGCCTGCCAGCGTGGCGTGGTTCGCCTCGATATTGACCTTCACTTCGTTTTCCAGGCCATAGGCCTTGAGGAAGCCGTACACGGTCGCGGTGTCGAAATCATACTGGTGCTTGGTCGGCTCGTGCGGCTTCGGTTCGATCAGGATGGTGCCGGTGAAGCCGATCTTGTGCTTGTGCTCGACCACCAGGCTCAGGAAGCGGCCCAGATTGTCCAGCTCGCGCTTCATGTCGGTGTTGTGCAGCGTCTCATAGCCTTCGCGACCGCCCCACAGCACATAGTTGGCCCCGCCCAGACGGTGCGTCGCTTCCAGCGCGTCGCGGACCTGCATCGCGCCGAACGCATAGACTTCCGGATCGGGATTGGTCGCGCCACCGGCGGCGAAGCGCGGATGGCTGAACAGGTTCGCGGTGCCCCAGAGCAGCTTGCGGCCCGACGAGGCCTGCAGCTTCTCCAGATGATCGACCGCTTCGGCAAAGTAACGGCGATGCTCGGCAACGCCCTGCGCATCGGCCATCACGTCGACATCGTGGAAGCAGTAATAGGGCACGTCCAGCTTCGAGAAGAAGTCGAACGCCACTTCGCGCTTCTGCGCGGCCGCCGCGCTGTCGTTCGCGCCCGCATGCCAGGGGCGGTTGAAGGTGCCGCCGCCGAACACGTCCGAACCCGGCCAGCAGAAGGTGTGCCAGAAGCAGGCGGCGAAGCGCAGATGCTCCTCCATCGTCTTGCCCAGCACGACGCGGTTCTTGTCGTAGAAGCGATAGGCCAGCTCATTGTCGCTGTCCGGGCCTTCGTAACGAATCGTGGGGATGTCGGCGAAGAAATCGGTAGCCATTTAGAAGCTCCTCGGGGTGATACGGGAATAGCTGTCGCGGAAACGCGCGATCTTGGGGGCGAAACGCTCGGCGAGCGCCGCGTCGGGCGCGATGCTGTGGCTGACGGGCGGGGGCGCGCAGACCTCCTCCGGCGAGCCGCCATCGACCGCCAGCTGGGTGAGCCGTGCCGCCCCCAGTGCCGGGCCGACCTCGCCGCCCTTCAGATAGACGAGCTCGACATTCAGCGCGGCGGCCAAGGTCTGGCCCCAATAGGAGGAGCGCGCGCCCCCGCCGATGACCGACAGCTGCGTCAGCTCGGTCCCGGCGTCGCGCAGCACCGACAGGCCGTCGGCCAGCGCAAAGGCCACGCCCTCCAGCACCGCCTGCGCCAGCCGCTCCGGCGTGGTGTCATGGTCGAGGCCCAGGAACGCGCCGCGCACCTCGGCATCGTTATGCGGCGTCCGCTCGCCCGACAGATAGGGCAGGAAGATTTCCGGGCCGCTCGCCGGGCCGACGCTTTCGGCGCGGGCGAACAGCTCGGCCGCCCCCGCCGCGCCGGTCAGCCGCGCGACCCAGTCGATACAGGCCGCCGCCGACAGGTGCACCGACATCTGGTGCCAGAGGTCCGGCAGACAATGGCAAAAGGCATGGACGGCACCGGCCGGATTGGGGCGGAAATCCTTCGTCGCGGCGAAGATCACCCCCGACGTGCCCAGCGATAGCAGCGCATCGCCATCCTTGACCACGCCGACGCCGACCGCTCCGGCGGCATTGTCGCCACCGCCGCCCGCGACCGGCACCCGGTCCAGCCCCCAGGCCTCCGCCACCTCGGCGCGCAGGCGGCCGGTCTGCGCCGTCCCCTCGACCGCCTGCGGCATCTGCTCGCGGGTCAGCCCGGTCGCGGCGAGGATGTCGTCGCTCCATTCGCGCGCGGCGACGTCGAGCCACAGCGTGCCCGCCGCATCCGACACGTCGGACGCCTTCTCGCCGGTCATCCGCAGCCGGACATAATCCTTGGGCAGCAGGACGGTCCGGATCTTCGCGAACGTTTCCGGCTCGTGATGCGCGACCCAGAGCAGCTTGGGCGCGGTGAAGCCCGGCATCGCCAGATTGCCCGCGACCCGGTGAAGTTCGGGTGCCTTCGCCTCTAGCTCGGCGCATTCGGCATGGCTGCGGCCGTCATTCCACAGGATGCCCGGACGCAGCACCTGATCGTCCGCGCCCAGCAACGTCGCGCCGTGCATCTGCCCGGCCAGACCGATGCCGCGCACCGATCGGCGCACCGCTGGGTCGATGGCGCGGACCGCCGCCGTCGTCGCCTGCCACCAAGCCTCCGGGTCCTGTTCGGACCAGAGCGGGTGAGGCCGCTGCACGGTCAGCGCGGCGGTCCCCTGCCCCACCACCGCGCCATGTTCGTCCAGCACGACGGCCTTGACGCCCGAGGTGCCGATATCGATGCCCAGAAACATGGCGCGGTCCTTACTTCACGAACGGATCGATGGTCGGGATCGTGCCGTCCGGGTTGAACCTCAGCTCGGTCATCTTGACGTTGCGCAGGTGGTTCTTCCCCGACAGCTGGGTGTCGGCGTAGAACAGCCACCACTTCCCCTTCCACTCGACGATCGAATGATGGGTGGTCCAGCCCTGCACCGGGCTCAGGATATGGCCCTTATAGGTGAAGGGGCCATAGGGGCTGGTCCCGATCGCATAGTTCAGGAAATGCGTGTCGCCGGTCGAATAGGTGTAATAATATTTGCCGTCGCGCTTGAAGACCCAGGACGCCTCGAAGAAGCGGCGGTCATGGTCGCCGCCCAGCACCGGCTTGCCCTGTTCGTCGAGGATCACGACGTCGCGCGGGGTCTCGGCGAAGGTCTTCATGTCGGGGTTCAGCTTGGCGATCTTGCCAGAGATGGCGGGCTGATCGTCCTGCTTCAGGTCGGTGTCGCTGCCGTTCGGATCATATTTGCCGTCCTTCCAGCGCTGGAGCTGCCCGCCCCAGATGCCGCCGAAATACATATACGCCGTGCCGTTCGTATCCTGGAAGACGGCGGGGTCCATCGAGTAGCTGCCGGGGATCGCCTCGGGCTCGGCCTTGAAGGGGCCCATGGGGTTCTTCGAAGTGGCGACGCCGATACGGAACGCGCCCAGGCCGTTCTTGTCCTTGGTCTTATCCCGCGCCGGGAAATAGAGATAATAGGTGCCGTCCTTATAGGCGGCATCGGGCGCCCACATCTGCTGCGAGGCCCAGGGCACGTCCTTCACGTCGAGCGCGACGGGGCCGACGGTGACGGGGCCGCCCGGCTCGTCCATGCGCAGCACGCGATAGTCGCGCATCGCGTACTGGTTGCCGAGATCGTCGTCCTTGGTCTCGGTGGGGATGTCGTGGCTGGGATAGATATACATCTTGCCGTCGCCCCAGACATGGGCGGACGGATCGGCGGTGAAGATGTCGCGGACCAGCGGCTGCGACAGATAATGGCGGCCGTCGGGCGCGGTCGGGTTGGTGTCGTTGGACGTCACGGCGGTTTCCTGCGCCGTGTTCCCGGCATCGGTCGACGTTCCGCAGGCCGTCGTGCAAAGACCCAGCACGGCCACGCTGGCCATCATCAAGCGCTTCATCGCTTACCTCTCCCTTTCGCTCCATCTTCGGAGCTTTCGAGTAACGATAGCGCTATCAAGCGGAAGGATGCAAGGTCGGTTCATCGTTTTCCAGTGGCGACCCGACGTGGCCGTCGGCTTCGCTCGGGCGGTCTGACATTCGGGACCAGGCCACCCGCTCCACCCCGCTTGACAACACCCCGTCCCGCATAGTTGGTAACGATACCCGATACGGTGAACGAACAGACCGACACGCCCATGTCGGCGCAATTTCCAGGACAGAGGATGACCGCATGGCCCTTCGCCTTTCGCAGCCGCGCTGGCTGATCGCCGCCGGACTGGCGCTGCTTCCGCTCCACGCCGCGCCCGCCCAGATGGCCACCCAGGCCCCCGCCGTGGTGCCGGGCGCGAAGCCCGTCACGATCGAGCGGATCAAGGTCCATTCGCCCGCGATCGAAGGCAATCTGGAGGGCAACAGCCCCGACCGCGACGTCATCGTGGTGCTGCCGCCCGACTATGCTCGGGACAAGGCGCGCCGCTATCCGGTGGTCTATGCGCTGCACGGCTATTCGATCGGCGCGGACCAGTGGACGAAGGAGATCCATGTCCCCTCCTCGATCGAGGGCGCGTTCGCGCGCGGCGTGCCGCCGATGATCCTGGTCTTTCCCGACAGCCGGACGATGCACAACGGGTCGATGTACTCCTCGTCGCAGACGGTGGGCGATTTCGAGCGTTTCGTCAGCCACGACCTGATCGCCGCGATCGACGCGCGCTATCGCACCATCGCCCGCCGCGAAGCCCGTGGCCTGGTCGGCCATTCGATGGGCGGATATGGCACGTCGCGGATCGGGATGAAGCATGCCGATATGTACGGCGCCATCTATATGATGAGCCCCTGCTGCCTGTCGCCGCGCATGATGGCGCGGCCCGAGGGGACCGACGAGACGCTGCTGACCGGCCTGGCCTCTCCGAAGGAATCGGAAAAGCTGAACTGGGGCCAGCGCGCGATGCTCGCCGCCTCGGCCGCCTGGTCCCCCGATCCGAAAAACCCGCCGCTCTATCTCGACCTGCCGGTCAAGGACGGCAAGGTGCGCGACGACGTGATGGCCAAGTGGCTCGCCAACACGCCGCTGGCCTTTGTCGACCAGTATATTACGCCGTTGCGCAGCTATCGCGCGATCGCGCTGGATGTCGGCTCGCAGGACGGGTTGAAGGCGGATGCGCAGGCGCTGCACGACACGCTCGACCGCTATGGCATCGCGCATCGGTTCGAGATTTACGAGGGCGATCACGTCAACCGGATCGGCGTTCGTTTCCAGGACAAGGTGCTGCCCTTCTTCGGAGAGATGTTGACGGCCAAGGGCGGCCGGTGATGCGCCCGTCGCGGCGCGGGGTCCTGCACGGGCTGACCGCCGGCGCGGTTTCGGGCTCGCTGGCGGGGCCGGTGGGCGCCCGTCCGGCGGCCCCGCCCGACCCGACGCATACCCTTTGGTATCGCCAGCCCGCCAAGGCCTGGACCGAGGCGCTGCCGGTCGGCAACGGGCGGCTGGGGGCGATGGTCTTTGGCGGCGTGGCGCGCGAGCGGTTGCAGCTCAACGAGGATTCGCTGTGGAGCGGCGGCCCCTATGACCCGGTCAACCCAGCCGCCCGCGCCGCCCTGCCCCAAGTCCGCCGCCTGATCGCGGCGGGGCAGTGGAAGGAGGCGCAGGCCCTGGCCGACAAGGCGCTGCTAGGCACTCCGCGCACCCAGATGCCCTATCAGCCGCTGGGCGACCTGACGCTCAGCTGGCCGGGGCTGAGCGATGCCGAAGCGACCGGCTATCAGCGGCAACTCGATCTCGACACCGCGACCGCGACGACGCGCTTCTCGGTGGGCGGGGTGGAGCATCGGCGGACTGTCTTCGCCTCGCCGGTCGATCAGTTGCTGATGGTGCGGATCGAGGCGGATCGCCCCTTTGACCTCGACATCGCGCTGACCTCGCCGCAACCCGATGCGCGGGTCGAGGCGGCGGACATGCGGCTGACGCTGACCGGACGCAATGCCGATCATGCGGGGGTGAAGGCGGTGCTGCGCTTTGCGGCCCGGCTCCAGGCCCGGACCGTCGGCGGCCGGGTGACGGTGTCGGGCAACCGGCTGGCGGTGCGCGGCGCGCGTGCGGTGACCCTGCGGGTCGCGATGGCGACCAGCTATCGGCGGTTCGACGACCATGGCGGCGATCCGGTCGCGCTGACCACCGCCACTCTCCGCAAGGCCGCCGCCCGCACGGACGATCGGATCGCCGCCGACGCGGTGGCCGAGCATCGCCGCCTCTATGCGCGCGTCCGCCTCGACCTCGGCACCAGCCCGCAGGGTTCGCGACCGACCGACGAGCGGGTCCGCGCCGACCGCGCGGTGGATGACCCGGCGCTGGCGACCCTGTATTTCAACTATGGCCGCTATCTGCTGATCGCCTGTTCGCGCCCCGGCGGACAGGCGGCCAATCTGCAAGGGCTGTGGAACGAGAGCACGAACCCGCCCTGGGGTTCCAAATACACGGTCAACATCAACACCGAGATGAACTACTGGCCTGCCCAGCCGACGGGGCTGGGCGAATGCGTCGCGCCGCTGGTCGCCATGATCCGCGACCTGGCCGTCATGGGCGAGCGGACCGCGCGCGAGATGTATGGCGCGCGTGGCTGGGTCTGTCACCACAACACCGATCTGTGGCGTGCGACCGCCCCGATCGACGGCGCCCCCTGGGGCATGTGGCCGACCGGCGGCGCCTGGCTGTGCATCCATTTGTGGGAGCATTACGATTATGGCCGCGACCGGGCCTTCCTCGCCTCGGTCTATCCGCTGATGCGCGGGGCAGCGCTGTTCTTCCTCGACACGCTCCAGACCGACGCCCGGACCGGGCGGCTCGTCACCAGCCCTTCGCTGTCGCCCGAGAACGAACATGCGCCCGGCGTCTCGATCTGCGCGGGGCCGGCGATGGATCAGCAGATCCTGCGCGACCTGTTCGATCAGGTGGCCCGCGCCGCCGCGATCCTGAATACCGACGCCGCCTTCGCCCGGCAGGTTCGCGAGGCGCGCGCCCGCCTCGCCCCCGATCGGATCGGGCGCGATGGCCAGTTGCAGGAATGGCAGGAGGATTGGGACGGCCGCGCCCCCGATCCGCACCACCGCCATGTCTCCCACCTCTATGCGCTGTTCCCCAGCGACCAGATCACCCCCGACCGCACGCCCGCGCTCGCCAGCGCGGCCCGCCGATCGCTGGAGATACGCGGCGACCAGTCGACCGGCTGGGCCACCGCCTGGCGTGCGAACCTCTGGGCGCGGCTGCACGATGGCGAGCATGCGCACCGGATCATCGCCTATCTGCTGGGGCCGCAGCGCACCTATCCCAATCTGTTCGACTCGCACCCGCCCTTTCAGATCGACGGCAATTTCGGCGGCACGCGGGCGATGGTCGAGATGCTGATGCAGAGCCGCGAGGACGAGATCCTGCTGCTCCCCGCCCTCCCCCGCGCCTGGCACAGCGGATCGGTCGCCGGGCTGCGCGCCCGCGGGCGGACGCGGGTCGATCTGGTCTGGCGCGAGGGTCGGCTGGTTTCGGCGACGCTGACCGGCGATCTGGCGGGCAAGCGGACCGTGCGGCTGGGCGGACGCCGGGCCGAGGTGACGCTCGTCCCCGGCCGCCCCGTGCGCCTCGACGGCGCCGATCTGGCCTGACCGTCTTTCGAGGACTTAAATTCCCCGCTTTTTCAATCGCAAGGCGGTGGACAGCGGCGGTTTACTCGGACAAGATAAGGCCAAGATCGAATATGGGGAGGATGGCCATGCGGCCTGTCATGAGAGCGGCGCTGGGGAATGCTGTCGCCCTGATCGCGCTGGCGATATCCGGCGGTCCGGCCAGCGCACAGGCCGGGGTCGATCCGCTCGCCCCGACCGGCCGCTGGAGCGCCAATCAGGACGGGCAGGCCGCGCTGCCGCCGATGGGCTGGAACAGCTGGAACGCCTTCAACAGCGATGTCGACGAGGAGAAGGTCATGGCCTCGGCCCGGCTGATCCGGGAAAAGGGGCTGGCGGAGGCGGGCTATCGCTATATCAACATCGATGATGGCTGGTGGCTGCGTCGTCGCCAGCCCGATGGGCGCATGGTCATCCGCGCGGACAAATTCCCTTCCGCCGCCGCCGGCCCCGACCAGCAGACCAGCTTTCGCCCGCTGACCGACCGGCTGCACGCCATGGGGTTCAAAGCGGGCATCTATTCCGATATCGGCCGCAACAGCTGCGGTCAGGTCTATACGCCCAGCTTCGCCAACCAGCCCGAGGGGACGGTCGCCGAGCGCGAGGTCGGGCTGTACGGCCATATCGACCAGGACATCGCGCTATATTTCCGCGAATGGGGGTTCGATTACATCAAGGTCGACGGCTGCGGCATCCGGGGGCTGGGCAAGGATTCCGAGCATGTGCGCAAGGGCGATTATCGCGAGCTGACGCCGCTGATCGACATGAACTCGCTGGCGCGCACCGACATTCCGGCGGTCCGTGCGCTCTACGACCAGGTCGCCGCCGCGCTGCGCCGCGAGAATCCGGACGGCGACTATATCTTCTCGCTCTGCCTGTGGGGATCGTCCGACGTCCGAAGCTGGGGCAAGCAGATCGGCAATGTCTCGCGCACCAGCGACGACATCACCGCGCACTGGTCGCGGATGCTGACCAATTTCGATACCAGCGCCAGCCGCGCGCTCTATGCGCATCCGCATGGCTGGAACGACCCCGACATGCTGTTCGTCGGATCGGGCGATTTCGATGCGAACCACATGACCGAGGCGCGGTCGCATTTCGCGCTCTGGACGATGATGAATGCGCCGCTGCTGATCGGGTTCGACCTGCGCAAGGCCAATGCCGAGCAGATCGCGCTGCTGGGCAACCGGGCGATCATCGCGCTCAACCAGGACCCGGCAGGGCATCAGGCGGTGCCCGCCTATCTGTCCGACGATGTCCAGATCTTCGTGAAGAGCCTGGCCAATGGCGACAAGGCGGTGGCGATCCTCAACCGGACCGCCAGCCCGGTCCAGCCCGTCCTGACCGCCGATCATCTGAAGCTGCGCGGCGACCGCCCGGTCGTGATGACCGATCTGTGGACCGGACGGAAGAGCAGCTTTTCGGGCGAGACCAAGCTGACCGTCGCGCCGCACCAGACGCTGATCTACCGCGTCACGGGCGCGCACCGGCTGACGAACGGCCATTACCTCTCCGAAGCGCCCGGCGACGTGAATCCCGCCGAGGACGGCATCCGCACGCCCGAGGGCGATCCCACCATCCATCACGAGCTCAGCCCCTGGGGCGGCAGCAAGGGGCCGGGCGACTATCCGCAATATGCGGGCTGGGGCGGCGCGCAGGCGGACCGCACCCCCTTTGGCCGTCCCCTGCGGCTGGCGGGCAAGGGATATGACACCGGGCTGGGCGTACTGGCCAATTCGCGGCTGGAGGTGCGAAATCGCGGGCAGGCGCGCTTTGCCGCGACGGTAGGCATCGACGACTCCGCCACCGCGCGCGGGCGGCGCGTCGTGTTCGAGGTTTATGGCGACGGACGCCTGCTCGCCCGGTCCCGGCCGATGGCGCTGAACCAGGCCCCCGCCCCGATCGAGGCCGATGTGCGGGGCCGCACGCTGATCGAACTGGTCGCCCGCGCCGATAGCGCTCCCGAGGCGGCCCTGCCGGTCGTCTGGGGCGAGGCGCGGCTGACCGACTGATCCATTTTGACAGGGGCGATCATGGCCTTGCCGGATCGGTTGGGCCATGCGACTGTCCCGCGCAAAGACCAAGGAGAGGGTGATGGAACCCAATGGAAAGGGGCCGATGCTGACCCGTCGTCAGCAGCTGGCCGGTATCGCGGGCGGCCTGGTTATGGGAGCGCTCCCTTCGCGTCTCGACGCGGCTGGTGACGAACCGTTGAAGGACCTGGCCGCGCAAAAGGGCGTCCTGTTCGGCACCGCGATCAGCGCGGGGCGATCCTCGCCGATGGCCGATCCCGGCTATGGCGCGCTGGTGGCCCGCGAATGCGCGGTCGTCGTGCCCGAGAACGAGATGAAGGTCTATGTCCTCGGCAACGATCCGCAGGCGCTGAACTTCGGTCCCGCCGACCGGATCGCGACGTTCGCGCAGGATCACCGCATGAAGCTGCGCGGCCACACGCTCCTGTGGAACTACGGCAAATATATCTCGCCCGCGCTCGCCCAGACGGTCGAGGCGACCGGGGCCGAGAAATGGCTGCGCGCCTATATCGCGAAGGTCGCGGGGCATTTCGGCGACCGCATCTATTCCTGGGACGTAGTCAACGAGACGATCGATCCCAAGACGGGCGAGGTCCGCGGCACGGTGTTCGACAAGGCGCTGGGCTTCGACGTGTTCAAGATCGCCTATGAAACCGCGCGCGAGCACGCCCCCCATGCCCAGCGCGTCTATAACGACTATATGTCCTGGGAGGTCGGCAACGAGACCCACCGCGCCGGCGTGCTCCGCCTGCTCGCGCGGTTCCGCAAGGAGAATGTCCCCGTCGACGCGCTCGGCATCCAGAGCCATCTCGGCAATGACGGCAGCCATTCGCGCGTCCAGCGCGGCGAATGGAAGCGGTTCCTGGATGAAGTGGTCGCCATGGGCTATCGCCTGCTGATCACCGAGTTCGACATCAACGACCGCGAAATGCCGCGCGACGTGGCCGGGCGCGATGCGCAGACCGCCGCCGTCGCCAAAAGCTATCTCGACCAGATGCTCGCCTATCCGCAACTCGACCAGCTGCTGTGTTGGGGATTGTGGGACAAGCATAGCTGGCTGAACGGCTTCGCACCGCGCGCCGACGGCCTGCCCCAGCGGCCCCTGCCCTATGACGAGGCACTTCGCCCCAAGCCGATGCGCGCCGCCATCGCCGACGCGCTGCGCGCCGCCCCCGTCCGAAAGGGAATCGCATGATCCGCCGCAGCCTGACCGCGCTCGCCCTGGCACTGGCCGTCACCGGTGGCGCCGCCGCGCAGACCGCCAGCTTCGACCGCTTCACCTATCAGGGCCGCTCGCTCGAACAGGTGAAGCCGAAGACGGGCGAGTATCTCAACCCGATCGTCGCTGGCTATTATCCCGATCCCTCGGTGACGCGGGTGGGCAAGGACTATTACCTCGTCAACTCGTCCTTCGCGCATTTCCCCGGACTGCCGATCTTCCATTCGACCGACCTCGTCCACTGGACCCAGATCGGCAATGCGATCGACCGGCCGGGCCAGCTCGACTTTTCGGGCCGCGCCATATCGGAGGCAGTGTTCGCGCCCGACATCAGCTATCACGACGGCACCTTCTATATCGTCAACACCTGCGTCCAGTGCCGGGGCAATTTCGTCATCACCGCGAAGAACCCCGCCGGGCCCTGGTCCGATCCGATCTGGCTGCCCTTCGAGGGGATCGACCCCTCGCTCTATTGGGAGGGCGACCGCGCCTATATCGTCAACAATCGCGCCCCCGCCGAGCCGCCGCGCTATGACGGCCACCGCGCCATCTGGATCCAGGAATATGACTGGCGCGCAGGAAAAATGGTTGGCGAGAGCACCCAGCTCATCAACGGCGGCGTCGACCTGTCCAAGAAGCCGGTCTGGATCGAGGGGCCGCATATCTTCAAGAAGGACGGCTGGTATTATCTGACCGCCGCCGAGGGCGGGACCAGCGTCAACCATTCGCAGGTCGTTCTCCGCTCGAAGCAATTGCGCGGCCCCTATGTCCCGTTCGCGGGCAATCCCATCCTGACCCAGCGCGATCTCGACCCCGCCCGCCCGCATCCGATCAGCGCGGCGGGCCATGCCGAGCTGATCCAGACCCAGAATGGCGACTGGTGGGCGACCTTCCTGGCGACGCGCCCCTATGCCGAGGATTATTACAATATCGGACGCGAGACCTTCCTGCTGCCGGTAACGTGGCGCGACGGCTGGCCGATCATCCTGGACAAGGGCAAGACGGTGCCCTGGACGCAAAAACGGCCCCGGCTGCCCGCCAGCCCGGCACCCACGCTGCCGACCAGCGGCGACTTCGGCTATACCGACGAGTTCGACGGCCATCGTCTGGCGATGCAGTGGATCGGCATCCGCACCCCCCGAACGCCCTTCTACAGCGTGGCGAATGGCCGCCTGTCGCTGAACGGCGGTGCGGCGCTGGGCGACCGGAATGGCGTGCCCGCCTTTGTCGGGCGGCGGCAGCAGCATGTCGTCGCGGACGTCTCGACCACGCTGACCTTCGCCCCGACCGCGAACGGCGCGCGGGCCGGACTGGCGGCGATCCAGAACGACTATGCCTATCTGTTCTTCGGGCTGACCCGGATCGACGGACAGCCCCGGATCGCGCTCTATGCGCGGGAGGGCCGGAACACCCGCGACGAGACCGCGCCGGAAACGCTGATCGCCTCCGCGCCCTTCGCCGCCAAGGGGCCGGTCACGCTGACCATCCATGCCAGGGGCGGGACGATGAGCTTCGACTATCAGGCGGACGGGCCGACGGCGACGCTCAAGTCCGACATGGATGTCCGCTTCCTCAGCACCGCCAAAGCGGGTGGGTTCGTCGGCACGGTGATCGGCCCCTATGCGTATAGCCCGCAATGACGGCGCGGCGGCTTTTCTCGCTCGCGCTCGGCGCGGCGTTGGCGGGGGTGTCCGCCATGGCGGGCGGACAGGTCTGGCAGTCGGATCGCGGTGACGGCCGCTATGCCAACCCGCCACTCTATGCCGATTATCCCGATCCCGACATCATCCGGGTCGGGCGCGATTTCTATTTCATCACCACCACCTTCGCGAACGTCCCCGGCCTGACGATCATGACCTCGCGCGATCTGGTGAACTGGCGCTTCGTCGGCCATGTCATCGACCGGCTGGAGGGCTTGCCCGCCTATGAGCTGAAGGATGGCGGCGCCTATCGCAAAGGCATTTTCGCGCCCAGCCTGCGCTACCGCGACGGCGTCTTCTACATCGCGGTGACGCCGGTGGGCGAGAAGACGCGCATCTATCGTTCGCGCGACATTCGCGGCCCCTGGGCGATGAACCGGATCGGCGAGGAAGCCTTTGATCCGGGGCTGTTCTTCGACACCGACGGCAGCGCCTATATCATGACCTCGGTGGGGTCGGACGGCACGACCACGCTCCTTAGCCTGGACCGCGACCTGCGCCGCGTCACCGACAAGCGCGTCGTCTATTTCAACAAGGGGGCCGAGGGGTCGAAGATCGTCAAGCGCGGCGATTTCTACTATATGTTCAACGCCATACCCCGGCGGCTGGGCATGACGGTGTCGCGCGCCAGGAGCCTGTTCGGCCCCTGGGAAACGCGCGACCAGATCGACGACAAGACCGGCGGCCACCAGGGCGCGATCGTCGACCTGCCCGATGGCCGCGACTATGGCTTCGTCATGGTCGATGCGGGCGCGATCGGGCGGATGACCAATATCAGCCCGGTCTTCTGGCGCGACGGCTGGCCCGTCTGGGGTACGCCCGACGCGCCCGGCCGCGTCCCCGCCACCGCGACCAAGCCGATCATGGGCCAGCCGATCCGCCAGCTCCCCGCCTCGGACGATTTTGCGGGCCGCACGCTCGGCCTGCAATGGCAGTGGAACCACAATCCCCTGCCCGACCGCTGGTCGCTGACCGAGCGGCCCGGCTTCCTGCGGCTGCGCGCCACCCGGGCCCCGGCGCTGTGGAGCGCGCGCAACACCCTGCTGCAAAAGGGACAGGGGCCGTTCGGGCGCGGGGTCGTGGCGATCGATGCCTCGCACATCGTCGCGGGCGATCAGTGCGGCTTTGGCACCTTCGGCAAATATAGCGGCCATATCGCGGTCGGGCGCGGGGCCGATGGGCGGCTGACGCTGACCATGCGGGTGATCGAGGATGTCGCCGCCGACAAGGGCACGACGCAGAAGACCGATGTCCGCGTCGACGCCCGACCGGTCGCGGGGCAAAGGCTGTTCCTGCGCACCGACATGGACTTCCGCACCGACCGGGGGAGTGTCGCCTATAGCCTGGACGGGCGCGATTGGCAGGCGCTGGGCGGGGACTTCCCGCTGGCGTTCGACTGGCGGACCGGCACCTTCCAGGGACAGCAATTCGCGCTGTTCTGCTATAATCCGGGGGCCAGGGGCGGGTGGATGGACGTGGACCGCTTTACGCTGTCGGGGCGATAGGTCGAAAGCGAATCCCTTGGCCTTCGACTTCGCTCAGGCTGAACGGCCGTGGGAATGGGCGATCTGGATACCTCACGCCGTTCAGCCTGAGCGAAGTCGAAGGCCACGCCCCTGGCCGTCAGATCGTCGGCATCCCCCGCTCCACGATCTTGCGGATCAGGTCGCGGTGCTTCGGCAAACCCGCCAGCAATCGTCCGGTCTGCACGTCATTCTCCCGCCGCGCCCGCTCGGCGATCACGGTTTCGGCGTGGAGGCTGCCCGGCGCGATCTCGGTGCGCTGGCCCATGCCGTACAGCACATATTGATAGCTGGCCGAGGGGAAGACCTCCTCCACCCGGTCGAACTCGTCATGCATCCACGGCGTCTGGTATCGCCATAGCGCCATCAGCTCGCGAAGCCGGTCGGGCATCGTCTCGGCCCGGCGATTGTCGCGCCAAAAATCGCTGTCGGTCCGCTGGGTCAGCGCATAATGCAGCTTCAGGAAATCGACGATCCGGCCCCAGCGATACAGGGTCGTATCGTTGAACCGCCTGGCGACCGTGTCCATGACCTCGCGACAGGCGGGCATCTGCTCGGCGATCAGCTTGGCGGACAGCTCGATCAGGACGATCGCCGAAGCTTCCAGCGGCTCTAGGAACCCCGCCGCCAGCCCGACGGCGACGCAGTTGCGCTCCCAGAAGCGCGCCCGGTGGCCCGCACGGATCTTCAACTCGCGGACGGGCAGGTCGCGCCCCGCCTCGCCCAGATAGGCGCGCAGTTCGCGTTCGGCGGCATCGCGGTCGATATGGCTGCTCGAAAAGACATGCCCCACCCCACGCCGGGTCGGCAGGCCGATATCCCATATCCACCCCGCCGACTGCGCGGTCGAGATGGTATGCGAGGCGATCGGCGCCTCGGGATCGTCATAGGGCACCTGGATGGCCAGCGCCGTGTCGCAGAACAACACGTCGTTCAATGGCCGGAACGGCACCCCCATCGCCTCGCCCAGCAACAGCGAGCGGAAGCCGGTGCAGTCCACGAACAGGTCGCCCACCACTTCGCCCGCCTGCGCCGTGCGGACCGCGCGGATGTCGCCGTTCTCGGCCAGCAGCACCTCCTCGACATCGGCTAGGACATGGCGGACGCCCAGCGTCTCGCAGCAATGGCGGCGCAGGAAATCGGCGAATTTGCCCGCGTCGAGATGATAGGCGTAATTGGCCAGCGCATCATATTCGGGCGTTGCGATGGTCTTGGGCGCGAGACCCGCGTCGCAGATGCGCCCCTGTGGCGTGACCGCGTCGCAAAAGCTTCCCTTGCCCTCGCCCGCCAGCCAGTGCGAGGCCAGGTTCACCTGCGCAAAGCCCTGCGGCAGCATCAGCGGATGGTAATAGCCGTCATCCGCCGCGCCGGTGGTCCAGCGGTTGAAGCGCGCGCCCTGCTTGAACGAGGCGTCGCACTGGCGGAAGAATTCGGTTTCCGACGCGCCCATCCGCTTCAGCGTGGTGCGCAGCGTCGGCCAGGTCCCCTCGCCCACCCCGATGATCGGGACATTGGGGGATTCGACCAGCGTGACGGTGAAGCCATGCGGCCGCCGCCCCTGATGCCGGGCGGCGATCACGCCCGCGGTCAGCCAGCCGGCGGTGCCGCCGCCGACGATCACGATATTCTGGACGGGTTGAACCATGGTGTCAGAAGGTCCGATTGGACGCGGGGATGTCAAGCCGAAGCCCGGCATCCCCGCCCCTGGCCATCGTCAGAAGCGATAGCGCGCGCCGACCGTGAAGCGGCGGCCATAGTCGAACACGTCGAGCAGCTGGTTCTTGAACCGGCCATGCGTGCTCTGCTTGTTGTTGTTCAGGTTCAGGATCTCGCCGAAGATCGAGAAGTTCTTCGACACGTCATAGCTGCTGGTCAGGTCGACCTGGAAGCTCTGGTTCACGAAGGTCGGCTCGGCGCCATAGGACCCGGTATTCTGGTTCTGGCTGAACGCCAGCAGATACTCGTCGCGCCAGTTGAGCGCGGTGCGGAACTGGAAGCCGTTCTTGTCATAGAAGCCGACGAAGTTGGCCGAATTCGCAAGCCCCGTCACCGCAAAGCCGCTCTGCGAGACGTCCTTGGCGTTGTACGGCTTGTTGGTGTCGACCAGCGTGGCATTGGCCTGGAAACCGAAGCCGCTGTCGCCGAACACCTGCTGCCAGGCGATTTCGACGCCGCGCACCGTGGCATCCGGGCCGTTGATCGACTGCGAGATCGAGAAGACGGCAGGCTGGCCGGTGGTCGGGTCGACCACGCCGTTCACCGTCTGGCGGGTCACGCCGTTGACGATGAAGTTGCTGACATTCTTCAGGAAGAAGTCGACCGACAGGTACGAGTTGCGCTGATAATACCACTCGGCGGCCAGATCGTAATTGTCCGCCAGATAGGGTTTCAGCTGCGGATTGCCGCCGCTGCCCGACAGCGCGCCGACACGCTGGCCGTTGCCGATGCTGAGCACCGGGCTGAGCAGCGTCAGGCCCGGACGGGTCAGGGTGCGCGACGCGTCAAAGCGCAGCTGCAGCTTGTCGGTCACCTCCAGACGCAGGTCGAGGGTGGGCAGCATGTAGGAATAATTGTTGCGGCCGACGACCGGCTGGGTCTGGGTGAAGTCGATCGACAACAAGGTCGGGTCGGCGGCGCTGCGCGTGATGGTGGTCGGCTGGCGACCCTGCCCGGCCGAGCTGAGATGCGTATTCTCGTTACGCAGCCCCACCGCGATGTGCAGCGGCATGCTGGCGACCTGCGCTTCGATCTGCGCGCTGAAGAACAGCGACCAGGTCTTTTCCTGGATGGTGCGGACCGAGTTGGGATCGATCGCCTGATCGAACGCGCCGGTAAAGCCGTTGACCCCGCCGCCATAGTTGAAGCCCGGCACGGTCTGCGCCTGCGGGTTGCCCAAGCTGGTCAGATAATTCTGATAGGCTTGCGGGCTGTAGATCAGGACCGATGGCGGCAGGCCGCCCTGGAAGCCGGGGATGAAGTTGTTGAGGCTGATCGAACCCTGATACAGGTTCGACGGCAGCGGCGCGATGCCCGAGGTGCGGCCCGACGGCGAACCGTAACCCGCATAGGCCTGCCAGTAATTGTTGGTGAAGGTGCTAGCATTCTGCTGGTAGAATTTGTCGTCGACATACTGACCGCCCGCCTTCAGCGTCAGATTGTCTTCCTTCCAGGTGGCGACGGCGCGGAATTGCTTCAGCTCGTCGGTGTTCTTCTGGGTCTGGAGCACGGTGACGTGCGAGCCGATCAGCGACGGGTCCGCCCAGCGCGCGCCGTCGCCGGCGGGGCCGAAATTGCTGATCGTCGGGAACGCCTTGTTGCTGTCGCCCGTAATGTTGAAGCCCAGATTGGTGCCCAGATTGCCGCCATAGCCGATGTCGCCGTTGCTGCTGCCCACGACGCCGCCGGGGTTCAGCCAGCTCTTGGCATAGGCACCATCCGCCTCGACGGTCAGCTTCGGGCTGACGTCCCATTTGACGTTCAGGCCGGTCTGGTTGGTCTGAAGCACCTGCTTATTGATCGCGGAGGTGAAGTCGGTCGGCGTGCCGGTCTGGGTGAAGCTGACCGCCGTACCATTGGCGTCCTGCTTCACGTTGCGCAGGTCGCCCTGGTTGAACCACACGCCGAAGCCGAACACGTCGGTCGTGATCGTCTGGCGCGAATAATTGTTGTCGAGCGTCAGCATCACGTCTTCGGACGGATGCCATTGCAGCGCGACGCGACCGTCGACGCGCTCGTCCTTGGTCCGCTGCTGCTCGGCGCCATATTGCTGCGGGAACCAGCCGGTCAGCGTGCGCTGGTCGGACGCCGCCGCCGTACCGTTGGTGGTCGGCGCACAGCTGGTCGCGGTGCTGCCCGACAGCTGGCAGGGCGCGAAATTGCCGCCCGGCCAGCCCGACACGAAGACGCGGTTGGTATCGGTGTCGCGGCGGGTGTAGATGAAGCTGGACAGGATGCCGATCGTATCGTCGGCAAAGGTGTCGCTGACCAGCGCGCCCAGCGTCGGGGTGACATGGCCCGAACGGTCCTGGAGCGAGCCCGAGGCGCTGACCGCCGCGCGGAAGCCGGGATGGTCGAACGGCTTGGGGAACTGGATATCGACGGTCGCGCCGATCGAGCTGGAGGCCAGCGACACGTCGGGCGTCTTCAGGACGCTGATCCCGCCGATAAAGTCCGAACCGACGGTACTGAAGTCGATCTGGCGGCCGCCCGCGGCGGTCGAGATGCGACGGCCGTCATAGAGGGTGGTGTTGAAGTCGCCGCCAAAGCCGCGAACCGTGATGCCGGTCGGCTCGCCACGCGAACCGTTACGCTGGATCGAGACGCCGGGAAGACGCTGGAGCGACGCCGCGACGTTGGAGTCGGGGAATTTGCCGATATCCTCGGCGGAGATGGCGTCGACCACGCCGGTCGCGGTGCGCTTGATGTCGAGGTTGCGCTGGAGCGAGCTGCGCAGGCCGGTGACGATGATCTCGGCGGAGCTCGCCTCGCCCGAGGGCGATGGAGCATTGTCCTGTTCGCTGGGCGCGGTCGCCTGATCCTGCGGCGTACCGGCCTGCTGCGCGGTGGTGGCGTTGGCCTGGACGGGCGTATCGGGACGGACGGCACCCGGCGCGGCGGTCTGCGCATAGGCGGTGCCGGGCGTGAGAAGCGCTAACGCCATCAACGGCGAGACGCCGCCCATCAGTGCACGGCGTGAAACCAGTGCGGCAACAGAAACAGTGCGAGACACCATTTTCCCCTCTCCTTCAATCTTTTATCACCGGGGCCGCTAGCGTTATGCCGCCATACCGCCCTTTCGATACGCTTATGCTACTCCTATGATAGCGCTATAACAAGCCATTTGTCAGAGCGACGGGGTCGCGTTATGCCCACCCTTGACGAAGACCTTGGGAACCGAACACAAACCGGGCTTCGACGCCGCTGTCGGCCAGCCGGACGACGCGGGGCGAGAGGATGCGACGCGAAAGGATTTGCCCGTCATGGCCGATATGGAATTGCTCGACAGCGCACGGCATGCCGCGCTCCGCGTCTCCGCCGCACCCGACCGAAACCGCCATTTCGTGCAGTTGGTGGCCGATGAATTCCTGCCCGCCGCGCTCCATTATCCGATCCTGTTCGCCCGCCATCCGGAAACCGGCGACCTGTATCCCGGCGCGTTGATGGGGCTGGTGCCGGAGGAAAATCTCTGCCTGGGCGCGAACGGAACGCTGGCCGGATACCGCGCCGCCGATCTGGAAAGACAGGGTTTCTACGTCTCCGGCGAGAATATCGCGATCGATCCCGGCCATGCCGCGCTCGGCCGGGGCGAAGGGGACCCGATCTTCGAAAAGGACGGCGACGCCGCCCCGGCGTTGCAGCGGATCCAGGCCGCCCTGCGACGGCTGCACCGGGGCCTGCCCGAGACCGAGGCCTTTGTCGGCCGCCTGCTGGCGCACAAGCTGATCGAGCCGATCGACCTCAGCTTCCGCTTCGACAATGGCGAGAGCCTGCGGCTGGACGCGCTCTATACGATCAGCCTCGATGCGCTGCACGACCTGCCCGACGAGGCCGCATTGGCGCTGTTCCGGTCGGGCGACCTGCAACTCATCTATGCGCAGACCGCATCAGTCCGACATATCCCGTTCCTCGCGCGGCGGCGCAATGACCGGCTGAGCGGGCTGGCGGCATGACCGACGCGGCGGTCGAGATCGATCGCGCTGCGCTTGACGGATATGACGCGTTTCGACGCCTGGTCGCCGAACCCTGTCGCCCCGCGATCATTCGGGGCGCGGCCGATGGCTGGCCGTTGCGGCAGGCGGCCAGCGCGGCGACGCTGGCCGGGTATCTGGCGGGCTTCGATGCCGGACGGCAGGTGGAGGCCTTTATCGGCCCGCGCGCCATCGCCGGGCGCTACAGCTATAGCGACGACCTGACCGGCTTCAATTTCCGCCGCGAGACGATGACGCTGCGCGCCGCGATCGAACGGCTGACGAGCGGGGCGGAGAGGGACGAGAGCCTCTATATCGGATCGGTGCCGACCGAGGCGGTCCTGCCCGGACTGGCGCAGGCCAATGCCCTGCCCTTCGCGCCGCCGGGCGTGTCGCCGCTGATCTGGATCGGCGATGCGTCGACCGTGCCCTGTCATTACGACATGATGGACAATATCGCCTGCGTCGTGGCGGGGCGGCGGCGGTTCACCCTCTATCCGCCCGATGCGATCGGCGACCTCTATGTCGGGCCGATCGACCATACCATGGCGGGCCAGCCGATCGCGCTGGCGGTCGAGGCACAGAGCGGCGATCCGCGCTATCCCCGGTTCGAGCAGGCCCGGCACCGCGCGATCATGGTCGAGCTGGAGGCGGGCGATGCGCTCTACATGCCCAAGCTCTGGTGGCACCGGGTCGAGGCGACGGGAACGCTCAACATCCTGGTCAATTACTGGTGGGACGCGTTTCCGGTCGGCCCCGACCAGCCCTTCGCGGCGCTGCTCCTCGCCATGACCGCCATCGCCGCACGGCCCGAGGCGGAGCGCGCGGCGTGGCGTGCGTGGTTCGATCATTACGCGTTCCGCCCCGACGGCCATCCGCTGGCGCATCTGCCCGAGGAACGGCGCGGCGTGCTGGGCGCGGCCCCGGAAAATACCGGGATGCTGCGCGCCCATGCGATGCGGATGCTGCGCGGCGGCTAAGCCGTCAGGGCAGGACTTCGATCCCCTCGACCACCACCTCGGGATCGACCAGCCACAGGGTCACGCGATGCCGCCCCGCCGCGACGTCCGGCAGGGTCGTCGTCGCGACCCTCCGGTTCTCGATTACCGAACGGTCCCAGGTGGCGGGCGTCTCTCCGGCCATCAGGTTCAGGATGACGGGCGTGCCGTCATCGACCGACACCGCGATCCGATGCCGCCCACCGCCGCGCACGTCCAGTCCCGGCGCCGCGACGATCGCGAGCTTGAGCGGCCCGGCGCGCTCGGTGGCTAGGTCATAGACGAGGTGCGGGCTCGCCCCGCCCGGCCGCTCGATGGTCGGCGCGGTGGTCGGCGTGGCGATCATCGCAGCCCCCTCGGCGGTGAAGTTCGCGACACGCTGCCACCGGATGCCGCCGCCATCGACCGCCCGGCCCTGATCGGCTGCGATCCGCTGTACGGCACGGGGCGGCGCGGGTGGCAGGGGGAGCGGCGCGGCGACGGTGGCGAGCGCGGGCATCGCGTCGCTGTCGGGCTGTTGCCAGCCGGTATAGCCGATATGAGTCTGCGCCATCATCTCGGGCCATTTGCCGCCCGCCGTCTCCACTTCGTAACGGCGGCGGATCGCGGCGTCGCGCGCGAAGAAGCCCCGCGCGGCGGCCGCCATCTTCTCCACCGTCGCCGCATCGCCCGCACTGGCGGCGGCGCGGTTGGCGGCGACCGCCTGATACAGCCGATGCAGGTTCGTCATCGCCTCGATGCGGTGCAGCACCAGTTCGTAATAGGCGTCGCGCCGGTCGGCGGGAATCCGCGTCTCGAGCTTGCGGGCGGCCTTGTCGAGCGCGTTCCACTCGGCCAGCACCCGCGCCCATTCGCCGCCCCGATAGTCATAGCTGGTGGCGTCGATCAGCTCGGGCTTGCGACGGCTGGCGAGTTGGCCATAGCGGCGGATCAGTTCGCCGATCTGCGGCCCCTGCGCGGCCCCGAACTGCTGCGTCGCCCAGCGCACCGGATAGGCCTGCATCGCGGACAGGTCCATGCGATCCGGGTTCCACGCCATGTCGAGGAAGAAGCTGGTCGGATATTCCATCGGCTTCAGGTCGCCGACATTGACGATCCACAGCCGGTCCGCACCATATTGGTGCGCCATCGTCATCTGCTGCCACACGCGCGGGATCGCGTTGGTGTCCAGCCACTTATAGTTGCGCGGGCCGCCGACATAATCGAAGTGATAATAGACCCCCGATCCGCCGACACGTGTCTCGCCAATGGGGGGCAAACGGCGGATATTGCCCCAATTGTCGTCGGCGAACAGCAGGGTCACGTCGTCGGGAACGCGCATCCCCTTGTCGTAATAATCCTGCACCTCCTTGTAGAGCGCCCAGACCTGCGGCGTCTGCGCGGCCGGGCGTCCGGTCACATCGGCGATGATCCTGCGCTGGTCGGTGACGATCCGTTCGAGCAGCTCGGTCGCGGTCCCCTCGGTCATCGGCTCGTCGCCGTCGCCGCGCATGCCGATCGTCACCGGGTCCTCGGCCCGGCCGCGCCGCTCGATCCCGAAGCGCCAGAATTTGCGGAGTTCGTCGGCATTCTTCGTATAGTCCCACGCGCCGCCGCCCTGCCGCTTCCACTCGATCTGCGCGCGCTGCATCGGTTCATGGTGCGAGGTGCCCAGCAGCACCCCCATCTCCTGCGCCAGCGGCGCGGTCGCGGGGTCGTCCTGCCACAACGACTTGCCCCACATGGCGGGCCACAGGAAATTCGCCTTGGAGCGGAGCAGCAGGTTGAACACCCGCTCATAGGCCCGGTGGTTGATCCCCCCGAAGCTCTTGCGCGCCCAGCCGCCGAATGCGGGCTCCTCGTCATTGATGAAGATGCCGCGATATTTGACAACCGGATGATCGGCGACGCGTCCCGCTGTCAGGTAGAGCGTCGGATGGCGCTGCGCCGGAACGTCGGCCCACCAGGTCCAGGGGCTGACCCCGGCCTTCGCACTGATGTCGTACAGGCCATAGATGGTGCCGCGCCGATCCGCCCCCACGATCACCAGCGCCCGCGCGACGCCCGGCATCGGGTTGTCGACCACCTGCTCGACATAGCCCTCCCATTGCCCGGCCAGGCCGGTGACGTCGATCCGTCCCGCCTTGACCAGCGCATCCACGACCGCGCTGTGCCCCAGCGTCCCGGCAATGACGGTCGCCCCGCCCGCCGCATCCCCCGCCAGCCGGACATCGCCGCCGCCCACCGCCTTCAGGTCGGCGACCAGATCGGTGGCGGCGCGGCGGACGCCGGGCTCGTCCCCCGGATCGACGACCACCGTCGCCACCCGCCCCGGCGCCAGCAGCGAAAGGGCGCCCGCCACGCTCCGCTCGCAGGCGACGACCGGTCCTGCACAGGTCGGACGGGTGGCGGCCGCAGCTGCGGCGCCGGGGATCAGCGCGACGAGCGCGGCGGACAATAGCAGGGGGTTCATCGTCTCTCCGATCTCCCCGTCGTGCAGGACGACCGGGACTATTTTCGTTTGTCTCGCTTACTGTTATCGCTCACAAACCGCAGGCCGCAAGCGCGGATGCGACAAAGAGAGGATCGGGCATGAAGCACTGGACGATGGTGGCCGCGACGGCCGTGATGATCGCGACCGGCGTCCAGGCGCGCGACACCCGCTGGACCCCCGCCTGGGGCTCGTCCCAGGTTCGGGTCGAGGGGACCAATGCCGACAGGGTGGCCAAGGCCGGTCCCGTCACGATCCGCCAGACCGTCCGCCTGACCGCCAGCGGCAGGGTGCTTCGCCTTCGCCTGTCCAATGTCGCGGGCACCACCGCGCTCCATATCGGCGCGGCAAGCATCGGCCTGGCCGCGCCCGGCCGGTCGGACGTCGCCACGCCGCTGGCGGTGACCTTCGACGGCGCGGGCGAGGTCGTGGTGCCGCCAGGAGCCGAACTCTATTCGGACGCGATCGCCCTGCCGGTCGCGGCGGGCGGCGATGTCGCGGTCAGCCTCTATTTCCCCGATCCGGTGACGACCCCGACCGGCCATACCGGCGCACGCTCGACCACCTTCCTGATCGCCGGAGACGCCACCGCGCGGCCCGCCCTGCCCGATGCACAGAAGATCGGCGGCTGGTGGGCGCTCTCGGATGTCGAGATACGCGACGCCGCGCAGACCGCGACCATCGTCACCATCGGCGACTCGATCACCGACGGCTATGGCATCAAGGACGACAGCAACACCCGCTGGCCCGATGATCTCGCGCAGCGGCTGGCGGCCTCGCCCGCCACGCGCCGCTTCTCGGTGGTCAATGCCGGCATCGGCGGCAACCGGATGCTGCTCGACGGGATCGGCCCCAATCTGATGGCGCGGTTCGACCGCGACGTGATCGCGCGGCCGGGCGTCAGCCATGCCATCCTGCTGGAAGGGGTCAATGATTTGGGCGTGCTGACCCGCGAGCATCCGGTCGACGCCGCGACCCATCAGGCGATGGTGCGCCGGATCACCGGCGCCTATCGCCAGCTGGCCGAACGCGCCCATGCGCATGGCATCCGCCTGATCGTTGGGACGATCACGCCGTTCCAGGGCAACGACTATTATCATCCCGGCCCCGAGACCGAGGCGGACCGGCAGGCGATCAACCGCTTCATCCGCACGTCGGGGCTGTTCGACGGGGTGATCGATTTCGACCGGGCGGTGCGCGATCCGGCCAGGCCCGACCGGCTGCTGCCCGCCTACGACTCGGGCGATCATCTGCATCCCAGCATGGCGGGCTATCGCGCCATGGCCGAGGCGGTGCCGCTGTCGCTGTTCGCGGCCCCGCGCCGCTGATCAGAAGGCGGCGTCCAGCCCGATGCGCAGCGTGCGGGGGCGCAGCGGCGTCACCTGGTCGCGCCCGGTGGCGAAGGGTGTGCCGAGCGCGAAGCGATTGCCGCGCACATCGGCCAGGTTGGTGATGCTGGCGGTGATCCCGATCGCGCCCAGCCCCAGCCGCGCGGTCAGCCCGCTGTCGAGATAATCGCCCTGGCGCTCGCCCAGGATCGGCCCCACGCCCAGCCGTGACGCCCCGACATAGCGCAGCCAGCCATCGACGCGCAGGTCGCGCCCGCCCGCCAGCATGCGGCGATAGACCAAGCCCGCGCGCGTCGTAACCCGCGCGATATTGGGAATCTGGCTCAACCGCGCCAGCACCGCCGCGCGCGCCGCCGCCGGATCGCCGGCAAGATCCTCGGCCAGCGCGAAGACGCGGGTGCTCGACGGCTCGTCGATCCGGCTGTCATTATAGGACAGCGCCCCCTCGACCCGCAGCCCTTCGGCCAGCCGCGCGCCGACCAGCATCTCGATCGTCCAGAGCTTTCCGTCGCCGATATTGGCGGTGCTGGGCAGGCCGCTGGAATCGATGAAGTCGGCCTGGATGTCGCGCCACGACGTGTGGGCCAGCGTGATCGACCCGTCGAACCGGTCGCGCCCCGGCCGCCCGGTCCGCAACCCCGCCTCGATCGTCGCCACCCGGTCGTTGCGGAACCTGCGGACCACCGGCCCCTCGATGGTCAGCCCGCCGGGACGAAATCCCTGCTGATAGCGCAGGAAGAGCTGCGCCCGCGGGGTCAGGTCGATCAGCGCGGAGGCGGCGGGCAGCAGGATCGTCTGTGCACGCCGCGCCGTCACATCCTGCAACCGCGCCAGCGCCTGGACCGACAGGGCGGAAGGCAGGTCCTCGCCCGCCCCGTCGAGCACCGAATGGGTGACGCGCAGCCCGCCCGTGGTCAGCAGGCCGGGTAGCAGCCGGACGCTCGCCTCGCCATAGAGCGTCGCCTCCTCGACGCCGTTGACCACGCCGGTCCGCGCGACCAGCGCGCCGGGCTCGCCGAACAGGCGGGTCAGCCGGGTGCGGTTATGGACATAGCTGAACCCCGCCAGCCAGCCAGACCCTTCGGTCGACGACTGCCACAGCCGGGTCTCGTTGGCCTGCATCCGGGTGGCATTGGCCTGGGCGAACAGCTGGACCGGCCCGCCCGGCGGGGTCGCGTCATAGCGTTCCATCAGGTCGTGCGCGGTGATGCCGCTGCTCGAACGGAAACGGACGCGTCCCAGGCGGCCCGACAGGACCAGCTGGGCCTGGCCGAAATCGGCCGAAAAGCCCTCCGCCACCGGCGCGGCGCGGGTCAGCGGGGGGCCGTCGCGATCGGCATATTGGCTGTCGGCGCCGCGTATCCGCTGGCCGATCCCGATCGCCTCGACGCTCCAACCGCCGCCCAGGTCGAGCCGCGCGGCGGCGCGGCCGCCTTCGATCCGGGTGCGGTTGACATCGGTCCGGCCGAGCAGCGGCTTGTCGATATAGCCGCCCTCACTCGCGGTATCGGCGACGATCCGGATCGCCAGCCGATCGGCGATGACCGGCATGTTGAGCACCGCCTGCGCATCCACCCCCGGCGCGCCCCGCGCGGTGGCCGATCCGCCCAGCATCACCGATCCCCCGGCCCGCGTCGCATCGGGCGCATTGGGGACCAGCCGGATCAACCCACCCAACGACCCCGCGCCGTACAAGGTGCCCTGCGGCCCCTCCAGCACCTCGACCGCCGCCAGATCGGCGAGCCGCAGATCGGGGTCGGGCGCATTGTAGCTGAGCCGCAGATCGCCGAAATACTGCCCCACCGTCGCCTGGGTCGGGCCGGTGAAGCTGGAGTCGGCGATGCCCCGGATGAACAGCTTGTTGCGCCCCGGACCCAGATAGGTCGAGGCGATCACGGTCATCCGGTCCGCCAGCTTGCCCGTGCCGCCTGCGCCGCCCAGCTCCAGATCGGCGCCCGCGACCTGCACCACCTGCCCCGCGAAATGATCGCGGGTCGTGTCGCGCTTGCTGGCGGTGACGACGACATCGCCGTCCGGCACTTCCGGGGGCGGCGGCGGCGCGGACCGGCGGCGATGCGGGATCGCGATCCGGGGCCGCGCCCTGGGAAGCAGCCGCCAGCTACCGGGGCCGAGCGCCTCGACCCGCGCATCACTGCGCTCGGCGATCAGCGCCAGCGCCCGCTCCACCGACATGCGGCCCCGCAAGGCGGGCAGCGCGCGGGACCAGAGGCGCGCATCGGGCACCACGATATTGGCATGCGCCCTTTGCCCCAGCGCCATCACCTGGGTCGCGACGGTCCCGCCGGGCAGGTCGAGGGGCAGGCGCTCGGCCGCCGTCGCCGTCGTCGCGCAAGCCGCGACGGTCGCCGTCAGGACCGCGAACCCCGCCCCCGAAAATCTCACCCGCGCGGTTCCAGCATCCACCCGGCGGCCTGGCGGCGGACCCGCACGTCAAGCAATCGGCCCAGCAGGTCGGGCTGCTCCCGCACCGCCTCCAGCTCGATGGTGCCGCGAAATCCCCGGTCGGCGATGGCGGGCATGACGGCAACCGGCTGGCGGAGGAAGCGCGAAAGGTCTTCGGCGACCTCGGCCAACGGCACCCCGTCATAGGCCAGCCGCCCCTGCCGCCAGCCGCCGACCTGTTCGATCGCGACCGGCTGGCGGATCAGCCGATCCCCCTCCGCCACCACCGCCTGTCCGGGGATCAGCCGAAGCGCGGCACCCTTCGGATCGACCATGACGGCGCCCTCCGCCACCGCCACCCGCATGGCGCGCGCGCCCAGCCTGACGTCGAAGACGGTGCCGAGATCGGTCAGCCCGATGCCCCGCGCCTCGACCGCAAAGGGATGCGCGGCGTCGTGCCGCACCTCGAACAGGGCCTCGCCCCGGTCGACCACGGCGCGGCGTCGATCCGCCCGGTCCAGCGTGACGCGCGATCCCCCGGCCAGCATGATCCGGCTGCCGTCGGGCAAGGCGATATGGCGCATTTCCCCGGCCGCGGTCTCGACGGCATAGGGCTGCGGCCGGTCGAGCCAGAGCGGGACGCCGACCATCCCGACCAGCGCCGCCGCGACCGCGCCGCCGATCCAGCCCAGCGGTCGACGCCGCCGGGCGGGCATGACGGGTTCGTCGTCGACCACGACCGGGGCCGCCATGACATCCGGGTGCGCCGCCAGCGCGTCCGCCGCATCCCGCAGCATCGCCGCGGCGCGATCATAGCGTCCGGCATGATCCGGATCGGCCTCCAGCCAATCGGTGAAGGCGTCCCAGTCGGCCGATGCCGGATCGGCCATGCGCAGCGCCCAATCGATCGCGACCGTGTCGATCGTCGCATCGGGCGGGGATTGCGGGGGCTGGCTCATCCAATCTGTTCCTTGAGCGCGGCGAGCGCGTGCGCCGCCATGCGAAGATCGCTTTCGACGGTGCTGATACTGATGCCGAGTTCGGCGGCGATCTGCTTTTGCGGCACCCCCTCCACCCGCGCGCGCCGGAACACCAGCGCGGGCCGCTCGCCCAGCGCCGCCAGCGTCGCGGCGATCCGCTCGGCGGTCTGGCGTGCGACCACGGCGCGTTCGGCGGCGGGGGCCTCGGCATCGCCCGCCTGCTGCCCCTCGGCCCAGTCCCGCTCGCGCCGTTCGGCCTGTCGGCTGGCCCGGTAGCGATCGATCATCAGCATGTCCGCCGCGCGGTAGAGATAGGCCAGCGGATTGGCGATCGGCCCGTCCATCCGCCCCGACACCTTCAACCACAGGTCCTGGACCAGATCCTCGGCCGCGTCGCCCGCCCCGCGCGCGCCCAGAAAGCGCACGAGCCTGTCGCGATTGGCGAGGAAGACGGCCTCGATCCCGGTGGGCGGCATGCTGGTGACCGAAGAAAGGGAAAGGGAATGTCGTGGTTTAGCCGAAGAGCCCCGATGTGGAAAGGAGCCCCACCCAAGGACGGGGTGGGGCTCCGAACGCCCGCGTGCGCTACAGGGGTGATGCACGCGGACGAACTCGCCTAGAAGGCGAATTGGAGGGCCGCGCGCGCCGCCAGCGCCACGTTGCCCAATCTCTGTTCGGCATTGACCTCGCCGCTCAACCGGATCTCGCTGGTCCCGGTGATCGCGCGCACCCGGCCGACCCAGCCGCCGCGACGCGCCTCGGGATCGAGGATGAAGGGCGTGCCGTCACCGAAGCTGGCGATCGTGCGGCCCAGCGCCCCGGCGACGCGCTCGCGCCGTCCGCCCTCGATCTCCAGGCGGCTCCACTGGTCATAGCGATTGTCGCCGCCGAAATTGATGCCCGCCGCGACGCTGGCGGTGACCGCCAGTTCGTCGCTGCTCCGCTTGCGCACCGTCAGGTCATACCCCGTCCCGCCGCCGCTCTCGCGATAGCCGTCCTCGTTCAGGCGGTAATAGTCGAGGGCCAGGATGGGCCGGACGCTGAACTGGCCCGCCCAATGTTCCCACGATACCGATCCCGACCCCGAATAGAGCATGCCCTTCCAGTCGGCGGTCGCGCGGCGCTGGACCGCTTCCGATCCCACCACGCCGTTGAACTGACGCTGCGACCCGAAGGACAGGAACGCCGCCGAGGCGCGGGCCTGGCTCGCCAGGGCACCCCAGCGCGCGCGCCAGAAACCGGCCAGCTCATATTGGCTGTGGTCGACGCGGTTGACCGCCGAGCCTTCATTGTCGCGACCGCTCATATAGGACAGCGAGGCGCCGAAATTGCCCGCATCGGTCTTGTGCTCGATGCCGCCGCTGACCCCCCAGCCGCGCACGTCATAGCTGCGGGTCGAGCGCGTGCCCTTCGACGCGTCCCAGCCGATCGGGGTCAGCCAATAGCCCCATTTGCCTTCTTCGCTGAACTCGCCCGCCGGTTCGCGCAACTGCGCGGCGGCGGTGCGCGAGGCCAGCGTCACGCTTTCGAACACGCCGCCGCTGTAATTGGGCAGCATCTGCTCGATCGCGCCCCGGAACGCCGCGCCGTCGTAGATGCCCCGGATCGCGTCGGACAGCTTGGCGTCCTTTGCGATCGCGGTGTCGATCGCGTCGAAGGCGCTGACGCCCGCGCGGTTCAGGCCCAGTTCGGTCTTGGCCTTGCGCGTGACGTCGACCGCGATCTCATTGGGTTGCGTGGCGACGATCGCCCCCTTGTAGAGGAACGGCATCGCGCTCGCGGCCAGGGTCAGGTTGTTCGCGCCGGTCAGCGTGCCCGACCGCAACACGACATAGCGGCCCGTCACGTCGGTCCCGCCCGACACACGAAGCGCCAGCTGGCTGTTGGCGCCGATCACCGTCGCGCCGCCGACCTGGATCAGGTTGCCGGTCGGATTGGCCTTGTCCAGCGCCACGCTCAGGATCGATTGGTCGCCCAGCGTCAGCGAGCCGATGCTGGATACGCCGTTGGCCGCGAAGGTGCCGCCGCCGCTGGCGACCGTCACCGCGACATGACCCGCATTGGCCAGTCGCCCGGCAAAGACGCCCTTGCCGGTGATCGACAGCAGATCCTGGCCCTGGCCCGCGAAATCGGCGACGCCGTCGAACCGCGCGCTGCCGCCGACGACCAGCGTGTCGGCACCGGTGCCGAAGGTCGCGGTGCCCGCATAGGTGCCGCCGCTCATCTCCAGCCGGTTGTTGCCCGCGCCGAAGCTCACATCGCCGCTGACCGAACCGCCCGCAATCTCCAGCCTGTCATTGCCGCTGCCAAAGCGGATCGCCCCGCTGATGCTCGGCGCGGTGGCACCGGTCGCGGGTGCGAGCTGCCGGACGACGGCGCCGCTGGTGTTCGCCGACAGGTCAATCGCGATGCTGCGCGAGGAATCACCCCCCGCCGCGGCGATCGAGCCGCCATTTTCGATCAGGGTCAGCCCGCCCGAGCGATCGAGGATCGCGGTGGCGGAAGCGCCGGTCGCGCTGGCCTTGATCGCGCCGGTGTTGCGGAGCGTCGGGACCGATGCGCCGCTATCGATCAGGATCGCGGTCGTCATCGCGCTGGCCGCGCCCCCGCCGGTCGCGGTCACGCTGCCGCCGACCTGAAGCTGCGGGGTCGAGGCGCCCGCGCCGAAGCGGATGGCGGTCGCCTCCGCGCCGTTCGCCGTCGCCTGCACGGTGCCGCCGACGGACACGCCCTGCGCGATCTGCACCGCGCCGCCCAGCCCACCGATCGACAGCGCGGTCGCGCGCACGCCGCTATAGACGCCCGCCGCCGACACCCGCCCGTTGACGACCAGCCCGGCCGCCGGGGTGGCGCCGCCGGTCGCGCCGATGACGACCGCCCGGTTCGCCGCGCCGATCTGCATCGTCGGTGCCGCGCCGTTGGTGATGAGGTCGGCCGCCTTGCCCGTCACATTGCCCAGCGTGATGCCGCCCGCGACATTGCCGGCGACGACCAGCGCCGATCCACCCTGAAGCAGGTCGTCGCGGTCCAGCTTCGACACATCGGCGGGCGGGGTGGTGTAGCGATAGCCGGTCGACCCGATCCCGCCCTCGACGGTCAGCGCCCCGCCGACATCGCCGTCGATCCGCGCGCCGACCGCATTCTCGCCGACCGCGACGATGCTGCCGCCCAGCGTCACATTGCCCGAGACCGCCCCGGTCTGCACGCCCACCGACCGATCGCCCAGCACGTTGATCTTGCCCGACTGGACGAGACTGCCGGTCAGCGGACCGCCCAGCGCGATCCCGGCGGAGTCGGTGCCCTTGATGGTGATCTCGCCGCTATTGGTGATGGTGCCGGTGAACGCGCCATCGGTGCGAATGCCATAGCGGCGGGCGCCCTGTGCAAAGGGGCCGTCCAGGTCGCCGTCCTTGTCGACATCGACCGCCGTATAGCGTTCGTCGATGATGATCTTGCCGGTGTTGGTGATCTGGCCGTTCACGCCCGCCGCCGCGCCGATGCCGGTCGAGTCGTTGGCGTCGGTGATCTGGATCGTCCCGGCATTGGCGACCTTGTTGTTGCTGTCGATGCGGACGGCGGTGCCGCCGGTCGGGACCACGCTGCCCGCCGCCGTGATGCTGACATCGGCAGCCGCGCCGTTGTTGACGGTGGCGGTGCGGACCGGCGTCGTGCGCTTGGTGTCGATCACGGTCTGGGCCGAGGCGGCCGCCCCCGCCGCCAGCGCGAGCGTGGCGGTCGAGGCGAAGAGCAGGCGATGCACGGATGAGGTCCCCTTTATGTCCCTTTTGCCCCTCCAGACGGAGCCACCGCCCCCGATCCTTGCCGCCCGGATTAAAATTTTGTCAGGTTGCCCGGCGGTGTTGACGATTGCCCTGCGGAGGATCACAGGGCCGGGCAGATGCGGGGTCCCCCGCGTCGTTCCAGAAAGCGAGAACATGTCCAGCGACAGTTCCAGTAGCGCCGCACGCCTCGGGCCCGTTCGCTAGTTTTCGTGACTGGCTTTCGTCCGCCCGGGTCGTGCGGACGAAAGGTTTGAAATGGTCAACGATCTGATTGCCGGCGTTGCCGCCGGTTTCCGTTCCTCGCGGCGCGGCCTGTCCATCGCCGATCTCGTCGATACGTTGCAGTCGCTGCCGGTCGCGGAGGCCGCCGACGCCCTGTCGCAAATGCCCGATGCGCGCGCCGTGGCGGTCCTCGACAGCCCCGAACTCCGCTGCGCGTCCGAAATCCTGCCGCTGCTGACCACCGCGCGCGCCGCCGCGCTGGTGTCGCAAATGGCCGAGGACCGCGCCGCCGACGTGCTCTCCGAAATGGAGGAGGACGATGCCGCCGCGATCCACGCCGCGCTCCCCGCCCCCATCCGCGCGTCGATCGACACGCTGCTTCGCTGGCCGCCCGACAGCGCGGGCGGCATGATGACGACCGAATATGTCGCCGCCTCCGCCGACGCCACGGTCGGCGAGGTGCTGGCGCATATCCGCACCGTCGAGCGCAGCCGCGAGACCGTCTATTCGGTCTTCCTGCTCGAACCGCAGGGGCGGCTGGTCGCGACCGTCTCGCTGCGCCAGCTGATCGCCGCCGACCCCGACTCGCCCGCGATCGAGCTGGCGCGTGGCCATGATCCGATCACCGTCGCGCCGACCACCGACCGCGAGGAAGTGGCGCACATGATCCGCCGCCACGATCTACTCGCCCTGCCCGTCATCGACGAACAGGGTCGTCCGATCGGCATCGTCACCGTCGACGACGTGCTCGACGCGCTGGTCGCCGCGCATACCGAGGATACGCAGAAGTTCGGCGGCGTCGAGGCGCTCGACAATCCCTATCTGGAAACCGGCTTCCTCGCGATGATCCGCAAGCGCGCCGGGTGGCTGAGCATCCTGTTCTTCTCGGAGATGCTGACCGCCAGCGCGATGCAGCATTTCGAATCCGAGCTGGAGCGCGCGGTCGTCCTGACCCTGTTCATCCCGCTCATCATGAGCTCGGGCGGCAATAGCGGCAGCCAGGCGACCTCGCTGATCATCCGGGCGCTGGCGCTGGGCCAGGTGCGGCTGCGCGACTGGTGGCGGGTCGCGCTGCGCGAACTGCCCGCCGGGCTGACGCTGGGGGCGATACTGGGCATGCTGGGTATCGCGCGGATTGCGCTGTGGCAGACGCTGGGCTTTTACGATTACGGCCCGCACTGGGTGCTGGTGGCGACGACGGTCGGCACCGGGCTGGTCGGCATCGTCACCTTCGGCTCGCTGGCGGGATCGATGCTGCCCTTCCTGCTCCAGCGGCTGGGCTTCGACCCCGCCAGCGCCTCGGCCCCGTTCGTCGCGACGCTGGTCGATGTGACCGGGCTGGTGATCTATTTCACGATCGCGCTGGCGATCCTGTCCGGCACGTTGCTCTAACGCCGCCAGTAGCGGACGTAATCGACCTCCATGCGCTGGGGCAGCGCGGCGTCGTCCACGCCCTTCTTGCCGCCCCAGTCGCCCCCGACCGCCAGGTTCAGGATCAGCGAATAGGGGCGGGTGAAGGGCCAGGCCGCCGCGCCGCCCGGCCGGTCGTTCTTCACCCGCATATAGGCGCGGCCATCGACGCCGATGGTGATCGCCTGCGGCGTCCAGTCGAGCTGATAGCGGTGAAAGGCAGTGCACGCCCCCGGCACCGGCGTCTCGGCCCCGCGCTGCGTGCCCAGCCGGTGGTTATAGGCCGCCGAGTGGACGGTCGCATGGATCACGTCCGGGTTCCAGCCGACCATTTCCATGATGTCGATCTCGCCCCCGTCGGGCCAGCGGGAGCCGTCCATCGGCAGCAGCCAGATGGCGGGCCACATGCCGCGCCCGCATGGCAGCTTGGCACGCACCTCATAGAAACCATAGCCAAGCGGCCTTTGCGTCACCAGCTTGGCCGAACTGTACTTCTGGCCGCCCCAGTCGGCCTCGTCGCGCAGGGCCTCGGCCTTCGCCTCGATCACCAGCGCACCATGTTTGACCCGCGCATTGGCGCGGTCCGGCCCGGCATAATATTGCAGCTCGTTGTTCGGCCAGCCCTTGCGGTTCTGGCTGACGTCCCAGCGCCAGCGCGCGGGGTCGATGCGGCGGCTGAATTCGTCCCCGAAGCTGGGCGCGGTGCGGGGGGCGGTCATCGGCCCGGCAAATCCGTAATTGGTCGCGCCCAGCGTGTCGGACCGGACGGGGGCTTGCGTCTGCTGAGCCGCCCCGCCCGTCGCCAGCGCCGCCACACCGGCCAGCACCAGCCATCCCCGCCCGATCATCGGCCATCCTCCCATCTCGTCCGGCCGCCAGCCTAGCCCCGCCCATCGGCGAAAGCCATGCCGGCGGCCTGCGGGAAATCAGCCTGCAATCGTAAAAACCGACCCGGAATCAACGCGTATGCCCGCGCCGTTGATGAAGCTCGCCCGCTCCGACACCAGGAAGGCTACGGCGGCGGCGACCTCTTCGGGGCGGCCGCGCCGCTTCAGCACCATGCCGGGGCGCTCTTCGTCGAGGAAGGTCGCGATCGCCTCGTCGAAGCCGACGCCCTTTTCCTCGGCGCGCTTCTGCATCATCGCATCGGTCATCGGCGTCGCGATAAAGGCCGGGGAGACGGTGTTCACCAGCACATTGTCCGCGCCATAAGCCTTGGACAGCCCTTTCGCCAGGCTGAGGATCCCCGCCTTCGCCGCGCAATAGGGGAGTTCGTCGACATAGGGCTGGACCGCATCCTCGGAGGCGAAGAGGACGATCCGCCCCCATCCCTTGCGACGCATCGCCGGGATCGCCTCGCGGCACATGCGCACCGCGCCCATCAGGTCGATGTCGAGCGTCTCCAGCCAGCCCTTGTCGTCGATCTCCAGGAAATCGCCGGTCGCGCCGGTGACTCCCGCCGCGTTGACATAGATGTCCGGCTCGCCCAGCCGCTCGCGCACCTCGCGCCAGATCGCGGCGACCTGATCGGGCCGGGTGACGTCGCCCGTCACCGCCACGATCTCGCCCAGCGGCGTCAGTTCGTCCACCACCTGGTCCATCGTGCCGCCCGGCTTGTCGGTCAGCGCGACGCGGACCCCGGCTTCGAGCAGCAGCCGCGCGGTTTCCTTGCCCATGCCCGAATCCGCGCCGCTGATCAGTGCGATGCGGCCCTTGATGCCCAGATCCATTCACCTTCTCCCTCACATGTTCCGGTCCGTAAGCGGCGAGACGGCATAGGGTTCCGCCGCGAGCGATCCGGTAAATGCCTGATCCGTCACGGAACGACGCCGCACCCCGCCCGTTCGGAACTGGGAATTTCAGGGGATGCCATCGTCCGTGCGCAAGCTGTCCGACACCCAGATCGCCACCATGCCGCCGGTCGGCGACGGCCCCGTGCCCCTGCTCGGCATCGCCGAATTGGCGGCGGGCGTCGCCGGGCATCTGGCGAAGGACGATGTCCTCCTCGCCGTCACCGACGAGACACGCGCCATCGCGGTCGCGCGGATGCTGGCCGCGATGGCGCCCGACGCGACGGTGCTGTTCTGCCCCGGATCGGATGCGCTGCCCGGTGACGACGCCCCCGCCTCCCCCGCCAATGTCGGGCAGCGCGTGTCGGCGCTGCACGGCGTGCGGGTGGCGCTGGCGCAGCCCAGGCGGGGCCGGATCGCGCTGGTCACCTCGGGCGAGGCGCTGGCCCAGCCCCTGCCCTCGCCCGCGACCTTCGATGCCGAACCGCCCTGCGTCGCGACGGGCGAGCCATGCGAACTGGCCGCGCTGTATGCGACACTGATCGACCTGGGCTATGTCGCCGACGAGCGGGTGGACGAACCCGGCGAGATCGCGTTGCGCGGGCAGGTCCTCGATATCTTTCCGGCCGATGCCGAACAGCCGCTGCGGATCGAGGTCGGCGACGACCGGATCGTGGCGATCCGCGCCTATGACCCCGCCGACCAGCGCAGCACCGGCGATATCGCCCGGCGCGAACTCGGCCGCGTCGCGGAGCCGGTGCAGGGCGACCGGACCAGCAGCCTGCTGGACCATCTGCCCGACGCGCTCGTCATCGTCGAGCCGGGCGCGGATGAGCGGCGCCGCCGTCTGCTGCTGCTCAGCGCCGATGTCGCGAGGCGCGGCTCGAAGCGCGCGGCGCGGGACATGATCGGCGACGCGGCCTGGAAAGACGCGCTGGCCAAGCGGCGCACCGCCACCGTCGCGCGCGAGGGCGAGGAGCCGCCCCGCTTTGTCGAGACGCGCGCGCCGCTGCGCGATTTCGCCAGGCTCGCCCGTCCCGCGCTCGACGCCGGGGACCGGGTCGTGCTGATCGGCAGCGAGCGCGATCTTCGCTTCCTGGGGCGCCGCGTCGACCATGTGCTGAAGGCCGAGGCGAAGCGCGTCGAGGGCTGGCAACAGGCGACCAGGGCCAGGCGGGGTTCGTTGCTCACCCTGGTCGCTCCGGCCGAGCGAGGGTTCCGGCGCAAGGGGATCATCGCCATCGCCGCCGCCGACCTGCTGGGCAGTCGCGCCGATCGCGGCGACGGCGGCACACCGCATGTCGACCTGTCGCTGATCCAGACCGCCGAGATTCGCGTCGGGGATACCGTCATCCATGAAGATCACGGCATCGCGACGGTGGCGGGCATCGTCCCGCTCGACGGGCAGGACGGGGTGCAGGGCGATGCGATCAAGCTGGTCTATGCCAAGTCCGCGACCCGGCTGGTCCCGGTCGCCGAGGCCGATCGGCTGTGGCGCTATGGCGGCGAGGACGACGTGGTCAGGTCCGACACGCTGGACGGCAAGAGCTGGCAGGAGCGGCGCGGCGACATCGATGCTGCGATCGCGCAGACCGCCCGCCAGCTGACCGACATGGCGGCGGACCGCGCCAAGCGTCATGCCCCGGTCCTCGATCCGCCGGTGGCCGACTATGAGCGTTTCGCCGCCGGTTTCCCGTTCAGCGAAACCCCCGACCAGCTGACCGCGATCGAGGCGGTGCGCGCCGACCTTGCCTCCGGGCGGCCGATGGACCGACTGGTGGTCGGCGATGTCGGCTATGGCAAGACCGAGGTCGCATTGCGCGCCGCCGCCATCGCCGCGCTCGCGGGCCGCCAGGTCGCACTCGCCGCCCCGACCACGGTGCTGGCCCGCCAGCATCTCGACAGCTTTACCGCGCGGTTCGAGGGGACCGACGTCACCGTCGCCGGGCTGTCGCGCCTGTCGAGCGCCGCCGAGAAGCGCCGCGTCAAGGCGGGGCTGGCCGATGGCAGCATCCGGGTGGTGATCGGCACCGGCGCGGTGGCGGGCAAGGGCGTCGCCTATCGGGACCTGGCGCTGGTGATCGTCGACGAGGAACAGCGGTTCGGTGCGGGCGACAAGGCGCGGCTGCAGGAACTGTCCGCCGGTCATGTCCTGACCCTGTCGGCCACCCCCATTCCCCGCACGCTGCAATCGGCGCTGGTCGGCTTGCGGCGGCTGTCGATCATCGCGACGCCCCCGGCGCGGCGGCAGCCCATCCGCACGGCGGTGTCGCGCTTCTCGCCCGAGACGCTGCGCGCCGCGCTGCTGCGCGAACGGTCGCGCGGCGGACAGAGCTTCGTCGTGGTGCCGCGCATCGCCGACATGGCCCCGCTGGCCGAGCGGCTGGCCACGCTGGTCCCCGAGCTGGAGATCCTCCAGGCCCATGGCAAATTGCCCGCCGCCGAGATCGATGACGTGATGGTCCGCTTCGGTCGAGGCGATGGCGACGTGCTGCTGGCGACCAACATCATCGAGGCGGGGCTGGACGTCCCCCGCGCCAACACCATGGCGATCGTCCATGCCGACCGCTTCGGCCTGTCCCAGCTCCACCAGCTGCGCGGCCGGGTCGGGCGTGGCCATCGGCGGGGCCAGGTGCTGCTGTTCACCGAGGCGGAGGACGCCATCGCCCCGCGCACGCTGAAGCGGCTCCGCACGCTGGAGGCGTTCGACCGGCTGGGCGCGGGGTTCGCGATCAGTGCGCGCGACCTCGACATGCGCGGCGCGGGCGACCTGCTGGGCGATACGCAGGCAGGACATATGCGGCTGATCGGCGTCGAGCTGTACCAGCAACTGCTGGAGGATGCGCTGCGCACCGCGCGCGGCGAGACGGTCGAGCGCTGGACGCCGGACCTGCGTCTCGGGGTCGAGGGGCGGCTGCCCGAGGACTGGATACCCGATGAGGATCTGCGCATCTCGCTTTATGCCCGGCTGGGTCGGCTGCGCGACGATGCGGCGATCGACGAATTCGAGGCGGAGCTGGAGGATCGGTTCGGCACGCTGCCCGAGGATGCGCGCATCCTGCTCGCCACCGCCCGGCTGCGCGAGCGGATGCGGGGGCTGGGCATCGCGCGCATCGATGCCGGTCCGGCCGCGATCGCGCTGACCCCGCATGGCGAGGATGCCGATCTGGCGCAGGTGGAGGGGCTGGTCGAGAAGGACGGCCGCTATCTGCTGAAGGAACGCCATGACGACCCGACCGAGCGGCTGGAGCGGCTGGCGACGCTGCTCGGATAAACGCCGCCGATTATCCCAGGCGATTGGCGGCACACGCGCGGCCGCCTAATCCTGGCCGCCAAAGTCAAAGAGGATGATCCCGATGCCCTTCCCCGCCCCCTATGCCGCCGATCCGGCGCGCTATGACGGTCGCATGCCCTATCGCCGCTGTGGGCGAAGCGGGTTGAAGCTGCCCGCGATCAGCCTGGGGCTATGGCAGAATTTCGGCGGCGCCGACATGTTCGAGACCGGCCGGGCGATCCTGCGCCGCGCCTTTGACCGGGGCGTCACCCATTTCGACCTGGCGAACAATTACGGCCCGCCCTACGGATCGGCGGAGGAGAATTTCGGCCGCGTCCTCGCCAGCGATTTCGCAGCGCATCGCGACGAGCTGATCGTCTCGACCAAGGCGGGCTGGGACATGTGGCCCGGCCCCTATGGCGATATCGGCTCGTCCAAGAAATATCTCATCGCCAGCTGCGACCAGAGCCTGAAGCGGATGGGGCTGGACTATGTCGACATCTTCTATTCGCACCGGGTCGATCCCGACACCCCGCTGGAGGAAACGGTCGGCGCGCTCGTCCAGCTGCACCGGCAAGGCAAGGCGCTCTATATCGGCCTTTCCTCCTACGAACCCGGACTGACCCGGCGGGCGGCGGCGCTGCTGGCGGAGGAGAAGGTGCCGCTGTTCATCCACCAGCCCAGCTATTCGATCCTCAATCGCTGGATCGAGCGCGAGTTGCTGGCCACGCTGGAGGAACTGGGCACGGGCTGCATCGCCTTCTCCCCGCTGGCGCAGGGGATGCTGACCGCCAAATATCTGAACGGCGTGCCGCAGGATGCGCGGGCCAGCCGGGGCGGATCGCTGTCCGAGACATTGCTGACCGAGGACAATCTGGCCGCGATCCGGCGGCTGAACGCGATTGCGGAGGCGCGAGGCCAGACGCTGGCGCAAATGGCGATCGCCTGGGTCCTGCGCGATCCCCGGATCACCTCGGCGTTGATCGGGGCGCGCACCGTCGAGCAGCTGGACGACTCGCTCGATGCGGTGAAGAACCTCGACTTCTCGCCGGAAGAGCAAGGCGCGATCGACCGCGCGGCGGAGGATGGCGGCATCAACCTGTGGGCCGAATCCTCGGACATCGTTACCCTGCCCGCCGCCCAAGGGATGCCTGCCTGAAATACGCCCCAAAGATATAGGGATGCGCCCGGCCGTGGGACCGGGCGCATCGCTTGAGCAGAGGTGGCGCTTATTCGGCGGCGTTCTTCACCGCGCCCTTGCCCATGGCCGAGACCAGGACCTGTCCCGATCCCGAGAAATTGGCGGCGGGCAGATCGGCCACCCGGTTGCCGACCTTCACCAGTACCCGGTCGACCGCGCCCTGCGCATTGGTGCGAACCGACTGGACCGCGCCGATCGCACGCCCCTTGGCATCGGTCACCGCCATGCCGGGATTGACCGGGAAGCCGCCGCTGCGTGCCGCGCCGCTACCGGCCAAGGCGAGATTGCCCGAGAACAGGCCGTTGCCGCCCGAGGCCGAACCCGATCCGGCCGCGCTGCCGCCGATAGTGCCGAGGTTCGACGCATGCTCGGTCAGGCCGGCGGCCGAGCCGCGCACCCGCTGCCCCACCGCGCCCGCCGTGCTGCGCGCGCCGTCGGCGACCCGACCCACTGCATTCACCCCGCGACCGGCCGCATCGCGAACCGCGTCGGTGCCGACCAGCTGCGCATCGATCCCGCCGCCGACCGAGCCCGAGGCCGAGCCATTGCCGCCACCCGAAGCGCCGCCGATCCGCGTCGCGTTATCGAGCGTCGATCCGCCCGAGGCATTGCCCGAGGCCGACACGCGGCCGCGACGGGTGTCGACGGCGCGATCGGCGCGGACCGAACCGCGCGTGCGGGTCGCGCCCTCGGTGGCGATCCGACCCTGATCCAGCGTGCCGTTCAGCGTACCGCCCGCAGCCCCGCTTAGGGTGCCGGTCGCCCCGCCGAGCGCACCACCCAGGCCGCCGCCAAGTCCTCCGCTGCCACCAAGCAGCTGTGCCGACACGGGGGCCGCGATCAGAGCCACGGCAAGCATCGCGGTGCTGGACAGAAGCGTCTTCATCGTCATTCTCCTTTTCTTCTGCGGAGACAACGGCGCGCCATCGGGGTTTAATCCCGGCGGCTGTCGAATTTATCGCGAAAATGTGCGGCAATTCCTGCAAACCATTCCACGGCCAAAGAATTTATCTTGTCCGCGCGGCCCCAGATCCTCCGCCGAGGCGTCGACGCGCGCCAGCGCCGCCGCGATGGCGCCGGGATCGAGGCGCGGATAGAGTGCCGCGATCCGCCCGGCGACCAGCGGAGCGGCGAAGGAGGTTCCGCGCACCTTGAACCGCCGCCCGCCCACGCCCGCCGCCAGCATATCGGCCCCCGGCGCGGCATAGTCGACATGGCTCGCCTGCCCCGCCTCGATCAGTCGCCGGTTGCGGCCATCGACGGCGGTGACCGCGATGACCCCCGGATAGGAGGCCGGATAGGCCGGGGGCGCGGCGGGGCCGTTGTTTCCGACCGCCGCGACGATCACCAGCCCGCGCGCCCGTGCCGCCGCGACCACCCGCGCCAGTAGCGGATTGGCGGGGCCGACCAGGCTGATCGTCGCGACCGACACCCCCTGTTGCACCATCCAGCCCAGCGCGCGGGCGATGGCGGTGGCGTTGCCGCCCGCCGGATCGGTGCCATAGACATCGGCCGAGGCGATCCGCGCCCCCGGCAGGGACCCGGTGATGCCATGCCCGCCCGCGATCAGCGAGGCGACCGCCGTGCCATGGTCGTTGGCGCGCGGCGCACCGGCCGCGAAACCCTGCGTCACCGCCGCGCCTTCCACCCCGCCATCGATCACGCCGACCAGCGTCCCCTGCCCGCCGCGCTGCACCAGCGGCATCATGACGAGGGCGCGGCCGCCACCGCTGGGCAGGTGGAGCTGGTCCGCGCTGACCTCTCCCCCCAGCGCGCGGAGTTCGTCCAGCGCGGCCTTCAGCGTCCGCCCCGGCGGCAGCCGCAACCGCACGAAGCCGATGCCCAGCACATCCTCGCGCGCGATCACCCCATATCCCGACCGCGCCGCCGCGTTCAGCAGCGCCTCGCTGGGCGAATCGACCACCACCTCGCCCGCACGCGCCGGAAAGCCCTGCGGATCGAGCACGATCGCATCGGGGTGGTCGCGGACCAGCTGCGCGAAGGCCGCCCGCCGCGCCGCGTCCAGCCGCGCCACCGTCGCGCGCGACACACGGCCGACCTCAGACAGGATCGTATCGGGCCCGGGAATGTCGGGCAGGCCGCCGCCGATCCCCGGCATGGCGGGCAGCGAGGGCAGGCCCGGCAGCAGCTGTGCCGAGGCCGCCCCCCATGCCGTCATGCCCGCCACCAGCACCAGACCCATCATCACCGGCCGCATCGTCACGCTCCCATTGTCGAAACCGGCCCCATTGCCAAAATCGACACTGACATGGATTAAACGACAATCCTCACCCGTTTCATCCTGACAAACAAGGAATCAGGCTTGGCTGCGTTCGAACAGGAGTTGTTGGCCCTGCTGCCGCGTCTGCGGCGGTTCGCGCGATCGCTCACCCATGACGCGGCCGATGCCGACGATCTGGCGCAGGTCACGATCGAGAAGGCGTTGCTCGCCCGCTCGTCCTGGCAGCCGGGAACGCGATTGGACAGTTGGATGTATCGCATCATGCGCAACGCCTGGATCGACACCGCCCGCGCCCGCCGCCGCGCGTCCGAGACATTCATCGCGGAGGATGCCGGGATGGGCGTCGGCGCGCCGGGCGCGGCGGAGGCGCATGTCGCGCTGACCGAGGTGGAGGCGGCGATGCGCGCCCTGCCCGACGAACAGCGCGAGGCGGTGGCGCTCGTCCTGGTCGAAGGGCTGGCCTATAAGGAGGCGGCGGAGATACTCGATATTCCGATGGGCACCCTGACCTCACGGCTGGTGCGCGGGCGACAGGCGCTGATGGCGCGGCTGGGAGAAGCGGCATGACGATCGAACCCGAAATGCTGATGGCCTATGCCGACGACGCGCTCGATCCGCTGACCGCCAAGCGCGTCGAGGCCGCCATCGCCGCCGATCCCGCGCTGGGCGAGGAGGTGGCGCGGCACCGGCGGCTCCGCGCGACGCTGTCGGGTGCCTTTGCCCCGGTCGCCGACGAACCCGTGCCCGACCGGCTGGCCGCGCTGCTGCGGTCCAATGTCGTCGCCATGCCGACCCGCGCGCCCGCGCCGTCGCGCTGGGCCGGGGCCCCGTGGCGCTCGGTCGCGGCGATGGCCGCCTGTCTCGTGATCGGCGTCGTGCTCGGGCAGCGAGTGGACCAGGGGCCGGTCGCCGCGAATGCCGACGGGCTCTATGCCGCCGGGTCGCTGGCAAAGGCGCTCGACCGGCAGCCCAGCGGGACGGCGGGTGCGGTGCGGATCGCGGTCAGCTTCCGCAACCGGGACAATGGCTATTGCCGTGTCTTCCAGTCTGCCGCCGCCGACGGCATCGCCTGTCGCACCGATCGCGGCTGGGCGCTGGAGCGGACCATGCCGGGCAGCACGCCCGAGCGCGGCGGCTATGCGCAGGCGGGCTCCTCCGACGCCGCGCTGATGGCGGCGGCGCAGGACATGATGGCCGACATGCCGCTCGACCGAGATGGCGAGCGGGCGGCGCTCGACCGGGGCTGGCGCACCCGATAGACCCGGTTACGCCGATCGGGAAAACCCAGCGTTTCCCGATCGGTGCCCCAGCCCCCCGTGCAAGGCGGCCATGCCCGCGCTATCTTGGGGGCATGAAAAAGATCGGATTCCTGTCGTTCGGCCATTGGTCGCCCTCGCCCCAGTCGGCCACCCGCTCGGCGCAGGACGTGCTGCTCCAGTCGATCGACCTGGCGGTCGCCGCCGAGGAACTGGGCGCGGACGGCGCCTATTTCCGCGTACACCATTTCGCGCAGCAGCTCGCCTCGCCCTTCCCGCTCCTCGCGGCCGTCGGCGCGCGGACCTCGCGGATCGAGATCGGCACCGGCGTCATCGACATGCGCTACGAAAACCCCTTCTACATGGTCGAGGATGCGGGATCGGCCGACCTGATCGGCAACGGCCGGTTGCAACTGGGCATCAGCCGGGGTTCGCCCGAACAGGTGATCGAGGGCTGGCGGCATTTCGGCTATGGCCCCGCCCAGGGCGAGAGCGATGCCGATCTCGGCCGTCGCCATGCCGAGGTCTTCCTGCACCTGCTGAAAGGCCAAGGTTTCGCCAAGCCCAATCCGCGCCCGATGTTCCCCAACCCGCCGGGCCTGTTGCGGCTGGAGCCGCATTCGCCGGGCCTGCGCGACCGGATCTGGTGGGGCTCGGCCTCCAACGCGACCGCGATCTGGGCGGCGCAGCGCGGCATGAACCTGCAAAGCTCGACCCTGAAGGCCGATGAGAGCGGCGAGCCCTTCCATGTCCAGCAGGCCAGGCAGATCCGCGCCTATCGCGACGCCTGGGCGGCGGCGGGCCATGCCCGTCCCGCGCGCGTGTCGGTCTCGCGTTCGATCTTCGCGCTGACCACCGACCAGGACCGCGCCTATTTCGGGCGCGACGACAGCCAGGATCAGGTCGGCATCATCGACAATATGCGCGCCGTCTTCGGCCGATCCTATGCCGACGAGCCCGAACGGCTGATCGAACAGCTCCGCGCCGACGAAGCCATTGCCGAGGCGGACACGCTGCTGCTGACCGTGCCCAACCAGCTGGGCGTGGCGTATAACGCGCATGTGATCGAGAACATCCTGCGCCACATCGCGCCCGCGCTCGGCTGGCGCTGATCCGCACCGGCGTCGGCGCGGCCCATGGCTGCGTCGGCGCTGGCGCGCGACGACTGGCCCCCGGCGGGGTGGCGATACCGGCGATGTGGGAAGAAATGGCGCGCCCGGAACGATTCGAACGTCCGACCCTCAGATTCGTAGTCTGATGCTCTATCCAGCTGAGCTACGGGCGCGCATGAGGTCGTGAAGACCTGTTATATGATCCACTGGCGCGCCCGGAACGATTCGAACGTCCGACCCTCAGATTCGTAGTCTGATGCTCTATCCAGCTGAGCTACGGGCGCGCTGTGGAGGTGGGCTGATAGAAGCGGTTTCGGGTCGTGGCAATATACAAAAAACACTTATCCACATTTTCTTGCAATCGGGTCCGCTTTGCCGTGCCGGGCATTTTCCACCGGACGCTTCCCCGGCTAGGATGGGCGACGATGACCCAGTTCCGCTTTCGCAAGACCGCCCGCCCCCTCCTCGCACTCGGCCTGATGTCCGCCGGTTTGTTGGGGGGATGTTCGCGCGACACCGGCGCCTATCCCTCGCTGGCGGTGCGGCCGGTCGAGAAGCGCGGCTTTGCCGAGCCCGAGGTGGAAACGCCCGAGGCCAGGCCCGACCCCGCGCTCGATGCGCAGATCGCACAGCTGGCCGGGCGGCTGGGCGGCATCCAGGACGAATTCGCCAAGGCCTATGACCAGGCGCGGGCCAGCGCCGCCAAGGCACGCGGGCAGACGGTGGGCAGCGATGCCTGGCTGACCGCGCAGACCGACCTTGCCGCACTCGACGAGATCCGGGCGCGCACCTCGGGCCTGCTGACCGAGATTGACGACCGGGCGATCGCGCGCGCGGCGGCGCTGGAGGCGGACTATCCCGCGCTCACCGCGCTCAGGACGCGCGCGGTCGAGGCGAACACGCGGCAGGGCGAACAGATCAAGGCCCTGTCGACCAGCCTGCCCGCGGGCTGAACGTCGCTCAGAAGTTGCGGACGAAGGGCAGGACCGTCGAATAACCGTCGGTCCAGGCGGCCAGCCCCCTGGGCGCGGCGACCCGGCGCCAGTCGCCGCCCTGCGCCGCCAGCCGGGCCAGCAGGTCCGTATCGCGGGACAGCGCCAGCCAGACCGATCCGGTCGCCTCCGCCTCTCGGTCCAGGTCGGTGGGCGCATAGGCCAGCTTGCGCACCGCCCATCCGCCGTCGCGCGCCGCCGCCGCGACCAGCGGCTCCAGATCGACGAAGCGGTTGGAGATATGGATCAGCAGCAGCCCCCGGCGGGACAGCACCCGCGCATAGGTCGCAAAGGCCTCCCGCGTCAGCAGATGCGCGGGCACCGCGTCGGACGAAAAGGCGTCGAGCGCCAGCAGGTCGAGGCTGTCCGGGGCCTCCGCCGCCAGCCGGATGCGCGCGTCGCCGATGCGGATCACCGGATCGGGCTGGCACCGCCGCAGATAGGTGAACTGGCCGGTGTCGCGCGCGATGCGGACGATGACCGGATCGATCTCGTAGAAGCGCCAATGCTGCCCCGGCCGGGCATAGCAGGCCAGCGTCCCCGTCCCCAATCCGACGACCCCGATCCGCGCGCCCGGACCATAAAGCGAGGGCGCGGCCCGCATCGCGCGGCCCACCCCGGAATAGGGGGCATAATAGGTGGTGGGCGTCCGCTCCCGCTCGGGCGAGCCGCGCAGCTGGATGCCATGCACGGTCGCCCCATGGTCCAGTTCGCGATAACCCGGCCCGTCGCGGACCGTATAGACGCCGAAATAGCTGCGCATCCGCGCGTCGCGCTCCATCGACAGGGACAGCGCGCGATAGCCGCCGAACAGCACCAGCGCCCCCGCCAGCAGCAGGACGAACCCCGTCCGCGCGCCGATCGTCAGGAAGCCCAGCGCCGCGATGACCAGAAACGCCAAACCCTGCCGCTCCTCGCCGAACCAGGCCGGAACGCCGACCAGCCGCAGGTCGAGCAGCACGCCCACCACGATCGCCAGCGCGACCAGCATGGTCCGGCGATGCCGCCGCCACAGGTCGCGCAGGGATGCGGTCAGGAACTGCTGCGGGATCAGCATCCCCGCCGCCAGGATCAGCAGGGGATATTCATAGGTCCAGTCGAACAGGACCGGCGCCACCAGACCCGTGAACACGCCGCCCAGCGCCCCGCCGACCGCCATCCACAGATAGAAGCCCGTCAGCCGGTCGACTGCGGGCCGCGCCCGGTACAGCGCGGTGTGCAGCGCGACCGACACCATGAACAACAGCATCAGCGCGACGACGACGTTGAAATAGGGCCGCTGCGGATAGCCGCCCATGATGACCCCGCCGAACAGCAGCAGCGTGACCGGCGCGATCCGGGTCAGCATGTCCGCCACTCCGCGCCGCGCGGCAAAGGCGATGATGAAGCTCAGCAGATAGAGCCCCAGCGGCAACACCCATAGCAGCGGCATCGCGACGATGTCGGTGGTGATATAGGTCGAGGTCGCCAGCACCAGCCCCGAGGGCACCGCCGCCAGTGCGGTCCACAGCGCGCGCCGCCGCCATCCGGGTGCGGGCGTCGGCGCGGGGATGCCCTCGGCCTTCTGCCCGGTCGCGGGCAGTCGCGCCGCGCAGGCCAGCACCAGGCAGGCGAGCAACCCATAGCCGATGCTCCACATCAGGCTCTGCCCCCGCAGCGCCATGGCGGGCTCGACCAGCAGCGGATAGGCGATCAGCCCGGCGAAGCTCCCCAGATTGGAGGCCGCGTAGAGCACATAAGGGTCACGCCCCGGCGCGGCGAGCGCAAACCAGCGCTGGATCAGCGGCGCCTGCGCGGATACGGCGAAGAAGAGCGGCCCGATCGACAGGCCCAGCAGCCAGGGCACCCAAAGGGTCGGCTCGGCATTGGCGGGCAGGTCGACCGCGATCAGCCCGATCGGCAGCCACAAGGCCGCCGCCGCCAGCACCCCGACATGCACCGCCGCCTGCACCCGTGGCCGCCATCGGCCCAGCGCATGGGCATAGGCATAGCCGCCGAGCAGCAGCGCCTGATAGACCAGCATCGCTGAGTTCCAGACGGCGGGCGCGCCGCCCAGCCGGGGCAGCGCCATGCGCGCGACCATCGGCTGGACCAGGAACAGCAGGAACGATCCCGTCAGGATCGTCGCCACGAACAGCGCGCGCACCATCAGCGCGGGCAAGCGGCCGGACCGGGAAATGGCGATGGTCCGGCTCAGCCGTTCAGCAGCCGGGCGGCATGGGCGGCATGATAGGTCAGCACGCCCGAACATCCGGCGCGCTTGAACGCCATCAGCGTCTCCAGCACCATCGCATCGCGGTCCGCCGCGCCCGCCGCCACCGCCGTCTCGATCATCGCATATTCGCCCGACACCTGATAGGCGAAGGTCGGCACGCGGAATTCGTCCTTCACGCGGCGGATGATGTCCAGATAGGGCAGGCCCGGCTTGACCATCACGCTGTCCGCGCCCTCGGCCAGATCGAGCGCGACCTCGCGCAGCGCCTCCTCGGCATTGGCGGAGTCCATCTGATAGGTGCGCTTGTCCCCCTTCAGCAGCCCGCGCGTGTTCACCGCGTCGCGGAACGGGCCGTAAAAGGCGCTGGCATATTTGGCGGCATAGGCCATGATCTGGACGTTGACGAAGCCCTCGGCCTCCAGCGCCGCGCGGATCAGCCCGATGCGGCCGTCCATCATGTCCGACGGCGCGATCACGTCCGAACCCGCGCGCGCCTGGGTCAGTGCCTGCTGGACCAGTGCGTCGGCGGTGCGGTCGTTGACGACATAGCCCGCCGCATCGACCAGCCCGTCATGGCCATGCGTCGTATAGGGATCGAGCGCGACGTCGGTCAGCACGCCGATGTCCGGCACCGCATCCTTGATCGCCGCGATCGCGCGGCACATCAGATTGTCGGGGTTCAGCGCCTCGCGCCCGTCATCGGTGCGCAGGTGCGAGGGGGTGTTGGGGAACAGCGCCAGACAGGGAATGCCCAGGTCCGCCGCCTCGCGCGCGCGCGCCACGATGCCGTCCAGCGACCAGCGCGACACGCCGGGCAGGCTGGCGATCGGTTCCTCCACCCCCTGCCCCTCGGTCACGAACAGCGGCCAGATCAGATCGGCCGGGGTCAGCACCGTTTCGGCGTGAAGCCGCCGGCTCCACTGGGAAGCTCGGGTGCGGCGAAGGCGAAGCGCGGGGTATGATGCCGTCATGATTGTCCGCATTTGGGGGATCGGACCGCGCTTGCCAAGCGTTGCATGCAAGCGTTCCGGGGGCGAAAGGAAATCCGTCTTGAGAGAGATACGATCGGCGGCGATGGTGGTGAACGCCAAGTCGCGGCGCGGACAGGCGCTGTTCGAGCGGGCCTGCAAGGCCATGTCGGGCCTGCCCTATCCGGTCGATGCGCGCGCGGTCGAGGATCCGGAGGATCTGGAGCCCACGGTCCGCGAACTGCTGGCGGCCAAGCCCGACCTGCTGATCCTGGGCGGCGGCGACGGCACGATCAGCGGCCTGGTCGACCTGATGGTCGGGCATGACGTGATGCTGGGCGTGCTGCCGCTGGGCACCGCGAACAGCTTCGCGCGCTCGCTCGACATCCCGCTCGATATCGAGGGGGCGGTGGAGGTGATCCGGACCGGCCGGCCCCGCCGGATCGACCTGGGCATGATCGACAACGACTATTACGCCAATTGCGCCGCGATGGGGATGAGCCCCAAGATCGCCGAGACGGTGCCGCACAAGCTCAAGAAGGTGGCGGGGCGGCTGGGCTATCTGGGCTGGGCAGCCTATCAGTTCCTGCGCTTCCGCCCCTTCACCCTGATCGTCGAACAGAACGGAACGCGCGAAAGGCTGCGCGTGGTCGAGGTCCGCATCTCCAACGGGCCTTATCATGGCGGCACCGAGCTGGTGGAATCGGCGTCGGTCGATTCGGGCGAGATCGTGGTCCAGGCGGTGTGCGGCCATGTGAAGCGGCGCCTGATCGTCAACTGGGCGGCCAGCATCCTGCGCAGCGACTATCGCAAGGAAAAGGTGCGCGAGTTCCGGGGCCGCTCGATCCGGATCAACACCATCCCGCCGCTGCCCATCTCGATCGATGGCGAGGTGCTGGCGCACACGCCCGTCACGGCCAGGATCGCACCGGGGATCATCGAGGTGATGGCCCCGGCCTGATCGTCAGCCGACCGGCATCGCCTTGTTGGTCGGCTGCCCCTCGGCCAGGGCCTGTTCCTCGCATTCCTGCGGGGTGGTAGCCTGGGCCAGCCTGCCCTTTCGCCAGCCGCCATGCCGGTAATAGGCGATCGTCATCAGCATCGAGGCGAGCGAGCCCGCCGGGAAGCTCCACCAGATCGCATCCGCGCCCAGCATCGGCGCAAAGGCATTGGCCAGGCCGAAGCGGACCGGGAACATCGAAATGGCCAGGATGACCAATGGCCCGACGACCGCCCCGTTGGCGCGCACCGTCGCCGCCAGCACCATCGAGACGCCGAACAGGATGAAGCTCCACCCGCCGATCAGGTTGATCCGCGCGGCGATGGCGATCGCGCCGGGCTCGCTGCCCAGGAACAGCCACAGGACATGCCGGTCGAGCAGGGTGACGAGCACCACCAGCGCCCCGGTCAGCAGCAAGTTCATGCGCAGGCCCGCCTGGGTGATCCGGCCCACCCGGTCCCATTGCCCCGCGCCGATATTCTGCGCCGCCATGGCGCTGACCGCCGCGCCCACCGCCATGGCGGGCATCTGGATATAGGTCCAGAGCTGGTTCGCCGCGCCATAGGCCGCCGTGGTCGCGGTGCCGTGCCGGTTGACCAGCCCCATCATCGCCAGCGCCGAGGTGGAGACGACCAGCATCTGGAGCCCCATCGGAAAGCCCTTGACCAGGATCGTCTTCAGCAATGCGGGCGTGGGGATCAGATAGCGCCACTCCGCCCCGCGCAGCCGGATGACCAGGTCCTTGGCATAGAGATAGGCGACCAGGGCCAGCAGCGAGCCGCTATTGGCGATCAGCGTCGCGACCGCCGACCCCTCGATCCCCAGCGCCGGGGCGGGCCCCAGCCCCAGGATGAAGACCGGGTTCAGCACGACGTCGAGCACCGAACCCAAAGCCATGAACTTGAGCGGGGTGATCGAATCCCCCACCCCGCGCAGCGCCATGGTCAGCAGGACGCTGATGAACCCCGGCGGCATCGCAACGAAGATCACCCGCAGATAGGCGAGCGCGAGCGGATAGACCTCCGCCGGGGTGGCCAGTGCGCGCAATATGGCGGGTGCCGCCCACCAGCCTAGGCCGACCGTCAGGGTAGAGATGACCGCGAACAGCCCCAGCGCCGATCCCAGCACCCGGCGCACCGCATCGATATCGCGGCGGCCCATATTCTGGCCGATCAGGATGGTCGCCGCCATGCCGAAGCCGAAGGTCGCCGCGACCAGCAGGAACATGATGATATTGGCGTTCGTCGTCGCGGCCAGCGCGCGCTCGCCCAGAAACTGGCCGATCCAGATCGCGTTGATCGACCCGTTGAGCGATTGCAGGATGCTCGATCCCAGCGTCGGCAGCGCGAACAGCAACAGGGTGCGGCCGATCGGCCCGGCGGTCAGGTCCCGGCGTCCGTTGGGCGCGGTCACGGTGTCTTGCCTCCGGCGTTGATTTCCTCGTCCACGAACCGCGCCATCGCCGCATATTGAAAGCCGGGCCTCTGGTTGCCCTGGCCCGCATATAGCCCGCGCAGATAGCCCCAGTCGAACGGGGTCAGCCCTTCCGGCGCCGCCTGCTCGTCGAACAGGGTCAGGATCGTCGAGATCCCCTCGGTCCTGCGCGGACGGACCACCGCCAGCGCGCGCATCGTGGCATAATCGGCGATCTGGTGGATCGTCTTGCCGTTCACCGCGTCCCGGTCGATCATCACCACCGCCGCCGCGATATGCGATTTGGTGGGCAGGGTGATCCGGCTGGCGCTGGGGATGTTGAGGGTCGGAATATTGTTGGCGCCCGGGATCAGCTGGTCGCCGTCGCGGCTGGTGATCGCGGTCATGTGCCAGGCATGGACCGGGCCCCTGTCCTTCGCCATCGCCCGGACATCGGCGAAGGGAAGGTCACCGAAGATGCCGGGCCGGTGATCGATCAGCCATGCGACCTGCTGCGCGCCATTGTCGACGAACAGGATCAGGACATTGGGGCGGCATTTGTCGCCGCCCAGCCGAATGCCCAGCCGCTCGGCATGGCCCAATATGCGGTCGGCAACCGGCAGCGCGGCCTTGGCCGCCAGGCCGGAGCTGGCGATGCACAGGGGTTCGGTCAGCCGCGACAGCGGTGCGTCGCCATCGGGATAGCCCGAAATCGCGCCGAACCAGCGCAACGTCTCTCGCCGGGGCGGCAGCGGCCGGGCGGTCACCACGACCGGATCGGCGGGCGATGCGCCGGTCTGCGCCTCCAGCGGCGGGGCGATCGACGCCCCGCCCAAGGAAGCAAGCCATGCCAACGACGTAAGAAACGTTCTCCGCATCGACCTGCCCCCCTTTGGCTACGTTCAACCGGCCAGTGCGTCCCGTACCGCCTGAACCGCCTCGGCGCCCTTGGTGCCGTCCGGCCCGCCGCCCTGCGCCATGTCGGGACGGCCACCGCCGCCCTGCCCGCCCAGCGCCGCCACCGCCTTGCGCAGCAGCTCGACCGCATTGTGCCGGGCCGTCAGATCGTCGGTCACGCCGACCGCGACCGAGGCGCGACCGTCATTGATCGCGACCATCACCGCGACACCGGATCCGCCCAGCCGCTGCTTGGCATCGTCCACCGCGCCGCGCAGCCCCTTGGCCTCGAAGCCGTCGAGCACCTGGCCGATGAACGCGACATCGCCGATCTGCTCGGGTCCGGCGGCAGCCCCTCCGGCCCCGCCGCCCATCGCCAGCGCCTTCTTGGCCTCGGCGAGTTCGCGCTCAAGGCGACGGCGATCCTCAACCAGCGCGGCAATGCGCGCGGGCACCTCGTCCGGCGTGGTCTTCAGCGTCGCGGCGGCGGCCTTGAGCATATCGTCGCGGTGGCCGAGATAGGCGCGCGCGCCCTCGCCGGTCAGTGCCTCGACCCGGCGCACACCGCTCGACACCGCGCCTTCGGACACGATCTTGAACACGCCGATCTCGCCCAGCGCGCCGACATGCGTGCCGCCGCAGAGTTCGAGGCTGTAGGTGCCGTCGGCATCCTCGCCCATCGACACGACGCGCACCTCGTCGCCGTACTTCTCGCCGAACAGCGCCATCGCGCCCATTTCGATCGCCTCGTCGGGCGTCATCAGCCGGGTGACGACGGGGCCGTTGCCGCGCACCTGTTCGTTCACGCGTGCCTCGACCTCGGCAATGTCGTCGGCGGTCATGCCGACCGGCTGCGAAAAGTCGAAGCGCAGGCGCTCGGGCGCGACCATCGAGCCCTTCTGCGCGACATGGGTGCCCAGCCGCTGGCGAAGCGCCTCGTGCAGCAGGTGCGTCGCCGAGTGATTGGCGCGGATCGCGGCACGGCGGGTGGTGTCGATCGCCAGCTTCACGCTGTCGCCGACCTTGATCCCGCCTTCCTGGATTTCGGCATTGTGGACGAAGACGCGGCCGAGCTGCTTGGAGGTGTCGGTGACGACCGCCTTGAGCCCGGCGTCGCTGGAGATGGTGCCCGTATCGCCGACCTGACCGCCGCTCTCGCCATAGAAAGGCGTCTGGTTGACGATGATCGCGACGCTCTCGCCCGCCGCCGCGCTGTCGACCCGCGCGCCGTCCTTGACCAGCGCCAGCACTTCGCCCTCGCCGGTGTCGGAGGCATAGCCGAGGAACTCGGTCGAGCCCGTCTCTTCGGCGATGTCGAACCACACATCGTCCGACGCCTTCGCGCCCGAGCCCTTCCAGGCGGCACGCGCGGCGCGCTTCTGCTCGGCCATGGCGGCGTCGAAACCCGCGCGGTCGACCGACAGGTTCTGCGCCCGCAGCGCATCCTCGGTCAGGTCATAGGGGAAGCCATAGGTGTCATAGAGCTTGAACGCCGTCTCACCCGCCAGCGTCGCGCCGGGTGCCATGCCCGCCGTCGCCTCGTCGAGCAGCTTGAGGCCCTTGTCCAGCGTCTGGCGGAAGCGCGTCTCTTCCTGCTTCAGGGTCGCCTCGATCAGCGGCTGCGCGCGGACCAGTTCGGGATAGGCCGCGCCCATCTCCGACACCAGCGCCGGGACCAGCCGGTGCATCAACGGCTCCTTGGCGCCCAGCAGATGCGCGTGCCGCATCGCGCGGCGCATGATGCGGCGGAGCACGTAACCACGCCCTTCATTGGCGGGCAGCACGCCGTCGGCGACCAGGAAGCCCGCCGAGCGCAGATGGTCGGCGATGACGCGGTGCGACGCCTTCTGGCCGTTCTCGGCCTTGGTGTGGGTCAGCTCGCACGACGCGGCGATCAGCGCCTTGAACGTGTCGGTGTCGTAATTGTCGTGCACGCCCTGAAGCACGGCGGCGATCCGCTCCAGCCCCATGCCGGTGTCGATCGACTTCTTGGGCAGCTCGCCGACGATCTCATTGGCTTCCTGCTCGAACTGCATGAAGACCAGGTTCCAGATCTCGACGAATCGGTCGCCATCCTCTTCGGGGCTGCCGGGAGGGCCGCCATAGATATGGTCGCCGTGATCGTAGAAGATTTCGGAGCACGGACCGCAGGGCCCATTCTCGCCCATCGCCCAGAAATTGTCCTTGGTCGGAATGCGGATGATCTTGTGATCGGGGAGGCCCGCGATCTTCTTCCACAGCGCGAACGCCTCGTCGTCCGTATGATAGACGGTGGCGGTCAGCTTTTCGGCCGGAATGCCCCAGACCTTGGTCAGCAGGGTCCAGGCATGGGTGATCGCCTGTTCCTTGAAATAGTCGCCGAACGAGAAATTGCCCAGCATTTCGAAGAAGGTGTGATGCCGCGCGGTATAGCCGACATTGTCGAGATCGTTATGCTTGCCCCCGGCGCGCACGCATTTCTGCGAGCTGGTCGCGGTCGAATAGGGGCGCGATTCCAGGCCGGTGAACACGTTCTTGAACGGCACCATGCCCGCATTCACGAACATCAGCGTCGGGTCGTTCTGCGGCACGAGCGGCGCGGAAGGCACGATCTGGTGCCCTTCGCTTCCGAAATAGTCGAGAAAGCCGCGGCGGATGTCGTTGGTCGAGGTCATGCACGCGACTTAGGCGAGGTTTCGCGCGCGCTCAAGCGCCCGCGCGTCAGGGGCGTTCCATCGCATCGGCCCGGACCGCCGGACGACGCCACCACAGATACCAGATCATAGCGAAACCCAGCATATCGCCGATCAGCCGCCCGACCGGATGCCCCGCCATGTCCGCCGCATCCTCGAACCGCCCCAGCGTCAGGCCCAGGACGAACAGAAAGGCGGGCCATCGCGGATCGGCCACATCGAACACCCGGCCGAGCAGCCAATGGGCAAGGGCGCAGAAAATGGCGGTGCCCAGAAGGCCGTTGGCGAACCCGACCAGCAATGCGACGATCAAATCGGCGTTCATCATGCCCTCCCTTCGCCATCCGTGCTCCAGGACAGGCCGCCGGGCAAGCTCTCCGCCGACAGATCGATCTGCAACACCCGTCGACGCCGCCCCGGTGCCGACCGCGCGGAGGCGTGAAGGATCGGCGTCCGGTACAGCCACACCGAACCTGCCCCGGCCAGACAGGCATCTTGACCCAGTCGGTCGATCACGCCGGATATGGCATCCTCCGCGATCAGGCCCAGCCGGTGGGACCCCGGCACGACCAGCAGCGGCGCATTGTCCGCATCGACCGGATCGAGATGAAAGCGCACCGTCACCATCCGCTCCAACAGCGACACCGGCGGCGCGACATGGACCCGACCCTGCTTGACCGTCCACGGCCCGAAGCCCGGAACCTCTCGCCGCTCCACCACTTCGATCGTGCGATCCTGATGCCAGCCCAGCGCCCAGTTCCCGCCGTCCTGCTTGTCGAACAGGATCGCGCGAACCGGTCGCGCGCCCTGGCCGATCACCGGCACCATGGCGGCACAGAGCCGCCGAACACCCCCGAGACGCGCGACCCGCGCGGGATCGATCCGCTGTCCGGGGCGCCCCTCGGGCCAGTCACCGAAAAGCCGGGCCAGTTCGGCAAGCTCTCCCCGATCCAGTCGCGACGGCCAAAGGGCGTAGCCGCGCGCATCCAGTTCGGCGATCATCCGATCGGCGCATCGAGCGAGGTGGGCGGCGTCGAGAACCAGACCGGCCCGCTTTCCGTCATGTGGAAGCAATCCTCGATCCGGATGCCGAACTTGCCGGGCAGATACAGGCCGGGCTCGTTGGAAAAGCACATGCCGGTCGCCAGCGGCGTCGCCTCGCCATGCACCAGATTGACCGGTTCGTGCCCATCCATGCCAATGCCGTGCCCGGTCCGGTGCGACAGGCCGGGCAGGCGATAGCCGGGGCCGAAGCCCTGCTCCTCGTAGAACCGCCGCACCGCATCGTCGATGCTGCCCGCCGGGGCGCCGATCCGCGCCGCCGCCCGCGCCACCTGCTGCCCCCTGACGACCAGATCCCAGACCTTGCGCTGCTCGGCGGTCGCCGCGCCATGGACCCAGCTTCGCGAGACATCGGACTGATAGCCCTGCACCGTACAGCCGCAATCCATCAGCACGACCTGCCCCTGCGCCACCCGGTGCACCTGGCGGCTGCCATGCGGATAGGCGGAGGCCTCGCCGATCAACGCCATGCTGAACTCCGGACTGCCGCCCAGCTTGCGCGTCGCGGCGCTCATCAGCGCGCCGATCTCCGCGCCGGTCATCCCCGCCTCGACGCGCGGGTGGAGCCAGCGATAGGCCGCCATCGTCACATCGGTCGCGAGTTGCATCAGCGCGATCTCGGCGGGAGCCTTGATCATCCGGCACCCGCGCACGACCGGATTGGCCGAGACGAGCCGCGCCCCCGGCAACACCCGTCGCAGCCCGTCAAAGGCGAAGAAGCGCGCCGTTTCCTCGATCCCCACCGGACGGCCCGCCAGCTTGCGGTCGCGCAGGAAGCCCGCGACAATGGCCAGCGGGTTCTGGTCCTCCTGCCACACCCGTATCTCGGCGGGCACCGCCAGCGTCTCGCGGACCGAGGGCTCCTCGAAGAACGGGGTGACGATGCACGGCTCGCCCTCGACCGGCAGGATCGCGGCGGTCAGCCGCTCGCTGCGCCACCATTGGACGCCGGTGAAATAGACCATGGTCGATCCCGGCTCGATCAGGATCGCGCCGATGCCGTTCGCCTTCATCAGCGCCTGCGCGCGGGACAGCCGCCGGACCCGCTCCCGCGCGCCGATCGGCACCGCGCCGCCGGTCATGTCGGACAGCCCCGCCAGATCGGGTTCGGCCGCGCGCAACAGGCCGGGGCGGACGAGGAGCGGCAGGGCGGCGGCCGCGAGCACGGCGCGGCGGGACATCGGGGTCTGCATGACCGCGACGATAGAATTCTTGACCTGAGCGCCGCAATGCCCTTGGCTCGCGCGCGTAATCTATATTGGGGTATGCATGGCCAAGCGGCTGACCTTGTACATCTTCATCGGGCTGGTTCTCGGGCTCGTCGTCGGACTGGCGCTCAACCTGTCGCTCGACGACGGCAGCGCCGCGGCGGCCGCCGAGTTGAAGACGATCGCCGGCTATTTCGCGATCGTCACCGGCCTGTTCCTGCGGCTGATCAAGATGATCATCGCACCACTCGTCTTCGCCACCCTGGTCTCGGGCATCGCGCAGATGGGCGACACCAAGGCATTGGGGCGGATCGGTTTTCGTTCGCTCGCCTGGTTCATCTCGGCCAGCCTAGTCTCGCTCAGCCTGGGCATGATCCTGGTCAACCTGCTGCATCCGGGCGTCGGCCTGAACCTGCCGCTGCCCGCCGTCACCGCCGATAGCGGGGTGGTGAAGACCGGGTTCGACCTCCAGAAATTCGTCACCCATCTGGTCCCCGCCTCGCTGGTCGAGGCGATGGCGACCAACGAGGTGTTGCAGATCGTCATCGGATCGCTGTTCCTGGGCGTGGCGATCACCGCCGTCGGCGAGCGCGCCGCGCCGCTGGTCCGCGCGGTCGATGCGCTGGTCGCGGTCATGTTGCAGGTGACCGATTATGTCATGCGCCTGGCGCCGCTGGCCGTGTTCGGCGCGGTCGCGGGCACGCTGACCGAGCGGGGGCCGGGGGTCATCGGCAATCTCGCGGTGTTCATGGGCAGTTTCTATCTCGGGCTGCTGCTGCTCTGGGTGGTGCTGATCGCCGTCGCGACGCTGTTCATCGGCGGGCGCATCCGCGAGCTCCTGTCGCATATCCGCGCGCCGTTGATCCTGGCCTTTTCGACCGCCTCGTCCGAGGCCGCCTATCCGCGCATCCTGGAGGGGCTGGACCGGTTCGGCGTGCCGCCGCGCATCGCCAGCTTCGTGCTGCCGCTGGGCTATTCGTTCAACCTCGACGGGTCGATGATGTACATGACGTTCGCGTCGCTGTTCATCGCCCAGGCGTACGGCATCGACCTGTCGATCGGGCAGCAGATCACCATGCTGCTGGTCCTGATGGTCACGTCGAAGGGGATTGCGGGCGTGCCGCGCGCCTCGCTGGTGGTGATCGCGGCGACGATGCCGATGTTCCACATTCCCGAGGCGGGGCTGCTGCTGATCCTGGCGGTCGACCATTTCCTCGACATGGGCCGGTCGGCGACCAACGTGATCGGCAATGCGGTGGCCAGCGCGGTCATCGCGAAGTGGGAGGGGCCGCTCGACGCGCCCGAGCCGGTCGATGTCGAGTCGCTCCACGCACCGTCGGGACATCCGGCCCAGCCCGCCCCCGACAGCTTCCGGCAGATCGGGAGGCATTGATCCCCTCGCCCGCCATCCGGGGGGCGCCCCTGCCCCCTATGGCCGAGCGGGATCGTCCCTCTCAGGCATAGGCATAGGGGCCGCCCTTGGCGAGCGCGACCTGATAGGCGGGGCGGGCGTGGATGCGTTCCAGCCAGGCGATCGTCGCGGGGCGGCTTTCGTCCAGCCCCGCCCGCGACCGCGCCGCCTCGAGCGGGAAGCTCATGATGATGTCCGCCGCGGTGAACTGGTCGCCCGCGAACCAGGGCGAATGGGTCAGCTCGCTTTCGACATAGTCCAGATGCCGGTCGATCATCGGCATGAACCGCTTGATCGCCGCCTTGCCCAGCACGGGAATGCGGCTGAGCACGAGCAGGACGAACAAGGGCGGCATCAGCGAGCCCTCGGCATAATGCAGCCAGAAGCGCCAGCGTTGCACCGCGTCGCGGTGTGCGGGCGGGCCCAGGCGACCATCGGCCTTGCCGACCAGATATTCGATGATCGCCCCCGTCTCGGCGATCACCATGCCGTCATCCTCGATCACCGGCGATTTGCCGAGCGGATGGACCGCGCGCAGCTCGCGCGGGGCGAGCATTGTCTTGCGGTCGCGCCGATAGCGTTTCACCGCATAGGGCAGGTCGAGTTCCTCCAGCATCCACAGGATGCGTTGCGACCGCGAATTTTCGAGATGATGGACGATGATCGTCATGCCTGTTCCCCATGATGCGGGCGGGGTAACGCGCCAGACCGACCGCAAGGCCCAAAGGCCGCCGGAATGCGGCCATGGGCCGATGGCTCAGGCCGCTCCTGCCCTTACCCGCCAGATCCAGGCGGAGGCCGGCAGGGCCACCTGATCGCCGGTCCGGTGATGGGACAGCCCCTCGTGCAGCGCCGCCGCGATCCGTTCCCGCTCGTCCGGGGCGGCGGTCGCCATCGCCCGCGCCGCCGGGCCGATGCGGGACAGGAAATCCACCGCATCCTCGACCGGCGCCGCGCCCTGCCCGACGACATATTCGAAATCGACCCGCGCGGCGGCCTCCAGCGCCCATCCGGCCTGTTCCAGCCACGCCCCCACCCGATGCGAATCGGCAAAGGCGAAAGGCCCCGGTTCGTAACCGGCGACAGGCGCGGGCGAATGGCCGACCGCCTCGTCCGCCAGCGTCGCAAATCCGTTGCGTGCCCGCTCGTCGAAGCAGGAAAAGACCATCGCCGCCCCCGGCGACGCGGCCGCCCGCAAGCCCGTGAACGCCGCGACGGGGTCGGGAAAGAACATCACGCCGTGACGCGAGACGAAAAGGTCGAACGGCCCCTCGGACGCGGCGACCGACACCGCGTCGCCGCAGACGAAACGGAGCGCCCCGCCCCGGCCCTCCACGTCCGCCGCCCGCGTCCCTGCCAGGGCCAGCATTTCCGGCGACAGGTCGACCCCGACGACCTCCAGCTCGGGACGCGCCGCCCGGAGCGCCAGGCCGGTCGACCCGACCCCGCAGCCTATATCCAGCGCCCGCCCCCGCCGGGGCGCGACGGCGGCGATAGCGGCGTCGAGATGCGCCGTCAGATGGGTGAAGCTGCGTTCGGTGCGACGCCATTGCTCGGCCCAGACATCGCCGACCCGGCCGCTCCAATCCAGTCCGCTGGTCATCGCCCCCCTATCGTCCCCCAAAGCAAAACGGCCCGCCGTCTCCGGCGGGCCGCTGGTCCCTCTTACAGATCGTCGTCCGCGTCGGGGCCGGTCATCATGTCCTCGGCCACCTGCTCGGTCCGCTGGCGGATCGCGCGTTCCAGGCGGTCGGCCATGTCGGGATTCTCGCGCAGGTAATTCTTGGCGTTCTCACGCCCCTGCCCGATGCGGACCGAGTCGTAGGAGAACCAACTGCCCGACTTCTCGACCAGCCCGGCCTTGACGCCCAGATCGAGGATCTCGCCGATCTTCGAGATGCCCTCGCCATACATGATGTCGAATTCGACCTGCTTGAACGGCGGGGCGACCTTGTTCTTCACCACCTTCACGCGGGTCGCGTTGCCGGTGATGTCCTCACGGTCCTTGATCTGGCCGGTGCGACGGATGTCGAGCCGGACCGAGGCATAGAATTTCAGCGCGTTGCCGCCCGTCGTCGTCTCCGGGTTGCCGTACATCACGCCGATCTTCATGCGCAGCTGGTTGATGAAGATCACCATGCAGCGCGAACGGCTGATCGATCCGGTCAGCTTGCGAAGCGACTGCGACATCAGGCGGGCCTGAAGGCCGACATGGCTGTCGCCCATCTCGCCCTCGATCTCGGCGCGGGGCACCAGCGCGGCGACCGAGTCGACCACCAGCACGTCGATCGCGTTCGAGCGGACCAGCGTGTCGGTGATCTCCAGCGCCTGTTCGCCGGTATCCGGCTGCGACACGATCAGTTCGTCGATATTGACGCCCAGCTTCTTGGCATAGACCGGGTCGAGCGCGTGTTCGGCGTCGACGAAGGCGGCGGTGCCGCCCATCTTCTGCGCCTCGGCGATGACGTGCAGCGCCAGCGTGGTCTTGCCCGAGGATTCGGGGCCATAGACCTCGATCACGCGACCGCGCGGCAAGCCGCCCACGCCCAGCGCGATGTCGAGCCCCAGCGAGCCGGTCGAGATCGCCTCGACCTGCATCGTCTCCTTCTGCCCCAGCTTCATCGCCGAGCCCTTGCCGAACGCCCGGTCGATCTGAGCGAGCGCGGCGTCGAGCGCCTTTTGACGGTCTGCGTTTGCGGTTGCCATGCCTGTTTCGATCACTTTCAGATTGGCGGCCATCAGATGCTTCCTTCGCTAGACCAAGCGCGTGGTCCATTCAACGCATCTGCAATGTATGCACTTTGTTCCACAGGAACAAGATGGGAACAAATATCAGGTCAAAAAAGTCGGCAGCGCCCACCAGCCCTGGTCTCGCGCCCCGGTCGCCGCCGCGTCCCGGTCCGCGACGGTGTCGAAGATCGCGAAACAGGTCGCCCCCGATCCCGACATGCGCGACAGCCCGACGCCGGGCGCCTGGCCCAGAAAGGCCAGCACCGCGTCGATCGCCGGGGCCAGCGCGCGCGCCGGGGGTTCCAGATCGTTCCGCCCCGCCGCCGCAACCGCCATCACCTCGCCCTCTCCCAGTCCGCCGCGATCCGTACCGTCCCAGCGGCCGAACACCGCCGCCGTCGACACGCCGACGCCCGGATTGACCAGCAGCACCGGCACATCGCCCAGCGGCGGCAGCGGTTGCAGCGCATCCCCCTTGCCCCGGCCCCATGCGGTCCGGCCGAGCAGACAGGCGGGCACGTCCGCGCCCAGCTCGCCCGCCAGCGCGAACAATTCGGGATGGTCGGACGCCACGCCATGCAGCCGCGCCAGCGCGCGCAGCGTTGCCGCCGCATCCGCCGAGCCGCCGCCAATGCCCGAGGCGACCGGCAGATGCTTGTCGAGCGTGATCGCATGATCCGCCGCAACGCCGAACCGCACGCCAAAGCCCTGCGCGGCGCGCATGACCAGATTGTCCTGCTGCGCCTCGCCCGCCAGACGGTCGGCGAACGGCCCGCTCAGCGTCAGGCCGGTCGTGGCGGCGGGGGCGACCGTCACGACGTCGCCATCGCGGCAAAAGGCGAACAGCGTTTCCAGCTCATGATAGCCGTCCGCTCGGCGCGCCCGGACGTGAAGGGCCAGATTGATCTTGGCGGGCGCGGTCTCGACGATGGCGGTCATCCCCGCCCCATGCGACGCCCCGCGCCCGCCAGCAAGAGCGATCAGCGCGACAGCTTGGGCGTGATCCGCGCCCGTTCGCTGTCGTCGGCGGTCAGCGCCGCCGCGCGCCAGGCATAGCGCGCCTCATAATGCCGCCCTAGCGACCAGTAGATGTCGCCGAGATGATCGTTGATCTCGCTATTGGCGGGCTCGGCCATGGCGGCACGCTCGATCAGCGGCAGCGCGCGGCCGGGCTGCCCCGCCCGGAAATAGGCCCAGCCCAGCGAATCGGTGATCGAGCCATTGTCGGGCGCCAGCTTGCTCGCCCGCTCCAGCATGGCCAGCGAGCCTGCGACATCCTGACCCCGCTCGACCCGCGCATAGCCCAGATAATTGAGCGCCAGCGGCTCGTCCGGCGCCAGCGCCACCGCACGGGCGAGCGCTGCATCGGCCTCTTCCCGCCGCCCCGCCTGATCCAGCGCGCCGCCATATTGCAGCCAGGCCGCCCAGGGCAGCGGCGGATCGGCGCGGGTCACCTGCTCATACCAGGGCACCGCCTCGGCGGGTTGCCCGGCGGCGATCAGCTGGTCGGCATAGACCTGCCAGTCGTCGACCGTCGCATTCTTCGCGGTCGCCAGCCCGCGCGCCAGCATCAGCGCCTCGCCGGTCCGCCCGGCCGCTCCGAGCAGCCCGACCCGCACCACCGCCGCGCGGTGGGCGAAGGCGCGACGCGGGTCCACCCCCGCCAGCGCGGCGATGGCGGCGTCCCATGCCTCGTCCTTCGACAGCGCCTCGGCCAGCAACAGCCGTGCCCGATCATTGCTCGGATCGGCGATCAGCGCGGTGCGCGCGAGCGCGATGACCAGCGGGCGCGGGCCGTCGCTCGCCAGCTCGGCACCGACCCGGACGAACAGTTGCGACACGCCGAAGCCCAGGTCCGGCTTGACGCCCAGCGCCTTGCGACCGGCATCGACCAGCGGATCGGTCATCAGGCGGCGCGCATCGGCCTCGTCGCCATGGCCCGCCATCAGCGCGGCGGCGGCGATCCGGGTATCGGCGGGCGGGCGCATCGCCTCCAGCAGCAGCCGGACCGAGGAATCGTCCATCTTCCTCGCCGCCAGCGCCAGCAGCAGCCGATGCTCCTCGGCCAGCCGCCGCGCGACCGGCTCCTTGCCCGCGCTGTCGAGCGCGGGTTCGACCGGCTGTCGGTGATCCCAGGCCGCCCAGGCCTTCAGCACCGGCGACAGAATCTTGAGCGGCCCGCCCGCGATCCCTGCGATCACCGCGTCATAGCCCGCCCGGTCGCCCTTGCGCGCCGCGATCGCCAGGTCGAGCAGCGTCACGTCGATCGGCGCGACCTTTTCGGCCTGCATGACGCGCGCGGCGCGCAGCGCCAGCGCCTCGTCGCCGCTGATCATCGCCTCGCGATAGGCGCGCACCGCCACCGCCGGATCGTCGGGCCACCCCGCCAGCGCGGTCGCATAATCGCCCGCCGCCTCGGCCGCACGCCCCTCGGCCGCCGCGACGCGGGCGGCGAGATAGGCGGAAAGCGGCTCGGGCGTGGCACGAACCGCCGCCGCCACGGGCGCCGTCCAGGCGGCGGAGGCCAGGACCGTTGCCGATAGGAGGGAGACGAGCCGACGCTTACATATTGGGATAATTGGGTCCTCCGCCGCCTTCGGGTACGACCCAGTTGATATTCTGGGTCGGGTCCTTGATGTCGCACGTCTTGCAGTGGACGCAGTTCTGGGCGTTGATCACGAATTTCGGATCGCCCTCGTCCACGCCCACCACCTCATAAACACCCGCCGGGCAGTAGCGTTGCGCGGGCTCGTCGAACAGCGGCAGGTTGTGCGCGATCGGCACGCTCGCATCCTTGAGCGTCAGATGGACCGGCTGATCCTCCTCATGGTTGGTGTTCGACAGGAACACCGAGGAGAGGCGATCGAAGGTCAGCACGCCATCGGGCTTGGGATAGTCGGGCTTCTTCACCTGATCCTTGCGCCACAACGTCGCGTGATCGGGCTTGTGCTTCATCGTGAAGGGCATTTTTAGCCCGAAATGCTCCGACCACATGGTGACGTTGGCAAGCCCGCTGCCGACGAAATCACCATATTTCTTGACCAGCGGCACGACATTGCGGACGCCCGCCAGCTCCTTGTAAAGCCAGGAGGCGCGGAACGCCTCGGGATAGTCGGTCAGCTCGTCGCCTTCGCGCCCCGCCTGCACCGCCGCGAACGCCGCCTCGGCGGCCAGCATCGCCGACTTCATCGCGCCATGCGTGCCCTTGATCCGCGGCACGTTGAGGAAGCCCGCCGAACAGCCGACCAGCACGCCGCCGGGGAAGGTCAGCTTGGGGATCGCCTGAAGCCCGCCGTCATTGATCGCGCGCGCGCCGTAAGACACGCGCTTGCCGCCCTTCAGCAGCTCGGCGATGACCGGATGGGTCTTCCACTTCTGCATCTCCTGGAACGGGGAGATGTACGGGTTGGAATAGTTCAGCCACGTCACGAAGCCGATCGCGACCTGTCCCCCCGCCTGGTGGTAGATGAAGCCGCCGCCATTGGCGTCGTCGCCCAGCGGCCAGCCCTGGGTGTGGATGACGCGGCCGGGCACATGCTTGGCGGGATCGATGTCCCACAATTCCTTGATGCCCAGACCGTAAATCTGCGGATCGCTGTCGCGCGCCAGGTCGAACTGGCGGATGATCTCCTTGGAGAGATGCCCGCGCACACCCTCGGCGAAGAAGGTGTATTTGGCGTGGAGCTCTAGGCCCGGCTGGTAATCGGGCTTGTGGGTGCCGTCGCGTGCCACGCCCATGTCGCCGGTCGCCACGCCCTTCACCCGGCCATCCTCATGGAACAGGATTTCCGCCGCCGCGAAACCGGGGAAGATCTCGACGCCCAGTTCCTCGGCCTTGCCCGCCAGCCAGCGGCACAGATTGCCGAGACTTCCCGTATAGGTGCCCTTGTTGTGCATGAAGGGCGGGACCAGCGCGTGCGGCACGTTGCGATGCTTGCCCGCAGTCAGGATCCAGTGATGATTCTCCGTCACCGGCACCTCGGCCAGCGGGCAGCCGTCGTCGCGCCAGTCAGGCAGCAGCTCGTCGAGCGCGATCGGGTCGATCACCGCGCCCGACAGGATGTGCGCGCCGACCTCCGAGCCCTTCTCCAGCACGCAGACCGACAGCTCGGCGCCGCCTTGCGTCGCCAGCTGCTTCAGGCGGATCGCGGCCGACAGGCCCGCTGGCCCGGCGCCGACGATCACCACGTCATAGGGCATCGATTCGCGTTCGCTCATGGCATCCTCGCATCTGGTCCGCACCGCTGCCGTAACCTCCCGTGGATCGGGCTCGTCCGGGCGCGGACGGGAAACATCTTGTCCTGACAGCCGATCCGACAGATTGACGCGCACGTCAACCTTGCAGCATGGGCTAATCCCATATGGGGGCTTTTCCGACGTTCGACAGCGCACCGTTCGACAGCGCACAGGCGGCCAGCGTGCTCGACTGGTGGCACGACGCGGGCGTCGACCTGCTGGTCGAGGACGAACCCCGCGACTGGATGGCCGCCGAGCCCGTGCGGCCGATCGGCTTCGCAGCCCCCGCCCCCGCCCCGCTGCCCGCACCGGGTCTGGTCCCCGCCCTGCCCGCCGCCGCCCCGGCCGCGCTGCTGCCCGATACGCTGGACGCCTTCCTGGCCTGGCGCCTGTCCGACGCCGCGCCGGAGGCGGCGTGGGACGGTATCTCGCTGACCGCCACCGGCCCCGCCGAGGCGCCGCTGATGGTGCTGGTCGACTGTCCCGACCGCGACGACGGCGAAGCGGGACAGATATTGTCGGGCGCGGCCGGTCGATTGTTCGACCGGATGCTCGCCGCCATCGGACAGTCGCGCGAGACCGTTCACCTCGCCTCGGTCTGCGCGCGGCGGCCGCTGGCGGGCCGGACCCCGGCGGGACTGGAGGCGCGGCTGGCCGAGATTTCGCTGCATCATATCGGGCTGGTCCGGCCGCACTCGCTGCTCCTGCTGGGCAATGCGGCGAGCCGTGCCGTGCTCGGGACCGAACTCACCAGCGCGCGCGGACATTCGCATGCCGTTGACCATAAAAGCGGCAAAAGCCAGGCGGTCGCCAGTTTCCATCCGCGCTTTCTGATCGAAAAGCCGATGGCAAAGGCGGAAAGCTGGAAGGATTTGCAAAGGATCATGGGGGACATGCGCGCATGAAGCTGGGCCAGGCGATCGCACGGACGGCGACCATCGGGGCTTTGCTGGCGGCCGGAACCGGCACCGCCTTCGCCGCTGCGCCGGGAGAACCCGCGGCGGATGCCCGCGCCACCGCCTCGCCAAAGGCCCCGCCCGCCATCCCCGCGCTGCTCGATGCCGATCAGAAGGCGGGCTATGCGCGCATCTTCACCGCGATCCGCGAGAGCCGCTGGACCGATGCGCAGCTGGAGCTCGACTCGCTGAAGCCGGGGCCCCTCCACGCCATCGCCCGCGCCGAACTCTATACCGCCAAGGGATCGCCCAGGGTCGATGCCGAGCGGCTGGTCGCGCTCCTCAACGAAGCGCCCGAACTGCCCCAGGCCGAACAGCTCGCCCGGCTCGCCCGGTCGCGCGGCGCGAAAGACCTTCCCCCGCTGCCCGAGGCGCACAGCCTGATCTGGCAGGACGGCGCCCCCCGCCGCGTCCGCGCCAAGAGCGTGCGCAGCGACCAGATCGCCGCCGAGCTGGCGGTGCGGATGCAGCCCTTCATCAAGGCCGATGACGGCCCCTCGGCCCAGGCCCTGCTGGATGCGACCCAGGGCCTGTCGCCCGAGGCGCTGACCGAGTGGCAGCAGCGCGTCGCCTGGATCTATTTCCTGATGGGCGACGACGCCAATGCCCGGACCATGGCGGCCAAGGCGGCCGACGGGACCGGCGAATGGGCAGTGCAGGGTCGCTGGACCACCGCGCTGTCGGCCTGGCGGCAGAATGACTGCCAGGCCGCCGAGACCGCGTTCGAGGGCACGGCGGCGCGCGCCACCGATGTCGACCTGCGTGCCGCGGCGCTCTATTGGGCCGCGCGCGCCGACATGGTCTGCGGCCGTCCCGACAAGGTCGAGGGGCGGCTCCGCTCCGCCTCGCAGTTCCGCGAAAGCTTCTATGGCCAGCTCGCGCGCCAGGCGCTGGGCATGCGCGGCGACCGCGAGCCGCGCGGGCAGCTGGTCGCGACCGACTGGGTCGCGCTCGACCGTCGCCCCAACATCCTCGTCGCCGCCGCGCTGGTCGAGATCGGCGAGACCGATCTGGCCGACCAGGTCATCCGCCAGCAGGCGCGGATCGGCCAGCCGCAGGAGTTCCGCAACCTCGTCCGCCTGGCCGAATCGCTCGACCTTCCCGCCACGACCGTATGGCTGGCGCACAACTGCCCCGCGGGCGTCACCGCCACCGCCGAGGCGCGCTATCCGACGCCCAGCTGGACGCCCGACAGCGGCTGGCGCGTCGAAAAGGCGCTGGTCTATGCGCACACGCTTCAGGAAAGCGGCTTTCGCAACAAGGTGGTCAGCCCGGCGGGCGCCTATGGCCTGATGCAGATCATGCCCGCCGCCGCCACCGACTTCGCGCGCGAACGCGGCGTGTCGATCGACCGCTCGGCGCTGACCAAGCCGTCGACCAATATGGATATCGGCCAGCGGCATCTGGAGCGACTGCGCGACATGACCGGTGTGACCGGCGGCCTGCTGCCCAAGGTGATCGCGGCCTATAATGCCGGTCCCAAGCCGGTCGGCGAATGGAACAGCCTGGTCCGCGACAATGGCGACCCGCTGCTCTATATCGAGAGCATTCCCTATTGGGAGACGCGCGGTTACGTGACCACGGTGCTGCGCAATTACTGGATGTACGAAGGCCAGACCGGCAAGGCCAATTCGCCCAGCCGCGCCGCGCTGGCCCAGGGGATGTGGCCGCGCTTCCCGGGCCTTCCGGGGGCCAGCGCGGTACGGCTCCAACGGCCCAACACCGCGCAGGCGAGCCTGCCCCGCCGGACCACCATCGCGCTGAACGCGGCGGTGAACCCGCAGTCGAGCACCGCGCTGCCCCAGGCGAATTGAGCGGGGGTGTCGCGGCCGAGGGTTTCGCTTGGCCTTCGACTTCGCTCAGGCTGAACGGCGGGGGCCCCATATCCATTCCCGCCGGTAAGGGGCGACGAAGGGGTGTCTTAGCTGGCGTGGTCGATCACACCCTCCCTTCCTGACAGGCCAGCCATGACGCAACCCGAATATCGCTTCCGCCCGCCAGTCCCTCCCCTCCGTTCCGCCTGAGCGACGTCGAAGGCCACGCCCCTCCGCCCGCCAAGCCCCCCCCCCCGAAACTCCCGCAGAGACGTTCACCCCCCATGCCCATCGACACAAGCCACACCTTCCTGCCCGTCCGCATCGCGGTGCTGACCGTCTCCGACACCCGCTCGCTGGCCGAGGACCGCTCGGGCGACACGTTGGCGGGACTGCTGACCGAGGCGGGGCATGAACTCGCCGCGCGCAGCATCCTGCGTGACGATACCGACCAGATCGTCGCCCAGCTGAACCGCTGGATCGACGATGCCAGCATCGACTGCATCCTGACCACCGGCGGCACCGGCGTCACGGGGCGCGACGTCACCCCCGAGGCGGTCGAGCAGGTCGCGAGCAAGATGATCCCCGGCTTCGGCGAGCTGTTCCGCTGGCTGAGCTTCCAGACGATCGGCACCTCGACCATCCAGTCGCGCGCCTGTGCCTGCGTCGCGCGGGGCACCTATATCTTCGCACTCCCCGGATCGACCGGGGCGGTCAAGGACGCGTGGAACGGCATCCTGCGCGACCAGCTCGACAGTCGCCACCGCCCGTGCAACTTCGTCGAGCTGATGCCCCGCCTGCTGGAGCGCTGACCGGCGTCAATCCGCCTGCATCACGGCAAGCTCATGCCCGTCGACATCGCGGAAATGAAAGCGCCGCCCGCCCGGAAAGGCGAAGATCGGCACGACGATCGTCCCGCCCGCCGCCTCGACCGCCGAGAGCGTCGCCTCCAGCGCCTCGACCCGGATGACGGGCAGCGGCGCCTTCACCTTTTCGGGTGAGGCGTCCAGCCCGACATCGGTATCCCCGCTCATCGTCGCGGCATAGTCCGGCCCGAAATCGGTGAAGCGCCAGCCGAACGCCTCGGCATAGAAACGCTTCGCCGCCGCCCGGTCCCCGACCGGCAGTTCGAGATAGTCCAGACGCGCCATGACCCGACTCCTTCGTTCTTGATATGTTCCATTTCCTGCCCTAGTTTCGGGCGATGGGCAAGCGCGATATGGCCAGGCGGACTCCACGCGGTGCGACGGTCAACGCGACCAGCGCCCGTTTCGCCTTGCCGCAGGTCATGGCGGACGGCGACTGGCTCGACATGCAGGATCAGGTCGATGGCGCCCCGCCTCCCTTGCGGACCAGCGTGACCGTCGAGCGGCCGCGCACGATCCTGAGCCGCAACAGCTCGCCCGACGTGCCGTTCGACCGCTCGATCAATCCCTATCGCGGCTGCGAGCATGGCTGCATCTATTGCTTCGCGCGGCCCAGCCACGCCTATCACGACCTGTCGCCGGGACTGGATTTCGAAAGCCGGCTGTTTGCCAAGCCGAACGCCGCCGAGTTGCTGCGCGCCGAACTGGCCAGGCCGGGCTACCGCGTCGCGCCCATCGCACTGGGCACCAACACCGACCCCTATCAGCCGATCGAGGGCGAATGGCGGATCACGCGCGACATTCTGGGCGTGCTGGCGGAGACGAACCATCCGCTGGCGATCACGACCAAATCGGACCGCGTCGTGCGCGACATCGACATTCTGGCCCCCATGGCGGCCCGAGGGCTGGCGACGGTGTGCGTGTCGATCACCTCGCTCGACGCCAGGGTCGCGCGCACGGTCGAGCCCCGCGCGCCGACGCCCGAGCGGCGGCTGGCGGCGGTGGCGAAGCTGGCGGCGGCGGGCATCCCCACCTATGTCTCGATCGCGCCGGTCATCCCCGCGATCACCGATCACGAGATCGAGCATCTGATCGCCCGCGCTGCCGAGGCGGGGGCGCGCCATGCCTTCTTCATCCCCGTCCGCCTGCCGCACGAGGTCGCGCCCCTGTTCCGCGCCTGGCTGGACACGCATTTCCCCGAGCGCGCGGGCAAGGTGATGGCGATCATCCAGTCGTTGCGCGGGGGACGCGACAATGATCCCGATTTCTTCACCCGGATGCGCGGGCAAGGCCCCTGGGCGGAGTTGCTGCGCGTCCGCTTCCACCGCGCCTGTCGGTTGCACGGCCTCAATCGCGACCGGCCGCCGCTCGACACCGGCCAGTTCCGTCCGCCGAGCGGCCCGCAGGGCGAGCTGTTCTGAGGATCATCCCGCTTTGCCCGCGCGTTGGGACCGGGAAGGAGAGCGACGATGATCCACGACCCCGAACAGACCCCGCCCGAACAGGTGCCGAACGAGGACGAGGCCGACAGCTCCGGCGGCGGCTATGGCAATCATGGCGAAGCGGGCGAAGAAGAACAGGATCGCCGCGAGGTCGGCGGCTGAGGCTGACTGCCTCACCACCCGAACAATATTCAGCGATACCTTTCCCTCCCTCGCCCCTCGCAGAGGGGAGAGGGTTGCGCAGACTTGGTCTTTGCATAGCAAAGGCTTAGTCGGAGCTGGGTGAGGGGTGGGCGCTCGCGAAGCGAGCGCGCGAGCCTTTGGGCTCGCTCAACCCCTCACCCAAGCTGCGCTAGCCAGCAAGCTGGCAAGCTTCGCTAACCCTCTCCCCTGTCCAGGGGAGAGGGAAGGAGCAGCAATACTGAATGTCGATCCGCCCTACCCTACCAACGCCAGCCGCGCTTCGGACGACTTCATCGCCACCGCGGTCACGCCCGGCAGGTCCTCGATATGGCTAGCCAGCTCGGCGTCGAGCAGGAAGTTGCGTCCCAGCATCAGCAGCGTATCGCCGTCCGGCCCCGCGATCCGCGCCCGGACCTCGCCCCGGCCATTGCGCAGCGGGTCGAGCATCGCGTGCAGCGCCTTGAACGCCGCCTTGTCCGCCACCGTCACCTCGACCACGAATTTCGCGGTGCTGGCGAGCCCGTCGAACGGCTGGACCCGCTTGATGCTGACACGCGGCGCCTCTTCGCCCGGACGGCGATCCAGCTCGACGGTGATGAGCGCGCAATCGCCCTCCTTGGCGGCCTTTTCCAGATCGCCCGCCACCGAATCGTCGAAACAGGTCGCCAGGAACTGCCCGGTCGCGTCGGATAGTTGCGCCATCATATAGCGCTTGCCCCGCGCCGAGGTCCGCCAGCGCGCATCCTCGACCAGCACCGCCATGGTCGCGCCGATCCGCGCACCGTCGTCGGGGATGATGAGGTCGGTCAGCGAGGTGTAGGTCCGCGCGCCGTGCATCTTGGCGATATGCGCATGGCGATCGACCGGATGCGCCGAGAAATAGAAGCCGAACGCCTCTTTCTCCTGCTCCATCCGCTGCGACAGGCTCCAGCGGGTGCCAGTCGGCAGCTTGATCGCGTCGCCCGCCACCTCCGTCTCGCCGAACAGCCCGCCCTGCCCGCTCGTCCGCCCCTCATGGGTGCGCGCGGCGATGGCGAGGACGGTTTCGGCGACCGCATGGACGCCCGCGCGGTTGACCTCGATCCCGTCGAACGCCCCTGCGGACGCCAGCGTCTCGAGCTGGCGCTTGTTCATCAGGCGCGGGTCGACCCGCTTGGCCAGCGCATCGAGCGAGGCAAAGGGGCCGCCCGCATTGCGCTCGACGACCAGCTTCTCCATCGCACCCTCGCCCACCGACTTGAGCGCGCCCAGCGCATAGCGGACGCCCAGGCCGTCCTCATGCGGCTCGACATCGAACTCGGCCTGGCTGGCGTTGATGCAAGGCGGCAGCATCGTCACGCCCATCCGCCGCGCATCGTCGACGAAGATCGCCAGCTTGTCGGTCAGCGCCATGTCGTAGCACATCGACGCGGCGTAGAATTCGTGCGGGTGATGCGCCTTCAGCCACGCGGTCTGATAGGCGAGAAGCGCATAGGCCGCCGCGTGGCTCTTGTTGAAGCCATAGCCGGCGAACTTGTCGATCAAGTCGAACAGCTCGTTGGCCTTTTGCGACGGGATGCCGTTCACCTCCTGGCATCCCTTGACGAAGATGGCGCGCTGCGCGTCCATCTCCGCCTTGACCTTCTTGCCCATCGCGCGGCGGAGAAGATCCGCGCCGCCCAGCGAATAGCCCGCCAGGATCTGGGCGGCCTGCATCACCTGTTCCTGATAGACGAAGATGCCATAGGTCTCGGACAGGATTTGTTCGAGCAGGGGATGCGGGTAGACGATCTCCTCGGTCCCCTGCTTGCGGCGACCGAAGCTGGGGATATTGTCCATCGGACCCGGCCGATAGAGCGACACGAGCGCAATGATGTCGCCGAAATTGGTCGGGCGCACGGCGGACAGGGTGCGCCGCATACCTTCCGATTCCAGCTGGAACACGCCGACCGTGTCGCCCTTCTGGAGCAAAGCATAAGTGGCCTCGTCATCCCAGGCCAAGGCCCCGAGATCGACCTCGACCCCGCGCTTGGCGAGCAACTGCACCGCCTTTTGCAGCACCGACAGCGTCTTGAGGCCGAGGAAGTCGAACTTGACCAGCCCCGCGCCCTCGACGAACTTCATGTCGAACTGCGTCACCGGCATGTCGGAGCGGGGGTCGCGATAGAGCGGAACCAGCTGCGCCAGCGGCCGGTCGCCGATCACCACACCGGCGGCATGGGTCGAGCTGTGGCGCGGCAGGCCCTCCAGCTTGGTGGCGAGGTCGAGCAATCGGCGGACCTGGTTGTCGTTGGCATATTCCTTCGCCAACTCGGGCACGCCGTTGAGCGCGCGCTTCAGGTCCCAGGGATCGGTCGGGTGGTTGGGGACCAGCTTGGCGAGGCGGTCGACCTGGCCATAGCTCATCTGGAGCACGCGGCCGGTGTCCTTGAGCACGGCGCGCGCCTTCAGCTTACCGAAGGTGATGATCTGCGCGACCTGATCGCGGCCATATTTCTCCTGGACGTAGCGGATGACCTCGCCACGCCGGGTTTCGCAAAAGTCGATGTCGAAGTCGGGCATCGAGACGCGTTCCGGGTTCAGGAAGCGCTCGAACAGCAGGCCCAGCTTCAACGGATCGAGATCGGTGATGGTCAGCGCCCAGGCGACGACCGAGCCCGCGCCCGAACCACGGCCCGGCCCCACGGGAATATCGTGGTCCTTGGCCCATTTGATGAAGTCGGCGACGATCAGGAAATATCCGGGGAAGCCCATCTGGATGATGATGTCGACCTCGAACTTCAGCCGTTCGTGATAGGCCTCGCGCCAGCCGGGTTCGCCCTCGCCCTCCAGCTCGGCGATACGGTCGAGCCGCGCCTCCAGACCCGCCGTCGCGTCGCGGCGGAGCATCGCCGCCTCGCCCTCGCGGTCGCCCGCCAGGCTGGGCAGGATGGGCTTGCGCCACGGCGCCATGACGGCACAGCGCTGTGCGACGACCAGCGTGTTGTCGATCGCTTCGGGCAGGTCGGCGAAGAGCTGCTTCATCACCTCGGCGGGCTTCAGCCAAGCCTCGGGGCTGCTCTTGGGGCGATCGTCCATTTCGACATAGGTCGAATTGGCGATGCACAGCATGGCGTCATGCGCATCGCGGAAGCCGCTATCGGCAAAGCAGCAGGGATTGGTCGCGACCAGCGGCAGGTCGCGGTCATAGGCCAGGTCGATCAGATCCTGCTCGGCCGCGATCTCGACGGGATCGTCACGCCGCGCCAGTTCGATATAGAGCCGGTCGCCGAAGATCGCCTGGAGCCGGTCGGCATAGGCCTTGGCGCGGTCCGGCTGGCCTTCGGCGAACAGCCGTGCGATGCCGCCCTCTCCGGCGGCGGTCAGCGCGATCAAGCCGGTGCTGAACTTCTCCAGCGTGTCGAAGCCGACATGCGCCGCCAGTTCGATCGGCCGGTCGAGATGCGCCGCCGACACCAGCGCGCACAGATTGTCATAACCGGTCATGTCCTGCGCATAGAGCGCGATCCAATCGACCACCGCGCCGACATTGTCGGGCATGTCGGGCCTCGCGATGCCCAGCATCGTGCCGATCACCGGCTGGACCCCGGCCTTCTTGGCGGCGTCCGAAAAGGCCATCGCAGCATAGAGGCCGTTGCGGTCGGTCAGCCCGGCGGCAGGAAAGGCGTTCGCCTTGGCCTGCGCCGCAATCGCCTTGGGATCGATCGCGCCGTCGAGCATCGTGAAGGAGGAAAAGATGCGAAGCGGCACATATCCGGAATGCATCACGCACCCTTACGCCAAGCGACATGATTCGACCAGCACGGAACCCCGGCCAAAGGGAGTCGTTACGCCGACAGAATATCCTGATCTCGCTCAAGGACGTGATGATGACCGATACGGACCGTTCTTTTGCCGCCTCGCTTCGGCCTGGTGCCGGATGGGGCTGGATCCTGGCTTACGGCATCCTGTCGGCCTTGCTGGGTCTGGCGGCGTTCCTGTTCCCGGTGCCCGCTACCTTCGCCGCGACGCTGGTGATCGGCGCGTTCCTCATCGCCTCGGGCCTGGTGTCGATCGGTGCCGGTATCTTCGGCAAGGGGCATGAGGGGCGCGGCTATGCGATCGGCTTCGGGATCGTGTCGCTGATCATCGGGCTGATCATGGCGTTCGAGCCCGCGACCGGGGCCATTTCGATCACGCTGCTGATCGCGGTGTGGCTGGCGCTACGGGGCGTGCTGGAAATCGGGCTGGGCGCGCGGATGCGGCGGCGGCGCGGCTGGATGATCGCGCTGGGCGTGCTGAACATCATCCTGGCGCTGTTCGTGCTGGCGACGCTGCCATGGAGCGCGATGACGTTGCCGGGCTATATCCTGGGCCTGAGCTTCCTGTTCGGCGGGATCACCTCCATCGCCTCGGCACTGGATCACAAGAAGGGGGCGAGTGCGTTTTCGCTTTGAGGCCCTTGGCCTTCGACTTCGCTCAGGCCGAACGGCCGTTCGGACCAACCTCCGTTCACGCTGAGCGAAGTCGAAGCGCACGCCCGAACATCCGCCAGACAGCGCTACCTGCCCCCTGGCCTCAGGCCGAACGAGGGTCGGGTTTAAGCCCGGGCAAATGTGAGACTAAAGGAGCCCCTCAATGTCCCGCGCCAGATCCTCCGGCTTGGTCGTTGGGGCATAGCGGCCGACCACCTTGCCCGACCGATCCACCAGGAACTTGGTGAAGTTCCACTTGATCGCCTTCGTCCCCAGCAACCCCGGCGCTTCGCGCTTCAGCCACCCGAATAGCGGATCGGCGCCGTCGCCATTGACCTCGACCTTCGCCATCACCGGGAAGGTCACGTCATAGGTCAGCGAACAGAAATTCGCGATCTCCGCCGCGTCGCCCGGTTCCTGCGCGCCGAACTGGTTGCAGGGAAAGCCCATCACGGTCAGCCCCTGCGCCGCATAACGACGATGCAGCGCCTCCAGCCCGTCATATTGCGGGGTAAAGCCGCATTTCGACGCGGTGTTGACCACCAGCAGCACGCGCCCGGCATAGGCCGCCATGGCGACCGGCGTGCCGTCCGCCGCCCGGACGGTGAAATCGCCGATCCCGCTCACCGATGCTTCCCCAGCAGATAGTCCAGATTGGCGCGCACGCCGGGCCATTCGCGGTCGATGATCGAATAGACGATGCTGTCGCGAATGCGCCCGTCCGCCATCACCTGATGCCCGCGCAGCACGCCGTCCTTCTTCGCGCCCAGCCGCTCGATCGCCGCCTGGCTGCGCTGGTTGAGCGAATCGGTGCGAATCTGGATCGCCTGACACTCCATCACCTCAAAGGCATGGGCCAGCAGCATCCGCTTCGCCTCGGTATTGACGCCGGTCCGCTGGACGCGCGCGGCGTAGAAGGTGCCGCCGATCTCCAGCCGCCGATGCTGCGGCGCCATCCGCATATAGCGGGTCGTGCCGACCACCGCGCCGTCCGGCGTCTCGACCGCGAAGAGCAGCGCACGGCCGACATCGCGCTCCTTGAGCGCCGCCGCCAGCCAGCGCTCGGGCGTCTTCATCATCGAGACATTGGCGTAGAAGATGTTCCAGAGTTCGCCCTCCCGCGCGGCCTCGACCAGCGCGGGCAGATCGGCCTCGACGAAGGGGCGCAAGCGAACGTGGCGGCCGGTCAGCGTCGGCGTCTCGGTCCAGGCGCTCATTGCAGGCGACCTTCGTGGAGGCGCACCACCCGGTCCATCTTCAATGCCAGCCGCTCGTTATGCGTCGCGACCAGCGCCGCCGAGCCCTCGTCGCGCACCAGCCGCAGGAATTCGGCCAGCACGACCTCGGAGGTGTGCTCGTCCAGATTGCCGGTCGGCTCGTCGGCCAGCACCAGCGGAGGCTGGTTGGCGAGCGCACGGGCGACCGCCACGCGCTGCTGCTCGCCGCCCGACAATTGGCTCGGCCGATGGGTCAGCCGGTGGCCGAGGCCGAGTGCGGTCAGCAACCCCCTGGCCCGCATATCGGCGGCGGCGGGCAGCTTGCCCTGCACCAGTTGCGGCAGGACCACATTCTCGATCGCGTTGAAATCGGGCAGCAGGTGGTGGAACTGGTAGACGAAGCCCAGATAATCGCGCCGCGCGATCGTGCGGCCATGCGAGTCGAGCTTCGACACCTCCTCGCCCGCGATCCGGATCGAGCCGGAGAAACCGCCCTCCAGCAAACCGACCGCCTGAAGCAGCGTCGACTTGCCCGAACCCGAGGGGCCCAGAAGCGCCACGATCTCACCCGGCGCGACGGCCAGGTCGACGCCGCGCAGCACCTCGATCGTCTGCCCGCCTTGGGTGAAGCTGCGCGAGAGCCCGCGCGTCTCCAGCACCGGCTCGGCGGTGCGGGGGGCGACGGCATCGCCCATGCGGATGATCGGATCATTCATAACGCAGCACCTGCACCGGGTCCGTGCTCGCCGCCTTCCAGGCGGGGTAGAGCGTGGCGAGGAAGGAGAAGACCAGCGCCATCGACGCGATCACGATGACCTCCACGGGGTCGGTCTTGGACGGCAGCTCGGTCAGATAGCGGATCGAGGGGTCCCACAGATTCTGGCCCGTCACGAACTGGACGAAGTTCACCACGCCCTGGCGATAGAACAGGAACACCGCGCCCAGCGCCAGCCCCGCGACCGTGCCCAGCGCGCCGATCGTCGTGCCCACCGTCATGAAGATGCGCATCAACCCGCCGCGCGTCGCACCCATCGTGCGCAGGATCGCGATGTCGCGCGTCTTGGCGCGGACGAGCATGATCAGCGAGGACAGGATGTTGAACACCGCGACCAGGATGATGATCGAAAGCACGGTGAACATCGCCACCCGCTCGACCGCCAGCGCCTCGAACAGCTGCGCGTTCATCGTCCGCCAGTCGGCGATCACCGCGCGCCCGCCCAGCTTGTCGGCGAGCGGCGCAAGGATCTGGCCCACCCGGTCGGCGTCCACCGTCTGGATTTCGACCATGCCGACCGTGTCGCCCATCAGGAGCAGCGTCTGCGCATCCTCGATCGGCATGATGACATAGGCCTTGTCATAATCATACACCCCGATCTCGAAGATCGCGCCGACCGTATAGCTGACGATGCGCGGCACCGTGCCGAAGGGGGTGGTCTGCCCCTGCGGGCTGATCAGCGAAATCTCCGAGCCGACCTGCGCGCCCAACGCCTCCGCCAGCCGGCTGCCGATCGCGATGCGGCCGCTGCCCGGCGTGATGCTGTTCAGATTGCCCATGATGATCTTGGAGCGGATCGCCGAATTGCCCCGGATGTCCTGCACCCGCATGCCGCGCACCAGCACCGCCTCGACCCGGCCGTTATAGCTGGACATCAACGGCTGCTCGATCATCGGCACCGCGCTGGTCACGCCCGGCGTCGCCTTGGCCTCGCGCACGATGTCGCGCCAGTCGGGCAGGCGCCCGCCCACCCCCTGCACCACCGCATGGCCGTTGAGCCCGACGATCTTGTCGAACAGTTCGGCGCGAAAGCCGTTCATCACGCTCATGACGATGACGAGCGCGGCGACGCCCAGCATGACCGCGACCAGGCTGATCGAGGCGACGAGGAAGATGAACGCCTCTCCCTTGCCCGGCAGCAGATAGCGCCGGGCGATCATCCGTTCATAGCGTGACAGGATCATTGATGTCCGATCGATCCGTGGAGAAACTGATAAGCCCAGCGGCTGTACGGGCGGCGTCCGGCGGTGGCAATGCCGCGCCCGGTTCCGGCGGCCAAACGGCCGACTCGCCGCATTGTTGCGCGACGGCAACACAAGTTCCGCAATCGTAGCATCGATGCCGCAAGAGGGATGACAAGCCCCGCCATCCTAACGTACCACAATCTCACTGAGACACAGGCAGCAACGGCCGTGGTTCGGGGATTGCTCCAACGCTCACCCAAAGAGGTTGATGCGGGAGCGGGAAAAGGGGGCTGACGAGCGATCGTCACGCAGGCGCCCGGATCGGAAACGGTCCGGGCGTTTGTCATGGGGGCCTCGTCGCGCATCGCTCCATCGAAAAGCCGCCGGAACCGGCTGAGAAACGGGGAGCTTCCAAACTCCGTTTCCAGATGCCGGCCCGGCGCCCGTTCACGGGACTGTCGCTATACCAGATCAAGATGAACCGAATGTGGACGAATCCTGTGATTCGTCCCCTTCGATCCTCCCCACCTCCGATGGGGAGGAATGGGTCAGAACGACTTGGAAATGGTGAACCCATATGTGCGCGGATCACCCGGCTGGCCGACGATCAGCCCGGTCGAACCCGATTGGGTCGCCAACAGCTCGTAATAATTGTGATCGAACAGGTTGCGGACCCAGACGAACGCGTTCCAACTGCCCGGCGCCTTGAATCCCGCCCGCACATTGGACAGGCTATATCCGTTGATGTCGGTATAGGCCGAGCGCGACGGGTTGGACGAGAATTTGGACCGATAGCTGCCGTCATAGCCGAGATAGAATTGCCCCTCGGTCCCCGCCACGGTCGCGGGCAGGTCATATTCCGCGCCGTAGGAAAAGACCCAGCGCGACACGCCCGGCAGCCACTGGCCCGAAATGTTGCAATAGGGCAGCGAATTGCCCGGCGTCCCCGCCGCCGCGGGCGTGCCGACGATCTGGCCGTTCACCACCGGCAGCGCGGTGCCGCCCGACAGCTCGGGCGGGCATGGCGCGTTGGTGAAGCGGGTATAGCGCGCATCGGTGAACGCGCCGTTGGCATAGACGTTGAACCGTTCGGTCGGGCGGAAGGCCGAGTCGATCTCGATCCCCCGCGTCCGCACGCGCCCGGCATTCGCCAGATAGCCACGCAGGACATTGACCTGAAGATTGTTCACCGTCGCCTGATAATCGCCGATCTCGGTCCAGAAACCCGCGATGTTCACGGTCGCGCGGCGGTCGGCGAACTGGGTCTTCAGCCCCAGCTCGAAATGATTGACCTTTTCCGGCTTCACCGTCTGGGTCGCCAGGATCGGGTTGTTCTGCGCATCCAGCGGCAGGCCCGACAGGTTGATGCCCCCCGACTTATAGCTTCGCGCATAGGTCGCGTAATAATGGACATTGGGGTTGAACTCATAGGCGATGGTCAGATCGCCCGACAGGTTCCAGTTGGTGAAGGAGGGCGTGTAGTTCTGCGGCGCCAGCACCCCGCGCTGGTCGCTGGTCAGGCTGGTCGAGCCCGCGCCATTGGTGACGACCGAGACATAGGAGCCGTCCTTGCGGTCGTAATTGAGCCGCAGGCCCGGCGACACCGACAGGCGGTCGTCGACATGCCAGGTCAGTTTGCCGAACAGCGCCGCCGAGGTGTTGGTGAAGCCGATCGTGTTGCGCGCGGTCAGCCCGTTCAGCGTCGCGGGGTTGCGCCCGGCGGAGCCGGTCGGATTGAGCAGGAAGGCGCTCGCCGCCGGGCCCTGCACCTGCAAACCCTGCGTGTCGATCGACTGCCAGAAGTAAAAAGCGCCCAGCACATAATCGAGCGTCCGCTTGCCGTTGGAGGCGATGCGGATCTCCTGCGTCACCTGGCTCTGCTGCGACGGATTGGCCGAGACGGTGGTGATGGGCAGGCCGATGAAATCGCGGTCGTTGGACGGGTCCCAATGCCAGAAACGCCACGCCGACACGCTGGTCAGCGTCGCCTCCCCCACATCCCAGTTGGCGACCAGCGACAGCCCGCCCAGTTCCTGCTTGGCACGCAGATCGGTGTCGACATCGGTCAGCCGGTCGAAGGCGTTGGTCGACGGCACGCTATAGCCCTGCGCGGCGGCCAGCGCCGGATATTGGCGATTGAGCGGACGCTGGGTCGCGCCCACCCGCGCATAATATTGGACGCAGCAATTGGGGTTCTGCCGCGCATAATCGCCCGACAGGGTCAGGTCGAGCGTGGGCGTGGCGTGCCACAGGAACTGGCTGCGCAGCGACAGATTGTCCTGGCTGTTCTGCCATTCCTGCTGACGGGTGTTCCAGACGGTGCCGCGCCGCGTGGTGATCGAGGTCGACAGCCGCACCGCCACCTTGTCGTCGACCAGCGGGCCGGACACCGAGGCCTTGCCCTGGAAGAAGTCGTAATTGCCGCCGCTCAGCTCGACCCGCGCCTCGGGCGTGAAGCTGGGCGGACGGGTGATGATGTTGATCGCGCCCGCCGTGGTGTTCTTGCCGTAAAGCGTGCCCTGCGGCCCGCGCAGCACCTCGATCCGCTCGGTATCGGTGAAGTCGAACGTCGCCGAGGCGATGCGGCTGTAATAGACCTGGTCGACATAAATGCCGACGCCCTGCTCGATCCCGTCATTGGTCAGCCCGAACGGCGCGCCGAGCCCGCGGATATTGGCGGCCGAGTTGCGCGGGTTGGTCGAATAGAATTGCAGCGTCGGCTGGATCTGGGTCAGCCGGTTGACATTATAGGTGCCCGTCTCCGCCAGCGCGGTGCCGCCGATCACCGACATGGCGATGGGAACCGACTGGATCGTCTCGGCGCGGCGGCGCGCGGTGACGACGACGTCGCCCCCGCCCTGTTGCGCGGTGCCCAGCCGCCCTTCTTCGCGACCCGACCGGGCGGCAGGCTCGGGCGGCGTGGTGGTCTGTGGATCGGACGTGGCCGCCACCGTCTGGGCAGCAAGCATGAGTGCCAGGGTCAAGGACATGGAAGCTCCCCTTTTGATTTCACCTCCCATTCACACATCGATTTACTGGGCATTCAAGCGCGGACCGGCTTGGGCCGCTGGAAGATTTGCTTCTCGATCCGATGGGGCTCTTGAAGGACATGAAATACGAACCATATCGGTTCGCGTGCGGTGCCGCTGACGGGCCGCACGGAGCGGCCTTGCCCGTCCGGGCGACGGGTGGGCCGATCCTCTTCAATTCGCTTCTGATGGAGGTTTTGACATGCGTATCGACCTGACCCCGTATCGCCGTTCGACCATCGGCTTCGACCGGCTGTTCGATCTGCTGGAGGCCAATTCGCGCGGCGCTTCGGCGGAAAATTATCCCCCCTTCAATCTCGAGCGTCTGGCCGAGGACCGTTACCGCATCACCCTGGCGGTGGCCGGTTTCGCCCGCGACGAGATCGAGATCACCGCGCAGCAGAACATGCTGCTCGTCACCGGCAAGAAGGATGACAAGGCGACCGCGCCCAACTTCCTGCATGTCGGCATCGCCAATCGCTCGTTCGAGCGGCGCTTCGAGCTGGCGGACTTCGTGTTCGTCGAGGATGCGCGCCTGAACGACGGCCTGCTCGTCATCGACCTCGTCCGCGAGGTGCCCGAGGCGATGAAGCCCAAGACGATCGCGATCAAGACGGGCCAGCCGCTGGCGGCGGTCGAACATCACACCGACGAGGCCGATGCGGCCAAGGCGGCATAACAAGGCTCGACGTCTTTCCCTCCCAGAAGACGTCGCGGGGCGTCCGGACCGACGGGTCCGGGCGCCTTTTTGGTTTTTTCCGGCCTCCGTTCGGGCTGGGCGAGGCGAGGTCTGTGCGCCGCCGTCCGCCAGGTGGACATGTTTTCCCTTGGCCTTCGACTGCGCTCAGGCTGAACGGAGGGTGGGCGAGCGGCAAGGACTGTCGCTTTGGCCGCCTTTCCCCAAACCCCACACCCGTTCAGGCTGAGCGAAGTCGAAGCCTACGCCCCGCCATCCGCCAAGTGGACAGCGCCTCCCTTGGCCTTCGACTACGCTCAGGCTGAACGGAGGGTGGGCAGGCGGCAGGATCTGTCGCTTCGAACACCGTCCCCCAAATCCCACACCCGTTCGGGCTGAGCGGAGTCGAAGCCCACGCCCTGCCCTCCGCCAAGTGGACAGCGCCTCCCTTGGCCTTCGACTACGCTCAGGCTGAACGGAGGTTGGGCGAGCGGCAAGGACTGTCGCTTCGAACACCTTCCCAAACCCCACACCCGTTCAGGCTGAGCGAAGTCGAAGCCCACGCAACGCCATCCACCAGATGGACAGCGTCTCCCTCGCCCAACCCGAACGAAGCAAAAAATAACCCCAAAAGAAAAACCCCGCCTCCATCTGGAGGCGGGGTCATCAAATCACACCAACCGGCTCTGTTTCACCGCCGCTTCGACGAAGCTGGCGAACAGGGGATGCGGGTCGAAGGGTTTCGACTTGAGTTCCGGATGGAACTGCACGCCGACGAACCAGGGGTGATCGGGCCGCTCGACGATCTCGGGGAGCGTGCCGTCCGGCGACATGCCGCTGAACACCAGCCCGCCCTTTTCCAGCGCTTCCTTATAGGCGGTGTTCACCTCGTAGCGGTGACGATGCCGCTCGGAAATATCCTCGCTGCCATAGATGGAGGCGACGACGCTGTTGCCCGCCAGCTTCGCCTGATAGGCCCCCAGCCGCATCGTGCCGCCCAGGTCGCCGCTGGCCTCGCGCTTTTCCAGGCCGTCACGGCCCATCCATTCGGTGATGAGGCCGACCACCGGCTCCGAGGTCGGGCCGAACTCGGTCGAGGAGGCGTCCGTGATCCCCGCCAGATCGCGCGCGCCCTCGACACAGGCCATCTGCATGCCGAAGCAGATGCCGAAATAGGGCACGCGGCGTTCCCGCGCGAACCGGACCGCCGCGATCTTGCCCGCCGCGCCGCGCTCGCCGAACGCGCCGGGGACCAGGATGGCGTGGCAGGGTTCGAGCTGCTGCGCGATCTCGCTCTCGTCGCCCTCGAACAGCTCGGCGTCGATCCAGCGGATATGGACCTTCACCTTGTTGGCGATGCCGCCATGCACCAGCGCCTCGTTGAGCGACTTGTACGCATCCTGCAGGCCGACATATTTGCCGACCACGCCGATCGTGACCTCACCCTCGGGATTGGTCAGGCGATCGACGATCTCGGTCCAGCGCGACAGGTCGGGCGCGCCCTCGGGCTCGATCCCGAATGCGCGCAGCACCTCCGAATCGAGGCCCTCGGCATGATATTGCAGCGGCACCGCATAGATGCTCGCGGCATCCAGCGCCGGAATGACCGCCGAGGGCGGCACGTTGCAGAACAGGCCGATCTTGGCGCGGTCCGAAGCGGGCAGCGGATGCTCGCAGCGGCAGACCAGCACGTCGGGGGCCACGCCCAGCGCCGCGATCTCGCGCACCGAATGCTGGGTCGGCTTGGTCTTCAGCTCGCCTGCCGCCGCGATATACGGCACCAGCGTGACGTGGATGCTGATCGACTTGCCACGGCCCAGCTCGTTCTTGAGCTGGCGGATCGCCTCGATGAAGGGCAGCGATTCGATATCGCCGACCGTGCCGCCGATCTCGCAGAGGACGAAGTCGAGATCCTCGCCATTCTCGTCGACCGTATCGGCCTTGGCGAACGCCTTGATCGCGTCGGTGACGTGCGGGATCACCTGGACGGTCGCGCCCAGATAGTCGCCGCGCCGCTCGCGCTCGATGATCGTCTTGTAGATACGGCCCGAGGTGACGTTGTCCGACTGGCGCGAGGCCACGCCGGTGAAGCGTTCGTAATGGCCGAGGTCGAGGTCGGTCTCCGCCCCGTCGTCGGTCACATAGACCTCGCCATGCTGATACGGGCTCATCGTGCCCGGATCGACGTTGAGATAGGGATCGAACTTGCGGATGCGCACGCGGTAACCGCGTGCCTGTAGAAGAGCCGCAAGAGAGGCCGCCATGAGGCCCTTGCCGAGCGACGAAACCACGCCGCCGGTGATGAAGATATACCGCGCCATGGGAAGAATCGCCTAGCTTGGATGGGGTGGATACGACAACAGCAAAGATGCGCGCCGCCGGAAATTATCGGCGGCGCGTTGGCCTATGCTGCGATGGAAACGAAATTTAGCGGGCGAGCGGAACCGCCGAATTGTCCGCCGGAGCCTGGGCCGGTGCGGTCCCGGTCGGGACCGGAGCGGGCGCGGGCTGGGTGATCGGCGCCTGGGTCGCGGGCGTGCGGGCCAGCGAGGTGTCGATGGCGGGCGCGCCGCGCGTCGCGGCCAGGACCGCGAGCAGGATCGAGAAGCCGATAAAGGCGGTGGCCAGCACCGCCGTCGCACGGCTGAGGAAGTCGGCCGCGCCGCGTGCCGACATCAGCCCCGACGGGCTGCCCCCCATGCCCAGACCGCCGCCTTCCGACCGCTGCATGAGAATCACCGTGACGAGGGTCGCGGCGATGATGGCGTGGATGACGAGCAGGAATGCGAACATGAGGCGCGTGTGATCCCGATGGAGGGTGTGCGAAAGCGCGCACATAGGCGAGGCCGCGCCTGCGATCAACCTTGCCGCGCCGGACCGAGCCGCGACGAATCGCCGGTCGGGGGGCGACAAGATGTTCGCAAATGCGGAACATCAGTGGAAACCACCATTGGGAAAGGGCGTTATGAACACGTAACAACGCCCGGCAAAGCCCGGCACAGCCATTGGAATCGCCATCGTGTCCCACCCACACGAACCGCAGACGCTGCTGGCCTGGATGTCGGCGCTGGTCGATTATGTCCGTTCGGGTGAACCCGACCTGACCAACCGGCAGATGGCCCTGCTGCTCGTCGTTTACCTGCGTCCGGGCCCGCATACGGTGCGCGGTTTGGCGCGCGCCTTGAACGTCTCGAAACCCGTCGTCACCCGCGCCTTGAATAGACTGGGAACGCTGGGCTATCTGCGCCGCCAACGCGATGATAGCGACAAGCGTAACATCTTTGTCGCCAGGACACCTGAAGGGGCGGACTTTCTTGAAGAATTCGGACATTTCATCGGCGCTGGCGACGCCCCTGCCCTCCAGCGAGCCAGCGCGTAAGAGCTTTGCGCTGCAGGGACGCCGGGTCAGCCTCGACCCTCGCACCCATGCGGTTCGCGCCGATCTGGCCGATGTCCGGCTGGCCGAATACGTATTCGCACCCCATTATGCCGCACCCCTGTCCTATAAGACGTGCAGCGCGCTGACCTTGCGCGAGGGACGCAAGACCGACAGCGAGGTGTTGGCCGAACTCGCCCCCGGCGAGGCGTTCGAGGTGCTGGAGGTCGCGGGCGGTCTGGCCTGGGGCATTGCGCCGCATATGGGCCTGGTCGGCTATTGCGATGCGGCGTTGCTGGAGCAGGTGCAATGACGAAGACGGTGTTCATCGACGGCGGCGCAGGCACGACCGGGCTGGAAATCGCCGACCGGCTGGCCGGGCGCCCCGACCTGGCGATCGTCACCCTGCCCGACGACCGCCGCAAGGACGCGGATGCGCGGCGCGAGGCGATCAACGATGCCGATTTCGTCATCCTGTGCCTGCCCGACGATGCCGCGCGCGAGGCGGTGTCGCTGATCGACAATGATCGCACGCGCGTCGTTGATGCCTCCACCGCGCACCGCACCGCGGAGGGCTGGGTCTATGGCATGGCCGAGCTGGAGCCCGAGCAGGGCGACCGGATCGCGGCGGCGCGTTTCGTCTCCAATCCCGGCTGCTATCCCACCGGCTTCCTGGCGCTGGTCCGGCCGCTGGTCCGTGCGGGCCTGATCCCCGCCGACTGGCCGGTGTCGGTCAACGCCGCGTCGGGCTATTCGGGCGGCGGCAAGGCGATGATCGCCGAATATGAGACGGCCGAGCACCGGGCGTTCCGCCCCTATGGCCTGTCGCTGGCGCACAAGCACGCGCCCGAGATGCAGCGTCATTCGGGCCTGGCCCATGCGCCGATCTTCGCCCCCGCCGTGGTCGACACCTATCGCGGCATGGTCGTCGAGGTGCCGTTGCCGCTCTACGCCCTGCCCGGCCGCCCCTCGCTCCAGGCGGTGTCGGACACGCTGGCGGCTGCCTATGCCGACAGCCGCATCGTCCGCTTGTCCACGCAGGACGTGGCGGCGGTGAATATCGAGGAAAATGCCGGAACCGACCGGATGACCTTGCGTGTCTGCGGCAATCCGGCCACGGGTCTTGCTCGACTGATCGCCACGCTCGACAATCTGGGCAAGGGTGCCGGTGGGGCGGCAGTCCAGAATCTGAACATCATGGCCGGGCTCGATCCGACCGCCGGCCTCGTGCTCTAAGGAGACGTCATGACGCGCAATCCCGTTGGCAAGCTGCTGCTGTTCGGCGCGACCGGCGACCTGTCGCAGCGTATGCTGCTGCCGTCGCTCTATAATCTTCACGCCGATGGGCTGTTGCCCGAGGAGTTGACGATCACCGGGACGGCGCGGTCCGATTATGACGATGCGGGCTTCCGCGACTTCGCCGCGCACGCGCTCGACACGTTCCTGCCCGATGACCGCAAGGACGCCGAAAAAATCGCGGGCTTCTTAAATCGATTGCAGTACCAGTCGCTCGACGCCTCCTCGACGGAGGGCTTCCCCGCGCTCGCCGAGAAGGTCGGCGACGTGTCGAACGGCCTGGCCATCTATCTGTCGACCGCGCCCAGCCTGTTCGAATCGACGATCAAGGGCCTCGAATCGGTGGGCCTGGCGGGCGAGACGGTGCGGATCGGCCTGGAAAAGCCGCTGGGCTATGACCTCGCCTCGTCCAAGGAGATCAACGACGCGGTCGCCTATGGCTTCCCGGAGGAGCGGACCTTCCGCATCGACCATTATCTGGGCAAGGAAACCGTCCAGAACATCCTGGCGCTGCGCTTCGGCAATTTCTTCTTCGAGCCGATCTGGAACGCCAACGGCATCGACAATGTCCAGATCACCATCGCCGAGACGGTCGGGCTGGAGGATCGCGCGGGCTATTATGAAGGCGCCGGTGCGCTGCGCGACATGGTGCAGAACCATATCCTGCAACTGCTCGCGCTAATCGCGATGGAGCCGCCCGCGCGCTACGACGGCACCGCGATCCGCGACGAGAAGGCCAAGGTCTTCCGCTCGCTGCGGCTGATGAAGCCCGAGGAAGTGCCCCACAACACCGTCACCGGCCAATATGTGGACGGCGCGGTGGGCGGCAAGATCGTCGGCTCCTATGCCGACGAACTGGGCAAGCCGTCGCGCACCGAGACCTTCGTCGCGATCAAGGCGCATGTCGACAATTGGCGCTGGCAGGGCGTGCCCTTCTACCTGCGCACCGGCAAGCGGATGGTCGCGCGCCGTTCGGAGATCGCGATCCAGTTCAAGCCGGTCCCCCATTCGATGTTCGCGGGACGCGGCGGCCTGCTCCAGCCCAACACGCTGGTCATCCGCCTCCAGCCGGAGGAATATATCCAGCTGCTGGTGATGGCCAAGGAGCCTGGCCTGGACCGCGACGGCATCCATCTGCGCGAAGTGCCGCTGAACCTGTCGCTCGACGCCGAGTTCGCCGGGACCCGCCGCCGCATCGCCTATGAGCGGCTGCTGCTCGACCTGATCGAAGGCGACCAGACGCTGTTCGTCCGCCGCGACGAGGTAGAGGCGCAGTGGACCTGGATCGACGCGATCCGCGCGGGCTGGGACGCCAACGACCTCAAGCCCAAATCCTATCCCAGCGGCAGCTGGGGCCCGTCCGCCGCGATCGCGCTGACCGAGCGCGACGGCGTGACCTGGCAGGACGACTGACCCACCCCCGCCCCACCGAGCGGGCGGACGACATCGGCGCGATCCCGGCCCGCCCCACCCGGCGGGCCGCACCTCGCGCCCGGACTATCAGGATAGAGACGACATGACCGACGAAATCGAATGGTGGGATTACGAGGACACCGCCGAGATGGCGGGCGCGCTGGCGGGCGATATCCAGTTCATCATCGAAAGCGCCATCGAGGCGCGCGGTGCGGCGGTGATCGCGCTGTCGGGCGGCAAGACGCCGATCCCGGTCTATGAGAAGCTGGCCCAGGCCAAGCTCGACTGGAAGCGCGTGACGATCGTCCCCGCCGACGAACGCATCGTGCCGCTGGGCGACCCGCTGTCCAACGTGACGATGATCGGCAAGATCTTCCTGCCCAAGGGTGCGCGGGTGATGCCGATCGTGCCGCAGGCGACCCAGGACTATAAGGCCGCGGGCCGCTCGGCCGATGCGCTGATGCAGGAACTCCACTGGCCGCTTGACCTCGTCCTGCTGGGCATGGGCGCCGACGGGCACACCGCCTCGATCTTCCCCGGCCCCGATTATGACGAGGCGCTCAACGGCCCCAAGGAGCGGCGCGCGCTGGGCCTGATGCCGGAGCCCCTGCCCCCCGAGGCGCCCGTCGCGCGCGTGACGCTCAGCCGGGCGGGAATCGTATCGGCCCGCTCGATCATGATTGCCATTTCGGGACCGGCCAAGAAAAAGGTGCTGGAAGACGCGATCAAGGAAGGGGCATCGTCCCCCTATCCGATCGGCCGCGTGCTGGCCGACGTCGAACTGCCGATCGACATCCACTGGAGCGAGCAATGAGTCTGAACGCCGCCGTCTCGGCCGTCACCGACCGGGTCATCGAACGCTCGAAGCCCGGTCGGCAGGCCTATCTCGACCTGATCGCGCATGAGGCCGAAACGGCGGTGCGCCGCCCCAATCTGGGCTGCGCCAACCTGGCCCATGCCTATGCCGGGACCGAGGAGGACCGCGACGCCATGAAGGCGGATCGCGGCATGAACATCGGCATCGTGTCGGCCTATAACGACATGCTGTCCGCGCATGCCGTCTATTACCGCTATCCGGAGCTGATGAAGGTCTGGGCGCGCGAGGTCGGTGCCACGGCGCAGGTGGCGGGCGGCGTGCCCGCCATGTGCGACGGCGTGACGCAAGGCTATGCGGGCATGGAGCTGTCGCTGTTCAGCCGCGACACCATCGCGCTGTCGACGGCGGTCGCGCTGAGCCACGGCACCTTCGAGGGTGCCGCGCTGCTGGGCATCTGCGACAAGATCGTGCCAGGCCTGCTGATGGGCGCGCTGCGCTTCGGCCATCTGCCGATGATCCTGGTTCCCGGCGGCCCGATGCCGACCGGCCTGCCCAACAAGCAGAAGGCCGCCGTCCGCGAGGCCTTTGCCGAGGGCAAGGCGGGGCGCGACGAGCTGCTCGACGCCGAGATCGCGGCCTATCATTCCAAGGGCACCTGCACCTTCTACGGCACCGCCAACACCAACCAGATGATGATGGAGGTGATGGGCCTGCACATGCCGGGCGCCGCCTTCGTCAATCCGGGCACCAAGCTGCGCCAGGAGCTCAGCCGCGCCGCCGTCCACCAGCTGGCGAAGATCGGGCAGCGCGGCGAGGATTATCGGCCACTCGGCCGCTGCGTCGATGAAAAGGCGATCGTCAACGCGGCGGTCGGCCTGCTGGCGACCGGCGGCTCGACCAACCACCTGATCCACCTGCCCGCCATCGCGCGCGCGGCGGGGATCATCATCGACTGGGAGGATATGGACCGCCTGTCGGCCGCCGTGCCGCTGATCGCGCGGGTCTATCCCAACGGTTCGGCCGATGTGAACGGGTTCGAGGCGGCGGGCGGCATGCCCTATGTCATCCGCGAACTGCTGTCGGAGGGGCTGCTCCACCGCGACATCCTGACGGTGGCGGGCAAGGACCTGTCCGATTACGGCCAGACGGCGGTGATCGCCGACGACAAGCTGGCCTGGACCCCGGTCGGCGACAGCGGCGACGAGACGATCCTGCGCCCGGCCGCTGCGCCCTTCTCGCCCGATGGCGGGATGCGCATCCTGTCGGGCAATATCGGCCGCGCCTGCATCAAGGTATCGGCGGTCGAGCGCGACCGCTGGATCATCGAGGCGCCCGCGCGCGTCTTCTCCGACCAGTCCGAAGTGCAGGCCGCGTTCAAGGCGGGCGAGCTGGAGCGCGACGTCGTCGTCGTCGTCCGTTTCCAGGGCCCCAAGGCCAATGGCATGCCCGAGCTGCACAAGCTGACCCCGCCGCTGGGCGTGCTCCAGAACCGGGGCTTCAAGGTCGCGCTCGTCACCGACGGCCGCATGTCGGGCGCCAGCGGCAAGGTGCCCTGCGCCATCCATCTCAGCCCCGAGGCGATCGGCGGCGGCGCGATCGGGTTGATCCGCGACGGCGACATCGTCCGGCTGGACGCGGTGGCGGGCACGCTCGACGCGCTGGTCGATCCGGCCGAATGGGCCGCGCGCGAACAGGCCGTGACCCCCGCCCCCGTTCAGGGCATGGGCCGCGAGCTGTTCGCACTGTTCCGCCAGGCCGCCGACGAGGCCGAGAAGGGCGCATCGCCCATTCTCGCCGGCGCCGGCCTGTAAAAAATAAGGGGGAGGATATCATGGAAATCGTCGCTGCCGATATCGGAGGCACCCACGCACGCTTCGCACTCGCCGAGGTCGAGAATGGCCGCGTGGTGAAGCTGGGCGAGCCGTGCACGCAGAAGACCGCCGAGCACGCCTCGCTTCAAACCGCGTGGCAGGCCTTCGCCGCGCATGTCGGACGCCCACTGCCCAAGGCGGCGTCGCTGGCCATCGCTTCGCCGATCACCAGCGACGTGATCCGGATGACCAACAATCCCTGGGTCATCCGCCCCTCGCTGATCCCCGAGCGACTGGGCGCGGACATCTATACCGTCATCAACGACTTCGGCGCGATCGGCCATGCCGTCGCACAGGTGCCGGAGGAGGATTTCCTCCATATCTGCGGTCCCGAGGAGCCGATGCCCGCGCACGGCGTCGTCACCGTCTGCGGTCCCGGCACCGGCTTGGGCGTCGCGCAGGTGCTGATGACGCCGCAGCGTTATCACGTTATCGAAACCGAGGGTGGGCATATGGACTATGCCCCACTCGACGGGATCGAGGATGCGATCCTCAAGCGACTGCGCCGCACCTATACCCGCGTGTCGTGCGAGCGCATCTGTTCGGGGCCGGGCATCATCGCGATCTACGAAACGCTGGCCTCGCTCGAAGGGCGCGCGGTTCCCAGCCGCGACGATCGCGAAATCTGGGCCGAGGCGCTCGAGGGCACCGACTCGATCGCGCTCGCCGCACTCGACCGGTTCTGCCTCGCTCTGGGTGCCGTCGCAGGCGACTTTGCGTTGGCGCAGGGGGCCAAGACCGTCGTGATCGCGGGCGGCCTGGGCTATCGGATCAAGGACAAGCTGCTGCGCTCGGGCTTCGACCAGCGCTTCATGGCCAAGGGGCGTTTCCAGTCGCTGATGGCGCGCATTCCCGTCAAACTCATCACCCATCCCCAGCCCGGCCTGTTCGGCGCGGCCGCGGCCTTCGCACAGGAGCATTCATGACCGACATCGCCACCATCATGCGCACCAGCGCGGTCATCCCCGTGCTGGTCATCGACGACGCCGCCACCGCCAGGCCCCTTGCCGAGGCGCTGGTCGCCGGTGGCTTGCGGGTGCTGGAGGTGACGCTCCGCACCCCCGCCGCCCTCGAGGCGATGGCCGAGATGAAGAAGGTCCCCGGCGCGATCGTCGGCGCGGGCACCGTCGTCAACGAGCAGCAGCTGCGCGACGTGGCCGATGCGGGCGGCGAGTTCATCGTCTCGCCGGGCCTGACCGACCGTCTCGGTTCGGCGGTCGTGGAAAGCGGCATCCCCTATCTGCCGGGCGTCGCCAATGCGGGCGACATCATGCGCGGGCTGGACCTGGGCCTGACGCACTTCAAGTTCTTCCCCGCCGAGACCAGCGGCGGGCTGAAGGCGCTGAAGGCGCTGGCCGCCCCCTTCTACCAGGCACGTTTCTGCCCGACCGGCGGCATCACCGAGGCGAGCGCGCCCGACTGGCTCGCCTTCGACCGCGTGCTGTGCGTCGGCGGCAGCTGGGTGACCGGCGGTTCGATGGCGGACGTCGAAGCCAAGGCCCGCGCGGCGTCGGCTCTGCGGGGCTGATCGGATCGACATTCAGTATTGCTTCTTCTTTCCCTCTCCCCTGGACAGGGGAGAGGGTTAGCGAAGCTTGCCAGCCTGCTGGCTAGCGCAGCTTGGGTGAGGGGTTGAGCGAGCCCAAAGGCTCGCGCGCTCGCTTTGCGAGCGCCCACCCCTCACCCAGCTCCGCCTAAGCCTTTGCGCTCGCAAAGGCCAAGTCTGCGCAACCCTCTCCCCTCTGTGAGGGGCGAGGGAAGGAAAGGCATCGGTGAATCTCGATCGGCCCTAATATAGAATCCTCCCCGGCTTGGGGAGGTGGCAGTCCGATGGACTGACGAGGGGGGGGCTGCACCAGGCGCGTCCTTGGGTGTACCCCCCTCCACCACCGCCTTGCGGCGGCCCCCTCCCCGTACCGGAGAGGATCAGTGCTGGACCGCCTCCATCAGCCACTGACGAAACGCCTTCATCGCCAGCCCCTCTTTCCGTGACAGCAACCGGGTCAGCCAATAGCATCCGGCGTCGATCTCGATCGCGAAAGGCTGGACCAGCCGCTCCGTCGTCAATTCGTGGCCGAACATCACTTTGGGCGCGAGCGCGACGCCCAGCCCGGCCATCGCCGCCGCCACCATCAGGGCGGAGCTGTCGAACATCGGTCCGCGCAATGCCGGTGCCGGAGCGCCCGCCACCGCGAACCAGCTTTCCCATTCGCTGATCCGGTAGGATCGCAACAGCCGCTCGCGTGCCAGATCGCCCGGCTCGCGCAACCGGATGGCGGCCAGGGGCGCGCAAAGCGGGGTCAGCGGTGCCGCCATCAGCCGCTCGGCATGGGTGCCGTGCCACGCGCCGTCTCCGAAACGGATGGCATAATCCAGCCCCTCCCCCGCCAGATCGACCCGATTGTTGTTGATCGACACGCGCAGGTCGATGTGCGGATGGGTGGCCGCGAAATCGTCCAGCCGTGCCAGCAGCCAGCCGGTGGCGAAGGTCCCGACCACGCCGATGTTCAGCACATATTGGAACCGCCCATCGGCGAAGCGATCCAGCGTCGCGCCGATTCGGTCGAACGTCTCCGCCAGCACCGGCACCAGCGCCTGCCCGTCATCGGTCAGCGCCAGCCCACGCGGCAGGCGGTGGAACAGCCGCGCCCCCAGCCTTTTCTCCAGGCCTGCGACCTGATGGCTGACTGCGCCCTGGCTGACGCAGAGCTCGATCGCCGCGCGGGTGAAGTTCAGATGCCGTGCCGCCGCCTCGAAGGCGCGCAGGGCGTTGAGCGGCAATTGGGCGCGGTCCATGCTTTATCATGAAATGCGCTCATGGCTCTGTCGAGGGAAGATGCTTTGTCACCGGCGCGCATCACCGGCATCAGGGGGGCGAAGGAGATGGGACATGCCGATCCGAATAGCCGCCGCGCTGATCCTCGCCGCATCTGCAACCGCCGCACCCCAGCATGCCGACGATCCGCTGACCCGCCCGATCGTGACCGACCGCACCGCCGAATGGCTGGCTCCGCGCCCGCCGGTTCGCGTCTTCGGCAACAGCTATCTGGTGGGCTTTGGCGGCCTGAACGTCGCGCTGATCGATACCGGCCGGGGGCTGATCCTGATCGACGGCGCGCTGCCCCAGGCCGCGCCCGCGATCCTCGCCAATGTCGCCCGGCTCGGCTTTCGCCCGCGCGACATCAAATATATTCTCAGCACCGAGCCGCATTTCGACCATGCCGGCGGGATCGCCGCGCTGGCCCGCGACACCGGCGCGACCGTCGTCGCCAGCCCGCGCGGGGCCCAGGGCCTGCGCACCGGACGGCTGGCGGCGGACGATCCGCAGCGCGGCTATGACAGCCGCTTCCCGGCGGTTTCCAAAGTGCGGATGATCCGCGACGGCGAAACGCTGACGCTCGGCAACACGACCGTCACCGCACGCGCGACGCCGGGTCACACGATGGGCAGCCTCAGCTGCAGCTGGCGGAGTTGTGCCAACGGATCATGCCGCGCGATCGTCTTCGCGGCGAGCCTGAACCCCGTCTCGACCGACGATTATCGTTTCTCCGCCCCGGCCAACAGGCCGGTGGTCTCCGCCTTTGCCCAAGGGCAAGCGGCGATGCGGGCTCTGCCCTGCGACATCCTGATCACCGCGCATGCCGATCAGGACGGCGCCACCGACCGCTTCCGCACTACCCCCGGCGCCTGCCGCGCCTATGCCCTCTCGTCGCAGCGCGCGCTGGCCCGGCGCATCGCCAAGGAGCGGCGCGGCGTGCCGTAGAGCCACATCAGGAGAAGGGCTGGCGTCGGTTCAACGCCGTCTATGGCCGCTTACATTTCCCCGCGCTGGCGACGGATCGCGTACCATTTCTGCACATTGGCATTATGCTCGGCCAGCGTGTCGGCGAAGACATGGCCGCCCGATCCGTCCGCCACGAAATACAGCGCCTTGCTGTCCGCCGGATCGAGCACCGCGTCGATCGAGGCGCGGCCCGGATTGGCGATCGGCCCGACCGGCAGGCCGGGGCTGGCATAGGTGTTGTAGCCGTTCTTCGCGTGCAGTTCGGACCGCAGGATGCGGCGGCCGAGCGGACGCCCCTTGGTGATCGGATAGATGACGGTCGGATCGGCCTGGAGCGGCATCCCGATGCGCAGGCGATTGCCATAGACCGCCGCCACCGTCCGGCGTTCGGAGGGCTTGCCGGTTTCCTTCTCGACGATCGAGGCGAGGATGATCGCCTCCTGCGGCGACTTGACCGCGATGCCGGACTTTCGGTTGGCCCAGGCGCGGGCGAGATAGTCCTTCATCGCCTTCTGCATCCGCGCGACGACCGAGACGCGCGTGTCGCCCTTCTGATAGGCATAGCTGTCGGGCAGGATCGATCCCTCCGCGGGCACCGGCACATCGCCGGTCAGCCCGTCGGCGCGCATCAGCGCGTCATGGACCAGGATCGAGGGATAGCCCTCGGGCACCGGCACCAGCCGCTGGCGGACCTTGCCCTCCTGCAGCAGCGCCAGCACGTCCGAGGCGCTGGCCTGTTCCGGAATCGCATATTCGCCCGCCTTGATCGCGCCGCCATGGCCGAACAGACGCGCATAGAGCCGGAAACGCCCCGCCGAGCGGATCGCGCCCGCCCTCTGAAGTGCGGTGGCGGCGCGCGCCAGGCTCGCACCCTCGGGAACGACCACCGCCAGCGGCTTGTCCGCCGGGCCGCTGCCCGCCCAGTCATGCGCGACCCAGCCGAAGACGGCGATGCCGATCAGCCCCAGCAGCAACCCGATACAGCCGACCTTGCGCATATCTCACCCGGTTTTGACTAGGGCGCACAGGCCCGGACAGGAAACAACCCCGGCACCGATCCGGGTCCGCTTGCCTGCCCGCCCGATGGCGCGGGCCAAAGCGTTTTGCAAGCGGACCCGGCGGTGGCCGGGGTTGGAATTCTAATACTGCACGCCGTTCGCACTGAGCGAAGTCGAAGTGCACGCCCTGAACGCACCCAGCATCCCGTGGCCTTCGACTTCGCTCAGGCTGAACGGAGGTCAGGAGCGGTGAAAGCTCAGATCGCCTTCATCACCAGCGAGGCGTTGGTGCCGCCGAAGCCGAACGAGTTGTTCAGCACCGCCTTCACTTCGCGCTTCTTGGCGACGTGGGGAACCAGGTCGACGCCCTCGGTCCCCTCGTCCGGATTGTCGAGGTTCAGCGTCGGCGGCACGATCTGGTCGCGCAGCGCCAGGATGCAGAAGATGCTCTCGACCGCACCGGCCCCGCCCAGCAGATGGCCGATCGCCGACTTGGTGCTCGACATCGACGCACCCGACAGGTCGTCGCCGAACACCCGCTTGGCGGCGGCGAGTTCGATCGTATCGGCCATGGTCGAGGTGCCATGGGCGTTGATATAATCGATGTCCGACGGCTCCATGCCCGCCTTGCGCAGCGCCATGCGCATCGCATTCTCGGCGCCCTTGCCCTCGGGATGCGGGGCGGTGACGTGATACGCGTCGCCCGACAGGCCATAGCCGACCACCTCGGCATAGATCTTCGCGCCGCGCGCCTTGGCGTGCTCATATTCCTCGAGCACGACGACGCCCGCGCCCTCGCCCATCACGAAGCCGTCGCGGCCCTTGTCATAGGGACGGCTCGCCTCGGTCGGGCGGTCGTTCATGCTCATGTTGAGCGCGCGCGCCTGGGCGAAACCGGCCACGCCCAGCGGGTTGATCGTGCTTTCCGCACCGCCCGCCAGCATGATGTCGGCATCGTCGTCACGGATCATCCGCGCCGCGTCGCCGATCGAATGCGCGCCGGTCGAGCAGGCGGTGACAACCGCATGGTTCGGGCCCATCAGGCCGTATTTGATGCTGACCTGACCCGAGATCAGGTTGATCAGGCGGCCATGGACGAAGTGCGGGCTGACCCGGCCGGGGCCCCGCTCGTGCAGGTTGACCGATTCGATCTCGATGCCCGGCAGGCCGCCGATGCCCGAGCCGATCGACACGCCCGCGCGCAGCTTCGTGGCCTCGTCCATCTCCGTCAGCCCGGCATCCTCCAGCGCCTGTCCGGCGGCGTCGATGCCATAGACGATGAACGGATCGACCTGGCGCTGGACCTTGTGGTCGACGCGCTTGTCGGGGTCGAAGCCATATTCATGATCCTTGGGCTTCACCTCGCACGCGATGGTGCATTTCTGCCCGGTGGTATCGAACCGCGTGATCGGACCGGCGCCGGACTTGCCAGCGATCAGATTGGCCCAGGCGGTTTCCACGTCCGCGCCCAGAGGCGTGACAAGACCCAGTCCGGTTACGACGACGCGCCGCATATTCCACTCCATTCCACAACGAAAACGGCTCCCCGCCCGCTAGTCGGGGTCGGGGAGCCGCTTGAAACCTGGCCTTGGCGGCCCGTTCGGCCCGCATCATCTGCGGGCCGAGGCCCCGGTATCAGGCCTTGTTCTCGTCGATGTACGTGATCGCGTCCTTGACGGTCGTGATCTTCTCGGCGGCATCGTCCGGGATTTCGACACCGAACTCTTCCTCGAACGCCATGACGAGCTCGACGATGTCGAGGCTGTCGGCACCGAGGTCGTCGATGAAGCTCGCGTCCTCGGTCACCTTGTCGGCTTCGACGCCGAGATGCTCGACGACGATCTTCTTCACGCGGTCGGCGGTCTCGCTCATGGTAATCCCTTCTCGTATCTAATCGGGGGTTGGTAATTCCTGAACGCACGTAGAACGCGCGCCCATGTCTGGCAAGCCCGTCCAGCGACGGACCAGCGCCAGGATAAGATCATTCGTGGCGATTATGCCGTTTTACAGCATCGCCATGCCGCCATTGACGTGCAGCGTCTGGCCGGTGACGTAGCCTGCTTCCCTGGACGCCAGATAGACGACGGCCGCGCCGATGTCCTCGCCCTTGCCCAGATCGCCCGCCGGGATCCGGCCCAGCAGCGCGGCCTTCTGCGCCTCGGGCAGCACGTCGGTCATCGCCGAACGCATGAAGCCGGGCGCGACGCAGTTCACCGTGATGTTGCGGCTGGCCAGCTCCTGCGCGACCGCCTTCGACATGCCGACCAGGCCCGCCTTGGACGCGGCATAATTGGCCTGCCCCGGATTGCCCGTGGCCCCGACGACCGAGGTGATCGAGATGATGCGGCCGAAACGCGCCTTCATCATCGGCTTGGCCGAGGCGCGGATCAGGCGGAACGCGGCTTCGAGGTTGACGCGGATCACCTGATCCCACTCCTCGTCCTTCATCCGCATGGTCAGATTGTCGCGGGTGACGCCCGCATTGTTGACCAGGATGTCGAGCTTGCCGCCCAGCGCCTCGACCGCCTGCGGGATCAGCGCATCGACCGCGGCCGGGTCCGAAAGGTTGCAGGGCACCGCGACATGATCGCCGCCCAGCTGGCTGCGAAACGCCTCCAGCTTGTCGATATTAGAGCCGGACAGCGCCAGCTTCGCACCCTGCGCCGCCAGCGCCTTGGCGACGGCCGAACCCAGCCCACCGGACGCGCCGGTCACGAGGGCGGTCATTCCTGTCAGGTCGAACATGCTTATTCTCCGATTCTTTGGTTCACGCGGAGACGCGGAGACGCGGAGGGAGTGTGGGAATTGACGATCCGTCGCACCCCTTCTCTCAGCGTTGCGCCGCCAAAGTTGATCAGCAGACCGACTGGCTGGCCGGTCAGTCTCAAATAGGTCAGCAATTGCTTTGCATGAGCGGCTGACAGCCGCTCGACGGATTTGATTTCAACGAGCAAGCGCTCATCGACAAGGAGGTCGATGCGGAACGCGGCATCGAAGGTCATACCGTCGAAATGAATGTCTACTGGGCGCTGGCGCGCAACCCTGAAACCCATCCGATCCAGCTTACCCGCCAGCACGGTTTCATAAACGCTTTCCAGAAGACCAGGCCCCAAGTCGCGATGCATCCGCAACGCAACGTCGAGAACCGCTCCACTGATTTCGTCTATGTCCCGCATCTCCGCGCCTCCGCGTCTCCGCGCGAAATCAAAGTTTCGCCAGAAGCCCCTCGACATCGTCCATCGTCACGACGCTGACCGCGTCCGCATCCGGCGCGATGCGCTTGACCATGGGGCCGAGCACCTTGCCACCGAACTCGACGAACTGCGAAACACCCGCATCCTGCATCGCCAGCACCGATTCGCGCCAGCGCACCATCCCCGTCACCTGCGCCACCAGCAGCGCACGGATCGCGCCGGGATCGGCGACCGGCGCCGCCTCGACATTGGCATAGACCGGCACCAGCGGCGCCCGGATCGTCGCTTCGGCGAGGGCGGCGTCCATCGCGTCGGCGGCGGGCTGCATCAGCGGGCAGTGGAACGGCGCCGACACCGGCAGCAGGACGGCGCGCTTGGCGCCCAGGTCCTTGGCGAGCGCCACCGCCTTCTCGATCGCGGCACGGTGGCCCGAGATCACCACCTGGCTCGGGTCATTGTCATTGGCGACCGTGCAGACCAGCGGCTCGCCACCCTCGGCCAGCATCGCATCGGCCGCCGCGCCCGCAATGACCTTCGCCTTTTCGAGGTCCGCGCCCAGCAGAGCCGCCATCGCGCCCTCGCCCACCGGCACCGCCGCCTGCATCGCCCGGCCGCGCAGCTTGAGGAGACGCGCCGTGGTCGCCAGGTCGATCGCATCGGCCGCGCACAATGCGGTATATTCGCCCAGCGAGTGGCCCGCGACGAAATCGGCCTTTTCCGACAGGCGGACGCCGCCTTCCTTCTCCAGCACGCGCAGCGTCGCGATGGCGTTCGCCATGATCGCGGGTTGCGCATTCTCGGTCAGGGTCAGTTCGTCGGCGGGCCCCTCGACCATCAGGCGATAGAGATGCTGGCCCAGCGCCTCGTCGACCTCCTGGAACACCTCGCGGGCGACCGGGCTCGCCTCGGCCAGCGCCTTGCCCATGCCGACGGCCTGGCTGCCCTGGCCCGGAAAGATGAATGCACGCATGTTCGTATCTGCCATGAAACGGTATAGGATGGCCCGCGCGGTAGAAAGGTCGCCCGCCGCTGGCAAGTCCGCGTGCCCCTTCGCCGCTTGCCTTTTGCCGCCAAATCGCTATGAGCCAGCGCACCATTGGGCGGGAAGCACCTGCTTCACCCGCCCTCATGCCATTTTGGCGTGGCGGTATTGAAGTATGGAAGACAGCCGGAGGGGCGTCCCACATGGGGTGGGCGTCAGCGATCGGCCAACATAAGGTAAGCTGCATGGCTCTTTACGAGCACGTGTTCCTTGCGCGCCAGGATCTGGCACAGGCGCAGGTGGACGCGCTGGCGGAAGCCGCCACGAAGATCGTCGAGGACAATCAGGGCAAGGTCGTGAAGACCGAGACCTGGGGTCTGCGTTCGCTGGCGTACAAGATCGCCAAGAACCGCAAGGCGCATTACGTCATGCTCGAAATCGACGCCCCCGCGGGTGTCGTCGCCGAGCTGGAGCGCCAGACCCAGATCAACGAAGACGTGATCCGCTACATGACCGTCAAGGTTGACGGCCATGAAGAAGGTCCGTCGGTGATGATGCGCAAGCAGGAGCGCGACCGCGAGCGTCGTGCCGATCGTGGCGAACGCCCCGACCGCGCTGACCGCCCCCGTCGTGATCGTGAAGAGGAAGCCGCATAATGGCCCGCCCGTTTTTCCGTCGCCGCAAGAGCTGCCCCTTCTCCGCGAAGGACGCGCCCCGGATCGACTATAAGGACGTCCGTCTGCTCCAGGGCTTCGTGTCCGAGCGCGGCAAGATCGTGCCTTCGCGCATCACCAGCGTGTCGGCCAAGAAGCAGCGCGAACTGGCCCAGGCCATCAAGCGCGCCCGTCACCTGGGCCTCCTGCCCTACGTCGTGAAGTAAGGAGTCCTAGAAGATGGACGTTATTCTGCTTGAGCGCGTCGAGAAGCTCGGCGCCATCGGCGACGTGGTCACGGTGAAGGACGGCTTTGCCCGTAACTTCCTGCTGCCGCGCAAGAAGGCGCTGCGCGCCAACGAAGCCAACAAGAAGGTGTTCGAGGCCAACCGCGCCCGCATCGAAGCCGAGAACGCGAACCGTCGCGCCGAGGCCGAGGTCGAGTCGAAGACCTTCGAGAACGCCACCGTCACCCTGATCCGTCAGGCGTCGAACGTCGGCCAGCTGTACGGCTCGGTCGCGGTGCGTGACCTGGTCGAGGCGCTCGTCGCCGACGGCCACAAGGTCAACAAGAGCCAGATCGTGCTCGACCGTCCGATCAAGGCGATCGGCCTGTACGACGTGCGCGTCGCGCTTCACCCGGAAGTGGCCGTGACCGTCAAGGTCAACGTCGCCCGCTCGCCGGAAGAAGCCGAGATGCAGGCGCAGGGCGTCGACGTCATGGCCTCGATGTTCGAGCGTGACGAAGCCGGCTTCACCGAGGATTACGATCCCAACGCCGAGCCGGGCGCCACCGCCGAGGTTCAGCCGGAGCAGGACGAAGCGCAGGGTTAATCCCGACGCTTCGACCCTCGGTCGAATAGAAGAAGGGCCGTCCGGCATGTCCGGGCGGCCCTTTTTCGTGTCCTATGGGCGGCCGGGTCACGTACATTGAGCCGGCCGTGCGGGGATCAGCTCAGGGGCAGGTGACGCACGCGCTGACGACGGCAGCCAGCGGAATGAGCGCGCAAATGAGTGGCATGATATGTTTCATGATGATGCCCGATCCTGTCCAACGGACGATAAATAAACGGCCGAGTGCAAAAGTTTCGTTACGATGAACGCACGACCGAAAAATTTTCGGCTCGCCGCTCCATGGGATCGGTTCGTCGCCAAGACAAGGGGCGGTAAGCTATCGCTTGATCCGAGCAATCAGGCGGCGAGCATGATCGTCCGCCAGACCCAGAAGTTCGGCGACCTCCTCGACACGGAGTCCGGTCGATCGCGGCGCAAATCCTCGATCGTCCAGATAAGCGAGTCTGCCATCGGCTCCAGGAAGCAACAGGGTGTCGCCAGCGCGCGCGCGATGCGGAGTACGTCTTCATACGTTGCGAACCTCTCCGGCCATGCGTTCGCGGTCAGGATCCGGGCAGCCTCCCCCTCGTTGATCCGCGCGAGCAAATGCTCGTCAAAGATGCGCTCCTCCTGCGCCATCAGCCAATATTGGGTGCACGCCCGACACTGGCCGAGATAGCGCCACCATTGCGGATCGCCCGGCGACGTCAGCTCTTGAACCGTCGCCAGAAATCGCTCGTCGCGCCCCTAATGATCGCCCATCGGGATATGCGCAATGTCGGACAACGAGGCGCACAGACAATCTGCCATCGTCACTTCCGCCCGAACAGCTTCTCGATATCTCCATGCTGCAACTTCACCCAGGTCGGCCGACCGTGATTGCATTGGCCGGAATGCGGCGTGACCTCCATCTCGCGGAGGAGCGCGTTCATCTCGGCGACCGACAGGATGCGGCCCGCGCGGACCGAGCCGTGGCAGGCCATGGTCGCCGCGACATGATCCAGCCGCTCGCGCAAGGACAGCGCCTGGTCGAACGCCGCGAGTTCGTCCGCCAGATCGGCGACCAGCCCCTTGGGATCGCTCTGCCCCAATAAAGCGGGCGTGGCGCGGACCAGCATCGCGGTCGGGCCGAAGCGTTCGAGATCGAGCCCGAACTCCGCCAGCTCCTCGGCGCGCGCTTCCAGCCGGTCGCAGGCGGGCTCGTCCAGCTCGACCACTTCGGGGATCAACATCGCCTGCGACGCGATCCGCCCGCCGGTCAGCGCGGCGCGCATCCGCTCCAGCACCAGCCGCTCGTGCGCGGCATGCTGGTCGACCAGGACCAGGCCATCCTCGGCCTCGGCGACGATATAGGTCTTGGCGACCTGTCCGCGCGCGACGCCCATCGGATATTGGCGCACCTCGGGCGGGGGTGCGAAGGCGGCTTCGGCGCGGGCGAGCGGCGGCGGGGCCGCAAAGCCGGGGCGCGGCGCGAAGAGCGACTGGCGCTCCATGACGCGCGTCTCGGGTGCGGATGCGGCCCAGTTATCGAGCGGCGGCGTGCCGCCGGGCGGGGCGGCGACGCTCTCGCTCTGCCACATCGCCAGCGCCGAGTCGGGCGGGCGCTGCACGCTGCGATGCCCGGCTTCGTCGAGTGCGCGGCGCAGGCCCGACACGATCATCCCCCGGATCAGCGCGGGGTCGCGAAAGCGGACCTCGGTCTTGGCCGGGTGGACGTTCACATCGACCTCGGACGGCGGCATGTCGAGGAACAGCGCGACCACCGCGTGACGATCGCGTGGCAACATCTCGGCATAAGCGCCTCTGATCGCGCCCATCAGCAGGCGATCGCGGACCGGGCGGCCATTGACGAATAGATATTGGTGGTCGGCAATGCCCCGGTTGAAGGTCGGCAACCCCGCCACGCCGCCCAGCGACACCGTGTCGCGCACCCAGTCGATCGCGACCGAGTTTTCCGCAAGCGCCCGGTCGGTCAGCCCCGCGACGCGCCCCGGCCGCTCCTCCCCGCCCGGCACGGTCAGCACCCGCCGCCCGTCATGCTCCAGGGTGAAGGCGATGTCGGGCCGCGCCATCGCCAGACGGCGCACCATGTCGAGACAGGCGGCATATTCCGACCGGGGCGAGCGCAGGAACTTGCGCCGCGCCGGGACACGCGCGAACAAGTCCTCGACCAGGATGCGGGTGCCGGGCGGCACGGCGGCGGGGCCGTCGCGCAGCACCTCGCCATTGTCGACCACCCGGCTCCAGCCGTCGCGCCCCGCCGGACGACTCTCGATCGTCACCCGCGCGACGCTGGCGATGGACGGCAGGGCTTCGCCGCGAAATCCGAGGGTTAGGACCGATTCGATCGCCTCGTCGGGCAGCTTGGAGGTACAATGCCGCTCCAGCGCGAGGGCCATGTCCTCGGCCGACATGCCGCATCCGTCGTCCGCCACCTCGATCCGGCCGACCCCGCCCTGACCCAGCGCGACCGCGATCCGCGTCGCCCCGGCATCGATCGAATTTTCGACCAACTCCTTCAACGCACTGGCGGGCCTTTCCACCACTTCACCGGCCGCGATACGATTGACGAGATGGGGAGGCAGACGCCGTATTGACATGCGGCAAACCCTAGCCCAAGCGACGGCATCCCGCGACCCCGCAAATGACGGTGCAGGTGCCTGTGACGGCTCTTGGCGGCGGTTCGGGATATGAGTCACGCCCACCCGGTCCACAGACGGAACGAAAGCCTCGATGCCCCTCCCCCGCTTCCTGAAATTCATGTCGCAAGACATGGCGATCGACCTCGGCACCGCGAACACCGTGGTCTATGTCCGCGGACGCGGCATCGTGCTGAACGAGCCGTCCGTCGTCGCGGTCGAGACGATCAACGGCATCAAGAAGGTGAAGGCGGTCGGTGACGACGCCAAGCTGATGATGGGCAAGACGCCGGGCAATATCGAGGCGATCCGTCCGCTTCGTGACGGCGTGATCGCGGACATCGACGTCGCCGAACAGATGATCAAGCACTTCATCCTGAAGGTGCACGGCCCGCGCAAGTTCGCGCGCTGGCCCGAGATCGTGATCTGCGTGCCGTCGGGTTCGACGAAGGTCGAGCGCCGCGCGATCCGCGACGCCGCCTCGAACGCGGGTGCCAGCCAGGTCTTCCTGATCGAGGAGCCGATGGCCGCCGCGATCGGCGCCGACATGCCCGTCACCGAGCCGATCGGATCGATGGTCGTCGATATCGGCGGCGGCACCACCGAAGTCGCGGTGCTGTCGCTTCGTGGCCTCGCCTACACCACGAGCGTCCGCGTCGGCGGCGACAAGATGGACGAGTCGATCGTCTCCTACGTTCGCCGCAACCATAACCTGCTGATCGGCGAAGCCACCGCCGAGCGGATCAAGCAGGAAGTCGGCATCGCGCGTCCCCCGGCGGACGGCATCGGCGTGACGATCCAGATCAAGGGCCGCGACCTCGTCAACGGGGTGCCCAAGGAAATCCAGATCAACCAGGGCCAGATTGCCGAGGCGCTGTCCGAGCCGGTCGCGACCATCGTCGAGGGCGTCCGCGTCGCGCTGGAAAACACCGCGCCCGAACTGGCCGCCGACATCGTCGACCAGGGCATCGTCCTGACCGGCGGCGGCGCGCTGCTCGAAGGGCTGGACGAGGTGCTGCGCGACGAGACGGGGCTGCCGGTGACGGTGGCGGAGGATCCGCTGACCTGCGTGGCGCTGGGCACCGGCCGCGCGCTGGAAGATCCGATGTACCGCGGCGTCCTGCTGAACGGCTAACCTCCAGCATAAGGGGACCGGCGCATGGCGCCCGCCCGCGACCGTCGCACCGGGTTTTCGCGACGGCGGCAATATGGAGCTTTCCTGGCCTATGTGCTCGCGGTGGCGGGTGCGGTGGTGGGCGTGGTGCTGCTTGTCGCATCCACGTTCAACCCACCCGCTTTCGCCGGCCTGCGCATGACGCTGGGCAGCGTCACCGCGCCCGTCTCCGGCGCCTTCGTCGCGGTCGGCGACGCGGTCGACGACATTCCCCAGGCGATCGGGCGTTATTTCTTCGTCCATTCGGAAAACGAACGGCTGCGCGCCGAACTGGCCCAGTCGCGCCAGTTGCTGCTGACCGCGCGCACCATCGCCTATGACAATCGCCGCCTGCGCACCTTGCTGGCGGTGCGCGACCGGACGCCCGACACTGTCGTCACCGCGCGGCTGGTCAGCTCGACCGGCAGCAGCGGTCGCCGCTTCGCGCTGCTCAATGCGGGGCGGTGGCAGGGCGTCACGCCCGGCATGGCGGTGCGCGGTCCCGAGGGGCTGATCGGACGCGTGACCGAGGCGGGGCCTGCCGCCGCGCGCGTCCTCCTGCTGACCGATCCCGAAAGCATCGTGCCGGTCCGCCGCACCCGCGACGGCCTGCCCGCCATCGCGGTCGGGCGCGGCGACGGGACGCTCGACATACGCTCGGTCAACACCAATGTCCGGCTGGCCAAGGGCGAGTTGTTTGTCACCTCGGGCACCGGCGGGCTCTATGCCCCCGATATTCCCGTCGCCCGCATCAGCGCCGATGGCGGCGATACGGCGGTGGCGCGGCCCTTCATCCATCCCGACACGCTGGATTTCGCGATCGTTCAGCGCGCCTTCATGCCGATGCCGGTATCGGCGCCGTCGCCCCGGCCGTGACCCTCGACATCAGCAACCCCTTCGACCCCGGACTGCCGCCCGCACGCGCCCGCGCGCTGCCCTGGCTGACCGTGATGGCCGGTTCGCTCCTCGCCATCGTGCCGGTGGTGGCGATCGTACCGTTGCAGCCGCCCATGGGCCTCGTCATGCTGCTCGCCTGGCGGCTCGTGGCGCGGTTCGCGCTGCGGCTGTGGGCCGCCGCGCCGCTGGGGCTGTTCGACGATCTGCTGTCGGGCCAGCCGCTGGGCTCGGCGATGCTGCTCTGGTCGCTGACCTCGCTGGCGATCGACCTGTTCGAGCATCGGCTGGTGTTCCGCGACTTCTGGCAGGACTGGCTGATCGCCAGCGGGGCCATCGCCTTCTGCCTGATCGCGGGGCGTTTCCTGGCGGTGCCGGTCGGCGCGCAGGTCGATGCGGCGCTGGTCATTCAGATTGCGATCACCATCCTGCTCTTTCCCATGGCGACCCGGCTGGTCGCATGGATCGATCGCAAGCGTGGCCGCAATGAGGTAGGGGCATAGGCATGGAACGCCAGGGGCGGATCATGACCGAGGCGGCACAGGCCTACAGCTTTTCCCGGCGCGCCTTCGTGCTGGGCGCGGCGCAGGGGGCCGTCGGCCTGCTGCTCGCCGGGCGCATGGCCTGGCTGTCGATCGCGCAGAACGAGAAGTACAACCTCCTCTCCGAGAGCAACCGCGTCAACACGACGATGATCCCGCCGCGTCGCGGCTGGCTGATCGACCGGCACGGCCTGCCCATCGCCAACAATCGCACCGATTTCCGCGTCGACATCATCCCCGACCGGCTGGAGGACAAGGACCGCGTGCTGGCGCTGCTCCGCCAGATCCTGCGGCTGGACGACGAGGCGATGAACCGCATCCGCCTCGACCTCGAACATGCCGCCGGGTTCCAGCCGGTGCAGGTCGCCGAGCGGCTCGACTGGGAACGGTTCGCCGCCGTCAGCGTCCGCCTGCCCGAGCTGCCCGGCGTCCAGCCGACGCGGGGCTTCGCGCGCTTCTATCCGGCGGGCGCGGCGGTGGCGCATCTGACCGGCTATGTCGGCACGCCGACCGCCGAACAGTTCAAGGCGACCCACGACCAGCTGCTCGTCACCCCCGGCTTCAAGCTGGGCAAGGACGGGCTGGAAAAGATGCTGGAGCCGGTGCTGCGCGGCAAGCCCGGCGCCAAGCGAGTCGAGGTGACGGCGCGCGGCAAGGTGGTGGCCGAACTCGCCACCCGGCCCGACACGCCCGGCCGCAACATCCGCCTGACCATCGATGCGGGGCTCCAGGAATTTGCGGCGCGGCGGCTGGGGACCAATTCGGGCTCGGCGGTGGTGCTCGACTGCCGCACCGGCGAGACGCTGGCGATGGTCTCGATGCCCGCCTATGACCCCAACAGCTTTTCGGACGGGATCAGCCATCTGGAATGGGCGATGCTGTCGGAGAACGACCATGTGCCCTTGATGAACAAGGTGACGCAGGGGCTCTATCCGCCGGGCTCGACGGTCAAGCCGATGAACGGCCTGGCGCTGCTGGAGGCCGGGGTCGGCGCCGACGACCGGGTGCTGTGCACCGGCGCGATGCGGGTCGGCACCGGCGTCTTCCACTGTCACAAGCGCGGCGGGCACGGCGCGCTGAACCTCAAGGGCGCGATCGAGCAGAGCTGCGACATCTATTTCTACGAGATGATCCGCCGCATGGGCTATGACCGGATCGCGCCCATCGCGCGGATGGTCGGGCTGGGCCAGAAATTCGACCTGCCGCTCAGCGCGCAGCGTTACGGCACCGTCCCAGACCCCGACTGGAAGCTACGGAAATACAAGAAGAAGTGGACGATCGCGGATGGCCTGAACGCCTCGATCGGACAGGGTTATGTGCTCGCCAATCCGCTTCAGCTGGCGGTGATGGCGGCGCGGATCGCCTCGGGCCGCGCCTTGCAGCCCAGCCTGCTGGCGCATCAGGTCCATCTCGACGCCCCCGCCCTGCCCGTCGCCTCCGAGCATCTGGCGGTCGTGCGCGACGCGATGTTCGGCGTGGTCAATCAGGGCGGCACCGGCGGCGCGGCGCGGATGCTGGTGCCCGGCGTCAGCCTGGCCGCCAAGACCGGCACCGCGCAGGTCCGCCGGATCACCATGGCGGAGCGGCGCATGGGCGTGCTGAAGAACGGCCAGCTGCCCTTCAAGCTGCGCGACCACGCGCTGCTCGTCTGCTTCGCCCCCGCCGATAATCCGCGTTACGCGGCCGCCGTCGTGCTGGAGCATAACGGCCACACCGTGCGCAATCTCGACGCGCCGCTGATCGGGCGCGACATCATGACCTATTTGTTCGACCGCGACCGCGCATTGGCGTCGCTGGCGCAGGACGAGCCCACCTGGGGCGGCGACATCGCCACGCGCATGGCGGCCGAGGAAGCCGCCTATCGCGCGGCACAGGCCCCCAAGCCCGCCTCCGCCGCGACCAAGACCGATGCCGGTGCCCCCACCGCCGCCCCGGCGGTCAAGGCCGCGACCAACGTTTCCGACGCGCAGGCCGAGGCGATGGCCGCCAGCAGCAGCGAGCAGCCCGCCGACGATGCCGGGACCCCCGACGAATGAGCGGCCCGCGCATCATCCCCGAACCGATCGCGCAGCTGCCCTGGCGGGTGATCCTGCTGGTCATGGCGATCGGCTGTTTCGGGCTGGTCGTCCTCTATTCGGCGGCGGGCGGCTCGCTGACCCCCTGGGCCAAGCCGCAGGGGGTGCGCTTCTTCGTGCTGCTCGCCGGGTCGCTGGTGCTGTCGCGGCTGCCGCTCGACCTGTGGCGGCGCATCGCGATGCCGGGCTATCTGATCCTCGTCGTCGCGCTCGTCCTGGTCGAACTGCTGGGCGCGGTGCGCGGGGGCAGCCAGCGATGGCTGGACGTCGGCTTCATCCGGCTCCAGCCGTCCGAGCTGATGAAGCTGTTCATCGTGCTGGGCGCCGCGCGCTTCTATGAGATGATGCCGCCCGCCGAGACCAGGCGCTTCTCGGGCATATGGCCGGTCGCGGCGATGATCGGCGTGCCCGCCGCGCTGGTGATGAAGCAGCCCGATCTGGGCACCGCGCTGATGATCTGCGCGGGCGGGGCGACCGTTATGTTCCTTGCCGGGGTGCCGCTGCGGCTGTTCATCGGCGGGGCGATCGGGCTGGCGGTGATGGCGCCGCTCGCGGTCAATTTCCTGCTGCACGACTATCAGCGCAACCGCGTGCTGATCTTCCTCGACCCCGAAAGCGATCCGCTGGGCACCGGCTATCATATCAGCCAGTCCAAGATCGCGATCGGCTCCGGCGGTATCTGGGGCAAGGGGTTCCTGAACGGTACTCAGAGCCATCTCGACTATCTGCCCGAGGGGCATACCGATTTCGTCTTCGCCACCATGGCGGAGGAATGGGGGCTGGTCGGCGGCTGCTTCCTGATCCTGGCCTTCCTCCTCGTCATCCGCTGGGGCCTGAACGTCGCGCAGGCGGCGCCCAACCGCTTTGCCCGGCTGACCGCGGCGGGACTGTCCACGACGATCTTCATCTATGTCATGGTCAATCTGATGATGGTCATGGGGCTGGCCCCGGTGGTCGGCATCCCGTTGCCACTGGTCAGCTATGGCGGATCGTCGCAGATGACGGTGCTGCTGTGCCTGGGCATCTTGATGGCGATCGACCGCGAAAATCGTCGCGCCGCCCGCTGGTGAGCGACAAAAAAGTCGGTCGCCCACGCAAAAAGCATTTGCAAAGCCCGACCACGGTGCTAAAGGCGCGCCTCCCGATCACGAGGCGGGCCGCCGGACGGCCAGGTCGACGTGACGAACGGACGCATAGCTCAGTTGGTAGAGCAGCTGACTCTTAATCAGCGGGTCCTTGGTTCGAGCCCAAGTGCGTCCACCAGTTTCTCCAACGGCTCTGCAGCGATGCGGGGCCGTTGTGCTATGGGGCCGTCCGGCCCCCAACGGGATAGATGATTGATGGCAGGATATAAGGTTCCCGGTTTCGCCGATCGCGCATCGGCCTCGCGCGACGCCAAGGCGGCCGCGCTCGAAAAGCTGCGCAACAAGGCCGCGCCCGATCCGGCGGTGGTCGCCGCCCGCGCCGCCGCGCGCGAAGCCAAGGAGGCCGCCGAGGCCGAGCGCCGCGCCGCGCACAAGGCCGCGATCGAGCAGGAAAAGGCCGCACGCGAGGAAGCCCGCGCCAAGGCGAAGGCCGAGGCCGAAGCCGCTGCGGAGGCCGCCGCTGCCGCCGCGCGCCCGCCGGTGGTCCCGACCGCCGCCGAGCTGAAGGCCGCCCGCGACGCCCGCTACGCCGCTCGCAAGGCGCGCCAGGGCAAATGACCCCGCGCGAGCTGCTCGGCATTGCCGAAGTGCCGGGCGGCGAGCCCCTGCGGCTGTTCCGCCGGGGCAAGGACTTCATGATCGTGCTCGATCGCAACGAGCTGATGAGCACGCGGATGAGCGGCTCCGAGGTGGCGTTGGGCACGATGACCTGCGACCGGCTGGGCGGCCGCGCGGCGCCGCATCTGCTGATCGGCGGCTATGGCATGGGCTTCACCCTGCGCGCCGTCCTGGCCAGGCTGGGCCGCGATGCGCGGATCACGGTGGCCGAGCTGGTGCCAGGCATCATCGAATGGGCGCGCGGGCCGATGGCGGAACTGACCGCCGGATGCCTGGACGACCGCCGCGTCACCCTGGCGATGGGCGATGTCGGCAATGCGATCTATGCGGGGCGCGGGGCTTATGACGCGATCCTGCTCGACGTCGACAACGGACCCGACGGGCTGACCCGGCCGGACAATGACGGGCTCTATTCGCTCCGTGGACTGGACGAGGCCCGCGTCGCGCTGCGCCCCGGCGGCGTGCTCGCCATCTGGTCCGCCGCGCCCGATCCGGTGTTCACCCGACGGCTGTCGCGCGCGGGCTTCACCGTCGACGAGGTAAAGGTGCGAGCGCGAGAGAACGGCAAGGGCGCGACCCACACCATCTGGTTCGCCACGCCGCGCTGAACGCGATCGTCGCCCCGACAAAGGCTGGGCCGACCGTCATCGGTGGGCCCTACGCGCCCTCCCCATCCTCTTCCCGCTTCGCCCCGTCCAGCTCGCGGCGAAGACGCTCCTGTTCCGCCGTATCCCGCTGCTTCTCGGCCTTGGTCCGGCCGAAGCGCGCGCGGTTTTCCGTCGCCTGCTGTTCGGCCTGCCGCCGGTCGCGGGCCTTGCGCGCCTGACGGAAGTTGACGATCTCGCCCATCAGCGCCGCCGCCACCGCCGGAACAGCCCCTTGCGGCTGCTGAGCGCCTCGAACATCTCGTCGGGGCTTTCGGGATCAAGGACCTCATTGTCGGCCAGCCATTCCTCGACGCTCGACAGATCGGGCACTTCATAGGGGCGCAGCGTCCGCCCCTCGGCCCCGCGCAGCGCCTCGACCGCCGCGATCAGCGCGCCGGTCCGTTGCACCGCCGCCTGCACCTCGGCGGGGCTGGTGCCCAGATGCTCGGCGAGCAGGTCGTCGCGGATCGCCCCGATCCGCCGTCCCGCGGCGCTGTCGGGCTCGACCGCGATCGCCAGGTCGCATTCGGTGTCCAGCCGCATCGAACGGTTGTTGAGATTGGACGAACCCAGCCGGAACACCTGGTCGTCGGCGATCAGGATCTTGGCATGGCAATAGATCGGCTCGCCCCCCGCCGTAAAGGGATGATAGATGCGGAAACGCCCGTGCCGGTCGCGCCGCCGGAGCGCCTCGACCAGCCGCGCGCGCGCCGTGTCCATCGCGATCGGCTCCAGCCAGCCTTGCGCGGTCAGCGGATTGACGATGACGAATTCGGGGCCATTCTCTTCGTCCAGCCGCCGCGCGATCGCCTCGGCGACGCGGCGCGACGCGAAATACTGGCTCTCGATATAGACATAGCGCTCCGCCCGCGCGATCTGCGCCAGGAACAGCGCCTCATTCTCGTGCACCGGCGTCTGGTCGTCCATCTCGGGCATGGTGCGCGCGATGGCGACCGGCTGGTCGAGAAAGTCGGGCTCCAGCCCCTCGGGCCAGCAGCTTTCGCCCGGTGAGGCGGGGGCCATGCGCTTGCCGCCCGCCGCATGCCAGCGTTCGCGAAACAGCTCGCCCAGCGCATGCGTCACCGGCCCCTCCACCGCGCTGATCGCATCGTGCCAGGGCTTGTAGGGCTGGCCGCCGGGCCGCTTGCGACCGGGATCGTCGTCGCGATGCTCGCGCGTGTCCCAACGGTCGCTGGTCATGTCGATCCCGCCGCAAAAGGCGAGCTTGTCGTCGATGATGACGATCTTCTGGTGGTGCGAGGCCGCGATCGGGTGATGGCCGTCCAGCTTGGTATGGATCCGCTTGTGCGCCATCCACTTCATCACCGTGAAGAATGTCCGCCCCCGGAACAGCGACTTGATCGCGCCGGTGTCCCAGCGGAGCAGGAAGATTTCCAGTTCCGGGTTCCGCTCGACCAGCGAATAGATGAAATCGCCGACGGACTCGTTGGGGGCCTCGTCGTGATCGAGGACGATGCGCGCGTCGAAGTCCCATCCGATCAGCAGGATCTGCTTGCGGGCACCGAGCATCGCGCGGCGGGCCATCCGGAAATATTTCTCCGCATCGATGATGACCGCCATGCGCTCGGCCTGCTCGATCCGCCAGCACTCCTGTCCGACCTTCAAACCCGATCTCCCCGTCTGCCTGCGTCCACGACCATCTCATGCCCATGCCCTGCCGGGCTGGCAAATGGCCAAACGGTTGCGGTGGCGAAATGGTCCGTGGGAACGGCGATCAGGTCTTTGCGAATATCCGATAGCGGGTCGGGCGCAGGTTCAGCACATCGCCCGCCCCGGCGCTGGCGTCGACGGGCAGGTCGAAGGTCAACGGCTCGGCCAGCCCCGCCATCGTGGCGGTGATCCGACGCGACCGGCCGATCGGGCGGCTCGTCTCCACCGTGAGGGCCAGCGCATCGGGGGCGCCGGGTTCGACCAGTTCGACATCATGCGGCCGGATATGAAGCTCGCCCGCCCCCTGCCCCTGGCCCGTATCGGGCAGCACCGTCTGCCCCTGCCCCACCATCGCCGAACCGTTCGACCGGGTGACGGGCAGGCAGTTGGTCTCGCCGATGAAGGACGACACGAAGGCGGTGGCCGGTTCGGCCTGCACCTCATGCGGGGTGCCGATCTGTTCGATCACGCCGCCGCGCATCACGACGATCCGGTCGGCCAGTTCCAGCGCCTCTTCCTGGTCATGCGTCACGAAGATCGAGGTCAGCCCCGTCTCGTCATGGATCCGCCGCAGCCAGCCGCGCAGGTCCTTGCGAACCTGGGCGTCGAGCGCGCCGAACGGCTCGTCGAGGAGGAGAAGGCGCGGCTCGATCGCCAGTGCACGGGCCAGGGCCACGCGCTGCCGCTGCCCGCCCGACAGCTGCGCGGGATAGCGGTCGCCGACATCGGGCAACTGGATCAGGGCGAGCAGTTCGGCGACCTTGGCCGCGATCGCCGCCTTGGCCGGACGGTCGCGCCGTTTCCGCACGGTCAGGCCGAAGGCGATGTTCTGCGCGACCGTCATGTGGCGGAACAGCGCGTAATTCTGGAACACGAAGCCGATCCGACGCTCGGCCGCGGGCGTATCCGTCATGTCCTGCCCGTCGAACAGCACATGCCCTTCATCGGCGAAGTCCAGCCCCGCAATGGTCCGCAGCAGCGTCGTCTTGCCCGATCCGGACGGGCCGAGCAGCGCCAGGAACTCGCCCGCCCGCGTCTCCAGCGACACGCGGTCGAGCGCGGTGAAGCCGCCGAAGCGACGGGAAATATTCTCGACGACGATGCTCAATGCGCGGCTCCCGCCCGGTGGATGCCGAAACGCCATTCCAGCACGGTCTTCACTCCCAAGGTCACGAGCGCGAGCGAGGCGAGCAGGGACGCCACCGCGAACGCGCCGACAAAGTCATATTCATTGTACAGGATCTCAACATGCAACGGCATGGTGTTGGTCAGCCCCCGGATATGCCCCGACACGACCGACACCGCGCCGAACTCGCCCATCGCGCGGGCATTGCACAGGAGCACGCCGTAGAGCAGCCCCCAGCGGATATTGGGCAGCGTGACATGCCAGAAGGTCTGCCACCCGCTCGCCCCCAGCGAACGCGCCGCCTCCTCGTCGTCGCGGCCCTGTTCGGCCATCAGCGGGATCAGCTCGCGCGCGACGAAGGGAAAGGTGACGAACACGGTCGCCAGCACGATGCCGGGCACCGCGAAGATGATGCGGACGCCATGCTCGGTCAGCCACGGCCCCAGCCAGCCCTGCGCCCCGAACAGCAGGACGAAAATCAGGCCCGACACCACTGGCGACACCGAAAAAGGCAGGTCGATCAGCGAGATGAGCAGGCTTTTTCCGCGAAAGTCGAACTTGGCGATCGCCCAGGACGCCGCCACGCCGAACACCGCGTTGACCGGCACCGCAATGGCGGCGACCAGCAGCGTCAGGCGGATCGCGGCGAGCGCATCGGGGTCCGCGATGGCCGCGACGAAGACCTGCCATCCCTTGGCCAGACCACCCGCGAACACCATGACGAGCGGCAGGAACAGGAACAGCGCCAGAAAGGCGAAGCCGGTGCCGATCAGCGCCCAGCGTGCCACCGGGCTTTCGACGGTGGTGGGGTTGGAACCGCTCATCGCGTCCCCCGCTTGGCGCGCCACGCCTGGAGCAGATTGACGAACAACAGCATCGCGAAGGATAGCACCAGCATCACGCACGCGATGGCGGTCGCGCCGTCATAGTCGAACTGCTCCAGCTGGGTGATGATCAGCAGCGGCGCGATCTCCGACTTGAAGGGCATGTTGCCCGCGATGAAGATGATCGAGCCATATTCGCCGACCCCGCGCGCAAAGGCGAGCGCAAAGCCCGTCAGCAGCGCGGGCGCGATGGCGGGCAGGATGATCCGGCGAAAGGTCTGCGTCCGCGTCGCACCTAGCGTGGCGGCCGCCTCCTCGACATCGCGCCCCAGATCGGCCAGCACCGGCTGTACCGAGCGAACAATGAACGGCAAACCAATGAAAACAAGGGCAATAGTGACGCCCAGCGGCGTATAGGCGACCTTGATCCCCAGCGGCGCGAGCAGCGACCCGATCCAGCCATTATTCGCATAGAGCGAAACCAGCGCGATGCCCGCCACCGCCGTCGGCAGCGCGAAGGGCAGGTCGACCGCGGCATCGATCAGCTTCTTGCCGGGAAATTCATAGCGGACGAGGATCCAGGCGATCAGCAGCCCGAACACCGCATTGACCGCCGCCGCCGCCAGCGCCGCGCCGAAGCTGAGCCGATAGGCGGCCAGCGCGCGCGGCGACAGGCCGACCGCGGCAAAGCCGTCCCAGCCCATGCCCGCCGCGCGTATGACCAGCGCGGACAGCGGCAGCAGGACCACCAGCCCCAGCCAGAACAGGGTCATCCCCATGGTCAGGCCGAAGCCCGGCAAGGCGGATCGGCGCGTCGAAGCCCGCATCCGGATCAGCGCTTCCTGCCGCCGGCATAGATGGCATCGAACACCCCGCCATCCGTGAAGAACCGCTTCTGCGCCGCGCCCCAGCCGCCGAAGTCGCGGATCGTCACCATGTCCAGCTTGGGAAACACCGCCGCATATTTCGCCAGCACCGCCTGGTCGCGCGGGCGGTAGAAGTTGCGCGCGACGATCTCCTGCCCTTCGGGCGTGTAGAGGAATTTCAGATATTCGGTCGCGACCTTCTCGGTGCCATGCGCCTTGGCATTGGCGTCGACCACCGCGACCGGCGGCTCGGCCAGGATCGAGATGGAGGGGACGACGATGTCGAACTTGCCCGCGCCCAGCTCCTTCTCCGACAGAAGCGCCTCATTCTCCCACGCGATCAGCACATCGCCCAGGCCGCGTTCGACAAAGGTCGTGGTCGCGCCGCGTGCGCCCGAATCCAGCACCGGCACATGGGCGTAGAGGTCCGCGACATAGCGCTGCGCCGCCGCCTCCGAGCCGCCCGCCTTCTTCCCATAGGCCCAGGCGGCCAGGAAATTCCACCGCGCGCCGCCGCTGGTCTTGGGGCTGGGGGTGATGACCTGGACGCCCGGCTTCACCAGATCGGCCCAGTCGCGAATACCCTTGGGATTGCCCTTGCGGACCAGGAACACGATGGTCGATGTATAGGGCGCGCTATTGTCCGGCAGGCGGGCCTGCCAATCGGCCGGAAGCAGCTTGGCCCGCTCGGCGATCGCATCGATGTCATAGGCGAGCGCCAGCGTCACCACGTCCGCCGACAGCCCGTCGATCACCGACCGCGACTGCTTGCCCGATCCGCCATGGCTCATCCGGAACGAGACGGTCTGGCCGGTCTTGGCCTGCCATTGTTTGGCGAAGGCGGCGTTGACGTCCTTGTACAGCTCGCGCGTCGGGTCATAGCTGACGTTCAGCAGCTCGACCGAGCCCTTCCCGCCGCCGCTGCCGCCCCCCGAACAGCCGGACAGGCCGATCGCCCCGATCATCAACGCGGCAAGGCTTGCCGAAAATGGTGCTCGCATCTGGACCCGTCCCTTTCGTTTCGGTGCGTAACCTATCTCGATCCCCCCGATAGGAAATGCCGGAAAGCTTGGGACGCACAAAGCCCTGCTTTTGCTCCCTCGATCCCGACAGAAACCCGGTCCGGCCTCCTTCGCCCTTGCATCGGGCGCGGACAGGGCCGATCTCCCGCCCGCATCATCCCCTTATTCCATGGAAAGGACGCGCATGACCGCGACTGATTTCGACGTGAAGACCGGCCTGTATATCGCGGGCGAATGGCTGGGCGCGGACGGCCGCGAGACGCAGGCAGTGCTGAACCCCGCCACCGGCCAGCCGCTGGGCGACCTGCCGCTGGCGACCAAGGCGGACATGGACCGCGCGCTGGAAGCCGCCGCGCGCGGTTTCGAGACGTGGCGCAAGACCGCGCCGCAGGAGCGCGCCGCCGTCCTGCTGCGCACCGCCGCGCTGGTCCGCGAGCGTGCCGAGGATCTCGCCCGCCTCGCCACGCTGGAGGAAGGCAAGCCGATCGTCGAGGCGCGCGGCGAGGTGGCCGCCACCGCCGCGCTGCTGGAATTCCATGCGGGCGAGGCGGTGCGCATCTATGGCCGCGTCCTGCCCCGCCCCACCGGCACCCGCTCGCTGGTGCTGCACCAGCCGGTCGGGCCGGTCGCGGCTTTCTGTGCGTGGAACTTCCCGGTCATGAACCCGGTCCGCAAGATCTCGCCCGCCATCGCGGCGGGCTGCTCGGTCATCCTGAAGCCCAGCGAGGAGACCCCCGCCAGCGCGATCGCGATCATGCGCTGCTTCCAGGATGCGGGTCTGCCCGGCGACGTCGCGCAGCTGGTCTTCGGCGTGCCCGACGCGGTGTCGCGCCACCTGCTCGCCTCGCCCGTCACCCGCAAGCTCAGCTTCACCGGTTCGGTGCCGGTCGGCAAGCACCTGTTGAAGCTGGCCGCCGACACGGTGATGAAGTCGACCATGGAACTGGGCGGGCATGGCCCCGTGCTGGTCTTCGACGATTGCGACCTCGACAAGACGCTCGACACGCTCGTCACGCACAAGTTCCGCAATGCGGGCCAGGTCTGCGTCGCGCCCACCCGCTTCCATGTGCAGCAGGGCATTTACGAGCGTTTCGCCAAGGGCTTCGCCGAGCGCGCCGCCGCGCTGAAGATCGGTGACGGCCTGTCGAGCGACACCCAGATGGGCCCGATGGCCAATCCCCGCCGCCCCGAGGCGATCGGCGCGATGATCGAGGATGCGGTGCGCTCGGGCGCGCGGATGCTGACCGGCGGCGAGGCGAAGGGCGGTGACGGCTTCTTCTTCGCGCCGACCGTGCTGGCCGATGTGTCGCTCGACGCCAAGGCGATGAACGAGGAGCCGTTCGGCCCGATCGCGCTGATCCGCCCCTTCGCCACTACCGAGGACGCCATTGCCGAGGCGAACCGCCTGCCCTTCGGCCTGGGCGCCTATTGCTTCACCGAGAATGGTCGTCGCCAGAACCAGCTGGGCGACGAGATCGAGGCGGGCATGGTCGCGATCAACACCGTGCGGCTCAGCTGGGGCGACGCGCCCTTCGGCGGGGTCAAGGAAAGCGGCTATGGCTCCGAGGACGGTCCCGAGGGCATCGCCAACCACATGATCACCAAGGCGGTCCATATCGCCTGACGCATCCGGCCCGGCGCGCTTCGGCGGGCCGGGCCGTTTCGCCGTCATTTCGCTGTCGCAAGAAAAATGTCAAAAACCCTCTTGGCAGGTCGAAAAAGCTCGGCTAACAGCGCGCCACCAGACGGGGACATCGCTTCCCCGCCATGCCGCAGACCGGCATCGGACGCATAGCTCAGTTGGTAGAGCAGCTGACTCTTAATCAGCGGGTCCTTGGTTCGAGCCCAAGTGCGTCCACCATTTTCCATATTTATCAAGCGCTATAGACTTCTGAGCTTGGCAGCAATTTGGCAGCTGCTATCCGCCGCGTGCACTCTCGGTGACCGGCGCAACATTTTCGATGCTACCGTCCGGTCTGATCCTGAAGCGGCCACCGCCGTAGCCCGTTGCCCCTGTAGTCGTGTGAACTTCATACACGATGCCCGGCCGCAAAGGCTTCGCCGGAATAACGGGCCATTCCGGTTCGTGGCGACCTTGCAGCGCCGCGCCATACGCGACCGGGAACATGTTGGCGCAATCATCGTCGTAGACCACGCTATCACGCCAGACAGGCACTGACTCGTCGATGGCATAGACCTCGATAAGGCGAACGCAGGAAGGCGAATGGCGGCTTCCTGGCGCTATGGCGAACTGGACGCCGCCGGAACCGGATAGAGCCATCACATCATAGCCATAGGAACAACCGCCGAGCATGAGTGCAAAACCTATGGCAATCTGGCCCAGTTTTCGCATTCGCATCCTCGGCGGTCTACAGTTAGATATCGGTGTATCTCACCGCGCCCCCTGCCCCGAAGGCGGCACCGGCGGGGTCGACGACCTGGCGTCACTCACCGCTTCGTCATACCAGCCCGCCAGATCGGCCTTCATGCGCCGCAGCGCATCGGGGTTCAGATAGGTCATGTGCCCCGCCGGATAGTAGGTGAAACGCAGGTTCGCCTGCTGCGCCGGCTCCAGCATCATATGGCCCAGGTCGTTCTCGGTGCCGAAGAACGGCGTCGCCATGTCGTAATAGCCGTTCATCGACAGCACCTTCAGATACGGGTTCGCCCGCATCGCGGCGGCCAGATCGATCGCGGTGTTGGGGTTGTTCTGCGACCCGTCGGGCGCCTTGTGCTTCCAGTTCCAAGTCCAGCCCGCCGCATCGCGCGCCGACAGGCGATAGGGCAACTCGGTCTTGTAGCCGAGCGTAGATTGCAGATAATCCTGGAAGGACGCGATATAAGCGCCTGAAATCGCATCCGAAGAGGCGTCCGTCTCCGGCCGTTCGCCCGCCGCGTCGGTGTCGATGCCGAGGTAGCGCGAGTCGAACCGCCCCACCGTCCGCGCCGAGCCGCGCAGCAATTCCTTCTGGAAGCGCGGCAGGTCGATGCGCAGGTTGGCGCGCTTGATGAAGTCGGGCGACAGGCCGATCAAGCGGCTCATCTGCTCGGCGATCTGGTCGCGCTCCTGGGGCGAGATGCTCTGCCCCTTGGCCAGCGCCGACATGTACGGGCCCACCGCAAAGGCGCGCGCCTGCGCCACCACGGTCGCCACATCGGCGGGGCGATCGGGCAGGCGGTTGTGATACCAGGCGGTCGCGGCGTAGCTGGGCAGGTAATTGAGATAGACCTGATCCAGCCCCGGCTGGCGATAGCCGTAATTCATGATCGAGCTGAGCAGGATCACGCCGTTCAGCGCCATGCCCCGCTCCTGAAGCTCATAGGCCAGCGCGCCCGAGCGCAGCGTGCCATAGCTTTCGCCCAGCAGGAATTTGGGGCTCATCCAGCGGCCATATTTGGTGACGTAACGCTGGATCGCCTTGGCGAAGACGTCGACATCCTCGTCCACGCCGTAGAATTGCGCGGGCTTCATATCGCCCAGCGGCCGCGAATAGCCCGATCCGATCGCATCGAGGAAAACGAGGTCGGTCTTGTCGAGCAGCGAGTCCGGATTGGGCCCGACATCATAGGGCGCGGGCCGGACGAATTCCGGGCTGGTGGTGCGGATGCGGATCGGCGCAAACGATCCCATGCGCAGCCAGAAGGAGGGCGAGCCCGGTCCGCCATTATAGAGGAAGGTGATGGGCCGCTTGGTGCCGGGCTTCACCCCCTCCAGCGTATAGGCGGTGTAGAACATCGAGGCGGTCGGCTTGCCCTCGATATCGCGGACGGTCAGCGTGCCCGCCGAGGCGACATAGGGATAGGTGCGGCCGCCCAGGGTCACGCTGTCGCGGTGGCGGACCTCGGCTTCATCGAGCGGCGCGCGGGCCCAGGCGGCCTCGACCTCGGCCTTGGCCGCCGCTTCGTGCGAGGATTTCTTCTCTCCCTCTTCCTGCGCGGCGAGCGGCGCAGTCAGGGCGGTGGCGGCGAGGAAAAGGGCAAGGCTGTTGCGGATCACGAAGCGCTCACGAATGAATGACGGATAAGTCATCGTTTCGTGTTTCGTCGTTCAAGGCAAGCGGGTTGCGCGGGTCCCGCCCCTCCCCTGCCAGACGGCTCCCTCCTAATGACCGATCGCCATTCCTTCCCTCGCCCCTCGCAGAGGGGAGAGGGTTGCGCAGACTTGGTCTTTGCGAGAGCAAAGGCTTAGTCGGAGCTGGGTGAGGGGTGGATGCGCGCAGCGCGCGAGCCTTTGGGCTCGCTCGACCCCTCACCCAAGCTGCGCTAGCCAGCAGGCTGGCAAGCTTCGCTAACCCTCTCCCCTTTCCAGGGGAGAGGGGAAGAAGAGGATCGGGATCAGCGTGCCAGCCAGGCCTCGACCGCGGGCTTCAGACGGTCGGCGACCGCCTTGCGCACCGCGATGGACGAGATGGCGCGCTTGGCGCCGCCGCGCGACCCTTCGGGCAGGTTGGCGGCGGCCCAGGCCTCGATCTTGCCGGGCATGGCGGGATCGTTCGACCCGGCGCCTAGGCCGACGATGAAGGTCGCACGGTTGCTCTCTTCCAGGAAGCTGTCGACCAGCGGCTTGTTCGCCGCTGCCCAGTCGAACGCCATGTCGGGATGCGCCCCCGCGATCGAACGGAGCAACGCCGCACGCTGCGGCGGGGTGAAGGTGTCGTTCTTCAGGACGCTCAGCGCCCGGCGCGCCGCGCTCTCGTCCTCGGCATAGCCCAGCAGCGAGACATAGCGGTTCTTGACCACCGGATTACGCTCGGCCTTGGCCAGTTCGTACAGCCGGTCCCACTCGGCCGGGGTGGCACGAGTGGCATAGGTCGCCAGGATCGGCTGGCGGATCGCCGCCGGGATCGCGTTGGGGTCCCTGGCGAGCGCCCCGACATAGCCGCGCGCGCGTGCCGCGACCATCGCGTCGCCACTGGTCCCCAGCCGCCCGATCAACGTCTCGCGCAGGTTGGAGACGAGCGCGCCCTCATCGGGCTTGGCCTCGAACCCGATCCGCGCCAGCACCGGCGACAAGAGAGCCGCGATCCTCGCGCGCAGCGGCTTTTCGAGCGGCGTGCCCTCATACAGCCCGTCGAGGCGCGACAGTTCGCCCGCCACCGTCTGCCATTCCAGCGGGCTGGCTTCGGGCGACACCTGCGCCATCAGGTCGAACCAGCGACCCAGGCTCTGATAGCCGCCCGACGCCAGCGCATAATCGTCGCCCAGCGTGCCGAGGCGATCCTCCAGCGCCAGCCTGGCATAGTCGCGCACGATCGCGGCATGGCCCGCATCGTCATACATCACGCGGGTATAGGAGCCCTTGCCCCGGTTCAGGACCAGCGTCCCGCACCCGCCGACGCTGACCGGAGTCGGCGTCGCGCCGGTGACGATGGCGCTGGTCTCACCGCCGCCGATCGTGGCGATGCGGATGGGCACATGCCAAGTCTGCGGCGCCTTGGAGGCTTCGTCCAAGCCGAACCGGCCTTGCGCCAGCATCGCCACCGTCTTGCCACCCTCGCAACGCGCGCCCGACAGCGTGACCAACGGCACGCCGCCCTGCAAGGTGAAGTCGTGCGCGATGGTCGCGACATTGGTGCCCGACGCCTTGGACAGTTCCTCCCACAGCTGTTCGGTCACCGTATTCTGATATTTGTACTTGGCCATATAGGCGCGGATGCCCTTGCGGAACGTGTCCGCGCCCAGCGTCGATTCGAGCATCCCGATCACCGCCTGCCCCTTGAGATAGGTGATGCTGTCGAACGCCTCGCCGATCTGGTCGACCGTCTCGACCTTGCGGATGATCGGATGGGTGGCGCTGGTCGCGTCGATGCCCATCGCCGATTCACGCTCGCCCGCAATGCTGGCGGCGGCGGCCTTCCAGCTGGGGTTCAGGTCGTTGGACGCCTTGCCCTCCATCCACGAGGCAAAGCCCTCGTTCAGCCACAGATCGTCCCACCAGCGCGGGGTGACGAGATCGCCGAACCACTGATGCGCCATTTCATGCGCGACGACGGTGTGGATGCGCTGGCGATTGCTCTCGGTCATGACCTTGGGGTCGAAGAGCAGCTCGTTCTCGAAATAGAAGATCGCGCCCCAATTCTCCATCGCGCCGAAGAACTGGCTGGACCCCGGCCCCGCGATCATGTCCATCTTGGGCAGCGGATAGGGCGTGCCGAAATAATCGTTATAATAAGCGAGCAGCTTGGACGCCGAGGCGAGCGAATAATCGCCCTGGTCGACCACGCCCTTCCGGCTGACGACGCCGATCTGGACGCCGTTCGCATCCACCGTCTTGCGGTCGAGATTACCCGATCCGAAATAGAGCAGATAGCTCGACATCACCGGCGTCTCGTCGAACCGATAGAGCTGGCTGCCATCGGCCTGCGGCGTGATCGAGGAGGCGGGCATGTTGCTGATCGCGCGCTGCCCCTTGGGCGCGGTGGCGGTCAGGCGGAACTTGGCCTTGAACGCGGGCTCGTCCCACATCGGCGCGAAGCGGCGCGCGTCGGGGGCCTCGAACTGGGTCGCCAGCATCCGGTCGGGCGTGCCGTCGGCATTGGTATAGTCGATCGCGAACAGCCCGTTGGCCGAGCGGTTAATCGTGCCGGTCCAGGCGAAGCCGACCTTGTGCCGCCCCGTGCTCGCCGCCTGCGGCAGCGTCAGGGTGAGCGTCTGCGCATCCTTGTCGAGCGCGAAGGGCACCGGTTTGCCGTCGAAGGTAGCGCGGGTGATGGTCAGCTCGGCGGCGTTGAGCACGATGGTCGCGGTGGCCTGGCGGACATCGACATCGACCGTCTCCTCGCCCGAGAAGCGCATCGCCTTGGCATCGGGACGGATCGAGATATCGTACAGCACGGGTGCCACCGTTTGCGGCAGCTGGCCCGCCGCCAGCGCCGGGGTGGAAACGGTCAGGGCAAGCAGCGCCGAGAGGGCAGACTTCATTACGATCAAGGCCTTTCCATAGGGATCGGCAAATCTCTACGCGCTCATCCGCGCAAAGCAAATGACGCTCATGTCACATAGTCTCATGGGCCGGGATACGGGAGGGCTGGACAGCCTTTACGCTTACGTTATCGTCAAGCCATGACCCAGCCTCGCTCCCCCCTGCCCCCTGCCCTGAGCCGCCTGGCTTTGCCCGTGATCGGGTCGCCGCTGTTCATCATATCCCATCCGGACCTGGTGATCGCCCAGTGCAAGGCGGGGATCGTCGGCTCCTTTCCCGCGCTGAACGCACGCCCCGCCAGCCAGCTCGACGAATGGCTGCACCAGATCACCGAGGCGCTCGCCGCGCATGACCGCGACCATCCCGATCGCCCCGCGGCCCCCTTTGCGGTGAACCAGATCGTCCACCGCTCCAACAACCGGCTGGAGGAGGATCTGGCGGTGTGCGCCAAGTGGAAGGTGCCGATCGTCATCACCTCGCTGGGCGCGCGCGAGGATGTGAATGCGGGCGTATCGGCCTGGGGCGGGATCACGCTGCACGATGTGATCGACGACCGTTTCGCGCGAAAGGCGATCGAAAAGGGCGCGACCGGGCTGATCGCGGTGGCAGCCGGCGCGGGCGGCCATGCGGGGCGCCTGTCCCCCTTCGCGCTGGTCCAGGAAATCCGGCAATGGTTCGGCGGCCCGCTGGCGCTGGCGGGGGCGATCGCCACCGGCGATGCGGTGCTGGCGGCGCAGGCGATGGGCGCGGACTTCGCCTATATCGGCTCGCCCTTCATCGCGACGGTCGAGGCGCGGGCGGCGCAGACCTATAAGCAGGCGGTGGTCGACGGGCATGCGCGCGACATCGTCTATTCGAGCCTTTTTACCGGGGTGCACGGCAATTATCTGCGCGCTTCGATCGTGGCGGCGGGGCTGGACCCCGACCATCTGCCGGACGGCGATGCGGCGCATATGGACTTCGGCGGCGGACAGGCCGCCAAGGCGTGGCGCGACATATGGGGCGCGGGCCAGGGGATCGGCGCGGTCGATGCGATCCTCCCCGCCGCCGAGCGGATCGCGCAGCTTCGCCGCGAATATGATGCCGCCCGCGAGAAGCTGCTAGGCGGTTCCGCCTGACGGCCTTCGACATTGAGCAATGCCTTTCCTCCCCTCGCCCCTCGCAGAGGGGAGAGGGTTGCGCAGACTTGGCCTTTGCGACAGCAAAGGCTTAGTCGGAGCTGGGTGAGGGGTGGGCGCTCGCTTGGCGAGCGCGCGAGCCTTTGGGCTCGCTCAACCCCTCACCCAAGCTGCGCT